>JBBISO010000094.1:794-10096 GCA_037441325.1 Acidobacteriota bacterium | reverse complement strand
TGCTGATAAAGATTGCCCTTGTTGACCGGGAAGGCGATTTGCTGGACGACACGGTAACTGTTTCTTTGCCGGCAAAGCACCAAATTGCAAGATATCTTTACCAGGAGTTGAATATACCGGAGTTCCGTTTTAAAGGGTCGATTGTTTTGAGGGCTCAGGCCGGCGGAAGTTTCACTGCGGTAGCGCTTATTCAGAATAAAAGTCAATTTACCGTGACCCCTGTGAGGTCCGGAAAGGCCTCCCATCTTCCGGACTAATTTTGGGCATGTGGCGGCGGGTCTCCAGACCCGCCGAGGGCGGTTTCCGATAGCCGTCCTCACAGGAGCGCAATGCAGCAAGCATGACCGATGTGCCGCCGCAGTGAAACCCTCTGGAAAATGCGGGTTATTTTGATTCGCGCGGTTCCGTTTTCCTCAGGCGTTTTTGCTGCTGGTTGTAACGCTCCTTGCGCGCATCTTCCATATCCTCCAGGTGTTCCCTTTCCTTCTCGTCTGCCAGCTTGCGTACATTTCGAAGAGAATCCCTCAACTCCTGAGTCATCTCCTGGAATCTTTCAGGAGTCCGGATCACATGGGGGGTGATTAGAATGATCAGCTCGCTTCGGGCTGCGGTCTTGCTGGTGCGGCCGAAGAGGCTTCCCAAAATGGGGATTTCGGATAAAAGCGGAACCCCGCCCCGTGAAAAGGTGTTTGCATCCCTTATCAAACCTGCAATCGCCACTGTTTCTCCGTCTTTGACCGAGAGTGTCGTTTCCACGCTTGTCTTGGAGAAAGTCGGGCCGCTGGCGGTTGTTGCGCCCGGGCTGCTGACCTCCTGCGCGATATTCAGGGTCACTGATCCGGACGCTGAAATGCGCGGCTGGACGAGAAGGGAAATTCCCGTGTCCCGATACTGAACGCTGGTCGTTGTGCCTCCCACGGCGGGAGTGAAGCTGGTGCCGGGATAGGGAATCTCCGCGCCCACCACAATGCGTGCGATCGTGCCGTCGAGCGCAAGTACCGAAGGGGCCTCCAGGATTCTCACTCTGGTCTTTTCGCGCAAGGCATTCAGTTTGAGAAGGATTTCCCTGGAATTGCCGACAAAGGCAAAGGTCCCGGCTGAAAGCGCTCCCGAAGCCTCGGAGATGGAACCTGTTGTCAGGTGACTGGCAGGGTCAGTTGAGGTGCCCTGAAGGGAGGTGCTGACGCCGAAGCTCAACGCGTCCGTGAGATCGACTTCAAAAATGCGGGCGTCGATGATCGCCTGGCGAGGCAGGACATCCATCTTTTTTATAGTTTCCAGCAAAAAAGTGTAGTCGGCCTGCGTGGCCTGGATGATCAGCGAATTATTCAAGTCATCCACCACCAGCCGCACCGTATCCTGAAGACCTGTGAAGGTGCCGCCGCGAAGTATCTGTGAAGTGATTGTAGGGCTGACATTGAGTCGCGGCCCCAGCTGTTGTCCGCTGCCGAAGACCCCGCCTCCCGCGAGTCCGCCGTATGCTCCCTGATAGCCGCTCAGGGAGGATGCTCCGCTTTGGTAAGTAGATGAGCCGCTGAACGGGGTCGATGTCCCTCCCGCCTGATTGGATCCTGCGCCTGCAGCGGATCCTCCGGTCCCGAATGGTCCGGCCTGAGAGCGGCCGGCGGTTCCTGCCCCGTAAGCTCCTCCGGTCCCTCCTGCACCGGTGTCGGCGCCGTCTCCGCCGTACAAGGCCGTGAGCATCATCGCTATGTTGGAGGCCGTTGAGTTTTCAACCACATAGACGTAGGTCTGAATTTTTCTGCCGGTCGCAGAGTCGAGTTCTTTGATCCACCGTTTGACTTCTTCAAGTCCGCGTTTGGAACTCGCCATGACGAAAATCGCGTTGAGGCGGTCCAGGGAAACAAAAGAGATCCCGGTCGCGGAGTCTTTGGTTCCCGAGCCGAAAATCTTTTTCAGGTCTTCGCAGAGGTCCGCGGAAGCGTTGTTATGGATCTTAATCAATTCGACCAGATCCGGATCAAGGTAGCTGTCATCCAACATGCGCACAATCTGCAGCACTCTCGCGGCGCTGTCCGTGTAATCCACGATAATCAACATGTTCAGCCGTTCGTAGGGCATGATGACGCCGCCTTCGGTCATGAACAGTTTGATCGGCTCGATCAGGTCCTTGACCGGAACAAACTCAACGCGAATCACGTGCGTCGCCATCCGGGGAATTTTGGAGGCATCCCTTTCTGAAGACTGGCTTGGAGCGCCGGAGGTCTGCGTGGTTGCTCCCGTTTGCAAAGGCGCGGCTGCGGGAGCATCTTTGGCTGCTCCGGCCGGCGTTTTTGTGGTTTTGGGCACGGCGGCATCAGGTTTCTTTTCCGCGTCAGGTTTTGCGGGCGGAGGCGAGGGCGGCATCTCGATAACATCGATGCCCTTCTTCAGAGCCGAAGAAATGGGCACAATCTGATAAATGTTGTCTTGTTTAATGAGAGCCGCATTGTTGCTCTTCAATATCAGGTTGAAAAGCGGCAGCAAATCCTCCCTGGCCATGGGCGCGGAACTCTGTATATAGACGCTTCCCTTTATATCAGGGTCGATCACGATCGGAGTCAGGCCGAGCGTGCTTGAAATCTGATTGATGAAATCATAGAGATCCGCGTTCTCATAGCTCAGCTGCACTCTGCCGCTGTCCCGCGGAACCGGCATTGGAATCGGGGGATTAGCCGGCGCCGGGCTCGGAGCTTGCGTGCCGGCAAGTATCGGACTTGACGCCATGCCGGAAGGAGAGGGCTTTTGTGTTTCGCCTCCCGCCGGCTGTCCGGCATCCTTCTGCACCTGTTGTATTTTTCTTGTCAGGCTTTCCAGCGTTCGCTGTCGCTCATCATCCGTAAGGGGTTTCTGTCCCGACTCCTGAGGAATCATTGCGGAGAAGCCGCCCATCAGCAGCGAGGCGAGAATGACGAGAATCGCGCCCCTGAATTTTTTAATAATCATAAGGATATTACTTCCTCTCCCGGAGAATTCCTGCAAATAATCCTTAAATCGAGCTGCTAATCGTCCGGGTCTTGCTGGACAATTGTGCCGAATGGTGTTCTGATGACACGCTGTCCCTGGGCACCCGTTGCTCCCGTGCCTGGAGCCGGTTGTTGCCCACGCTGTGCCTGCGGCGGCTGGATCTGTTGCTGTGCAACGCCCGTGGCCTGGCGTGTCTGTCCCGTGGTGGCCTGGGCAGCGGCGGGCTGGCCGATATACACGGAAGCCGGAACGCCGGCGGCCTGGCGTGTCTGTCCCGCGGTGGCTTGGGCAGCGGCGGGCTGGCCGATAGGCACGGAAGCCGGAACGCCGGCGGGAGCCGTTGTCCGGGCGCCGCCGGATCCTCCCGCGACCACGCTTACCGGAATACCGCCGCCGGCACTGCCTGAACCGATCGCAGCTACTCGCGTGGAAAGAACAGGTGTTTTCCCTCCGCGGGCCCGCTTCGAGCCTTCATGCAGCGGTATAATTTCCCGCCTCGTTCCGCTCTCAAGCACGATGCGATCGGGATCGATAGCGGTTATCTTGTACCCGTGATAAAAATCACCGACTCTTTTGATCTGAGCCCGGCGGGTCTGGTTTGGGGAAGCCACCGACGGGTCGATTATGGTGGCGGTTTTTTGAGTGTCAGATATGACCACTCCCACCAGGATGGGTTTTTGCACCAGAGGCGGAGTTTCCAGCGGCGCGGCCGTCTCCCCCTTTTCCTCCATGCTTCTGGTTTCTGAAAAAATATTCTTTTCCGGAATGACCGCAAAATCAGCCGCAGAATAGCTTCTAGCCGGCGGCATCTTAGGCAGGGGGCTATCCTGAGCGATCATCTGTTTGATGTCCCGGGCGGGCTGTATCTTGGATAAATCGTTTTCCGTATTGAATCGGACAATCGAAACGTGTAGCTGCCTCGCCAGCAATGCCGCGGTTGCCAGCAACAGCAGATTAGCCGCGATCCATCTCTTAGCCATACCAGCCTTCCTTCTTAAACGCCGGCCGCCGGCTTCTCGCCGGGCTTGCTGTCCGGGGACGCGATATAGCCCGAAACGGTCAAGCTGGGCCGGATCTCGTATTTTCTCTGCATACGTATGCCGGTTACGGTGAATTCATCAATCGTCAAAAACTTCTCGTAATTCTCAATCGCTGCACCAGCTGTTCCGGAGTGCAAGTGGTATCGATGCGCGCGGATATCTTTTGCACTCCATCCTCGGCCTTTTTCGCCGGCAGAATATTTTTCTGAGTGATTTCCACTGAACTCTGGGCCGCAAAATCCGTGAGGATCTTCTGCAGTTCAGCGCCCGCCACATTAGGATTGTCGCCGGGCAACAGCCGGGTCATGTCCTCATCAAGGCGTTTTTTGTATTGCTCCAGGCGCACGGTGAAAATCTCTTCACGCGCCAGCGTTTCCCGCTGTTTGAGAAGCATCTTCCTCTTGAGATCTACGGTCCGTGAGAGATCCTCGCCGCTCGGCAGCAGCGTTGTGGCATAATAGAGCAGCACGCTGACGACGATGACGGCGCCGGCGGCGATCACCCTTTTTTCTCTGGCGGTGGCCTTCACAATTCACCTCTCCAATCTTGCTTCAAAACTGAACCTGTCCTTGCCCGTCTGAGGGTCTTTGAAAATACCGCCTTTTTGAGTCACATCCTTCAGCAGCGGCGATTTCTCCAACAGGGCTATCAAGTTTGGTGCGGAGGCGCTGACGCCGGCTATTTGGATGTTTCCTTCCCGGTAGGTATAGGTCATCAGGTAGGTATCCGGCGGGAGAACGGTTGTCAGTTCCCTGAGGACCTCAAGGTTCAGGTCTTTGTTGCGCATGCGGTCCTCGAAAGCGCCGACCCTTTTTTCCATGGCCTCCGCTTGGCTCCTGAGGGATTGGACTCTTTCCACCGGCCCTTTAAGAGATTGAATCTCCTGATCAAGTTTGCGTATCAGTATTTGGTTCTGGTACGTGCGCTGAATGCCGAGCGCCGCCGCCAGCGCCAGGACCGCCAATCCCAATATCGCGGCGGGCACGTAAGCCCAGCGTGTCTGGTGACTGCGGAGCTCATCAGGCAAAAGATTCACTCTGAAGGGAGGGCGCCGCGCCAATCCCGTGTATGCCAATCCCAACGAAGATGCCGCCTCCTGGACATGAAGTTTGTTTTGGCCGGCGATTTTAAGATCCATGGCGTTTTGAATCAGTTCGCAATCCGGAATGACGGCGGCCAATTCGGCGCAAGCGTTGTGCGCCGATTCTCCGGCCAGGACGATTTTTTCCAGCGTTTCTTCCGGCCCAAGCCGTATTTTGGACGCCGCCTCATTCAACTCGCGCAGCGTCAAATCCGCCCAGCGCCGGCTGCTTTCCTTTGAGACTTCCCGGGAATAAGCGAAGGCGCCGCGCCGCAGGGCCAGAAGCTCCATGGAAGAATAGGACAGGTCCGCCAGAATGAAATTTTTATCGCGCAGATCTTTCCGGTTCCCCAAAAACAGGTTGGAAAGCGCCAGGGAGCTGCCGGTCACGAATGTCGGCCGTAACCCGAGAGCGAGCAGGAGCTGAAGATAACTGTCGAGAAGTGACTTTTTAACCATCACGAGCAGAATTGCCAGCTTTTTCCTGTTTCCGTTGGAGTCGAGCAGGGCGTAGTCATAGTAGAACCGGTCTTCATCAGTAGGTTCATAGGATTGAACCTGATACCGGATGACCTGCTTGAGATTGTCCAAGACTTCGGCGGGCAGATCCAGATAGCGCATGATTATGTCTTTGCGCGGAATCCCCAGGACGATGTTTTCCTTGCTGAGCCCATGCGATTTGAAAAAGAGGGCGATTTCTCTTCGCAGCTCTTCCTTATCGCGCAGGCGGTAATCGGCGAAACGCTTGAAATGGGTGAATACATTCCCGGAGAAATTGCTCTGGAGGGAGGAAATCAACAAGTCCTCTCCCCTGAGCTCGATTCCGATGCCGGTCTTCAGGTAAATCATGGCCTAGACCCCTCATAATCGGGAACGTTTTCGTTCCAATAAAGGGTTCGGTATTGCAATCTTTCGCTCCGATCGAGCGTGATGACCGCGCGTATCACTCGGCGGGCCTTGGACCTTCCCGTATGCGCCGAGGCGGTAAGGGTGTAGGTGCCGGTTTGTTCGGTTGTCAGCAACGGCCTTGTTGTCGTCCCGATGCTCACTGGAAGCTCGCGCGTGATTTCCTCTATGTTCTTAAACGGCTTGGTGCGGCATCTTTCATATATCAGTTCGGCCGCCTCGGCCGCCATTCCCGGTATCGACCGGAGAACCGGAAGAGCGGCAAAGTTGACATTGATCTGGTTCCTCGCCGAGTACACCGTAAAATAGCGGGAAAGCCCAAATTTATATATGATAGAACCGTTTGGAGCCCTCTCCGGGTAACCATAAAAATACTCCGGACTGATCCCTCTTACAAGGAGCAGCTCCTCGATTGTCTCAATCCTGCCGTTCTTGGCCTTATAAGGAGGGTTAAGCGTTTCATAATAATCATCCTCAGCGCCGTTCAGGCGGTGCGCCCTGTCCGGATCGCGCCAATCCATAATTGAATCGGCGATTATGGCAGCATCTTTCTTATCGATTCCCGCCGCTTCGGCCAAGGCCCGTATTTGTTCCTCTGAAACCATATTCAGGTTGATTTTGCCCGATTCATCCTGGATATCGACTCGATAGAAGCCATCGCCGACTTGGCCCGTCACGATTCCCAAATCGAGCGGATCCATCCTATCCTGGAACTCGACCCGCTGAACGGAAGGGAAAAACCGACTCTGCACAAGCCGGTAAATAGTCGCCGCGATTCCGGCTCGTGCCGTGAAATACGACTGCTCCAGTGATTGCGCGTTTCGTGCCGCGGCCACCTCCACGAAGCTTTCTCTCGAGAAACTCAGCGCGATGACGGACAGTGCAACCAGGATCCAAAGCAGCGCAATTAGAATCACTCCCTGCTCAGCGGTCAGCTGACAGCGGTTGGCCGACAATGAAGAAGCTGAAGTTCCCAATTTCGTATTCATCGTCAACATTCCTCTAACCAATACTGCAGGTTTCGCGACTGCAACCGCATTTGTGGGGGCGACCTGCCGGTCGCCCCTGCGTGATTTACCGATTTTTCCGACAGAAACCAATTACTGTATTACCGCTATTCTTCCGCCGAACGGATTCATAATGTTCGCTCGAAGATCGCGGGGCTTTGCCTGAATGGGCACAACCATGTGCCTGCTTAGATTATTCCCTTTAGGGTCCCGCGATACCATGGTCATTGAAACAGCTCCCGGCAAACGCCCCAGTTTCTCGCCGTCCCACTCCGTAACCCACCTGGACTGACCGTCCCCGCCGCCCGGATCAAGATATTCGAAGGTGCAGCTGGCCAGATTTTCAAATATGGGTATGGCTCTTCCGTGGGCCACTGAGAACTCTTCATCAAGCGCCTGGCCCAGGTAACGCGCTTCTCTTTCTACCATTGAATAGCCACCCCCCGAATCTCGGACAACTTCATAGGAGACCAACGTGAGCCCCGGACTTTCCTGGAATTGCAGAGAATTCAGGCTGATGAAGCGGATAAAATCCGCAGACCCAATGAAAATCAGGCGGGGATTCCCTGCTAATTCCTGATCGAGCCGGCCATACAAGCCATAAGCGGACGCCATCTGTTTGCGGACCATGTCCAGAATGCTGCGGTGGCGCTGGTTTGTGTCGATGAATTGCGTGCCGCGGGACCATGATCGGAGGCTTACGGCAAAAACCGACCATAGACTTACCGCCATCATGGCGACCAGAGTCACCGCTATCAGCATCTCCAGCAAGGTGAATCCTCCCTCGCGCCGGATGGAACGTTCGCTTCCAGAATTCATCATCGCTGCAACCTCGAAGGCTGTTCTTCCGGTTGCGCCCTCACCAGCTTTAGGGTCTGCAGCCTATAATCAGGCGCCCTGGAGCCGGGGCTCAGCATTTCGACGGTATATTGAAAGAGTCTCACGGGCATATTTTGCCGGGCCTGATCCCGGAGCTGCGTCTGAGCGTCCGGGAGCGCGTATTCCTCGACGCGCACGAACCAGCGGGTTCCGTCTTCAAAGTCCCCGTTAAAGGTAATGGGCCGCGTAACGGATTCATCCAGAAGAGCCAGTTCCATTACGGATTGTGCTTGTTCAACAGTTCGTGTCCGCAGCTGAACTTTTCGTATATTGCCCAGGGATCCGGAAATCAGGGATAAAGTCAATGCCGCGCCAACGGCTAATACAGTTAAAGCCACCATCACTTCGAGCAGGGTAAATCCCAAAAAGCCGCATTTCCGTGCGGACGGCTCCCCAAGGGCGTCCGGGAATTGGCATGAATCGGACGGAATCGGAGACCCATCCTTACGGAAAGCAGGATTAAAGGCCGGCAAGGTCATCGTTATTGCCCTTTCGAACCGGATTCGATTCGGGCGCCTCCTGTTATAGGATCCGAAATGATCCTGAGAATTGAACCGGTGTCGGATTTCAAAAGTATCTCCGCATTATCCGAGCCGCCGTTCGGAAGAAAGCGAATGACCATGGGGCCGTCCGCGACTTCATTCCCCGCCAGCGTGGTTCGTTCGATTTTGACATCTTTGGGCGGAACATATCTCCGGCTGGCGTCGCCCAGGCTGTCGGACAGGACCAGCTCCTGCTTTTGCCGATCTACGGTCACTCTCATTCCGGTCTGCTCCGTGACTGCTTTTTCCCTTGCATAGCGGAAAATATTCAGCACGTCTCGTCCGGTGGCCCGCAGGTGAAGCGCCGCGGAGCCGCGCGACAGCGAAGGATAGGACACGGCCAGGGCCAGTGCGATCACCAGCACCGCGATCATGAGTTCCAGCAAGGTAAATCCCTGATTCCGCGACTCCTTCATATTCACTTCCAGCTGCAGATATCGTCTTCGCCTTCGACGCCGTCCGCGCCGTAGGAAAAGAGATCGAAATCACCATGCTGCCCGGGGCTGCGGTACATGTACGGCCTGCCCCAGGGATCCTTGGGCAGCGCCTTGGCGAGATACGGTCCCCTCCAGGAATCCGAGTTCCCGGGGTTTCGGATCAAGGCCTCGAGACCCTCCCCGGTTTCCGGGTAGCGCCCCATGTCAAAAGAGTAGAGTTGCAGAGCGCCCTCGAGTTCCTTGATTTGAATCTTTGCGATTTGGTCTTTTCCCTTCGCGAGCTTGTTGTATACGTTCGGCCCGACGATCGCGGCGAGCAGGCCCAGGATTACCAACACAACAATAAGCTCTATGAGAGAAAAGCCTTTCTCCGACTTCCGCTCACCTGCCATCACGCCCATCATTTCCTCCCCAATTGGCCGCAGGCGATTCTGTCGGCCCTT
>JBBISO010000094.1:0-707 GCA_037441325.1 Acidobacteriota bacterium | reverse complement strand
CCCGATGACGATGCCCATTAAAAGGATGAGCGCCGGCTCAAAAAATGCTATAAGGTTTTTGATGCTGGTGCGAACTTCAGCGTCGTAGACTTCCCCCACTTGAATCAACATGCTGTCGAGCCTTCCGGATTCTTCGCCGACCTCAATCAAATGCATTGCCAGCGGCGGAAAAACGGCGCTTTGTTTCATCGGCTGCGCGATTCCCTCTCCCTTTTTGATGCCGTTGCGAATGGGTTCGATCGCCCTCGCAATGCTCTGGTTCCCGATGATTTCCCGCACGATGGTCATGGCCTGCAGCAGTGGGACACCCCCATGAAGCAATGTCCCCAAGGACCTTGAGAAGCGCGCCACCTCAACTTTTCGCAGCACTACTCCAAGCAGGGGTACGCGGAGGAGCCACCGGTCCCATTTCAAACGGCCCTCATCGCTTTCGCGGAAGCGTTTGAAGTAGAAGGCTGCGAGCAACAGCATAATCGCCGCAATCCACCAGTAACCGGCAAGAAAGCCGCTTAAGCCTTTCAGAATGGCCATCGGCAAAGGCAGAGGCACACCCATGTCCTGAAAAATGGAGGTAAAGCGCGGGACCACAAAGAGCGTCAGGATGACGACGCTGACCAGGCCTACAAGGGAAAGCAATGCGGGATAGATCAAGGCTCCGATAATATAAGACCTCAGGTCTTCGCTTGTCTCCAGGTAGGCGGCAAGAC
>JBBISO010000093.1:0-10127 GCA_037441325.1 Acidobacteriota bacterium | reverse complement strand
TCGGAAATATTATTCACTCGCAGCACACCGCCGCGCAGGAAAGCAGCGTCCAGGACCTCATCCGACCCCGTCAGCAACCCGGTATGAGAAGCGGCGGCTTTTGCCGCGGCCTCCGTTCGGCCCGCTTTAATCACGATAATGGGTTTGGCAAGAGAAACTTCCCGGGCAGCCGACAGAAAAGACCGCGCATCCCCAATGGACTCCATGTAAATAACAATGCTGCGCGTCCCCGGGTCGTCGCCCAAGTAGTCGATCAGATCCCCCCAGCCGACATCGACCATGGAGCCGACGGAAATGAAGCAGCTGAAGCCCACCATTTCCTTTAGGCTCCAGTCCAGAACCGCCGTGCACAATGCTCCGCTCTGGCTGATGAAAGCGACGTTGCCCGGGCCTCGCCATTCCGACGGCAAAGGTGGCATTGAGGCCGGTCAGCGGACTCATAACGCCCAGGCAATTGGGACCGATTACACGGAGCGCGCCGCGCCGGGCATTCGTCAGAATCTGCTCTTCGAGCTTCAAGCCGGCCGAACCGGCTTCCTTGAATCCCGCGGCCAGGATTATGGCGCCCTTGACACCGGCGTCGGCGCATTCAGCTATAAGAGCGGGTACCGTATCCGGCTGCGTGGCAATGACGGCCAAATCTACATTCTCGGGGACAGAGGCTATATTAGAGTATGCCTGGATGCCGAGCACGCTCGTAAGCTCAGGATTTACCGGGAATACGGTCCCTCCGAATGGATTGCTGACCAGATTCCATAGCACGGTACGACCCATGCTTCCCGCACTCTCGGTGGCGCCCAGAACCGCAACCGTTCGTGGTGAGAAAAAAATGCTGAGAGGCCGGTTGGGATACTGGATTATGCTGCCGGCTGAGTCCATGCGAGGCGTTTCCCTATGTAAAAATTCCGGTCCGGCACCTCTTCCTGAAATCATGGCTTGTCTTGAAAGGCGTTCGTCATGTCCCGCAGTTCAATTGGCTCAAGTTGCGCTTCTTCCCACCACGAAGACCTTCAAAACCTCAAAGCATCTCGTTTTCTCGGAGGTCATTGCGGTCTTTGAGGTTTGCCTTTAAAGCACATATAGTTCTTAAATCACCTTCATACTTCGAGTTTTCATTCCCAAAACGCACCGGCCTGAACCGGCAATAAACCGGCTTTGTGCCCAACTTCGGGAGAACATCCGATCAATCGTAACTATACCTCCACGGCTCGGACCAACGAGGGGTTATATCCGGCTGATTATCCGGCCGGATTTTTCATCCATTCCAGAGAATCATTCTATAGTCATCAGCCTGTCAACGCAAATGCCCCGCCCGCTTTGCCCGCACTTGCCATAAGGCTTCGCAGCGAAACAACATCAAGGCGCATGAATAATTGTCGCTCAGCATAGAATTGTTTTCATTTGAAACATCAATCGATATGCTTCATCCAACATCTATGAGTGCTGCACACAAGAAATGGATAAGCGGAGGAGTAGGTTATGAGCAACAGCAGAAATGCTTTCTTGACTTTTGTGCTTTTGTCGTTATTTGCTCCACCGGCCCATTCGGGAATAGACCAGGAACCGGCGCAGGAAAGTTCGATGGAATCCCAGATAGTAGTCCCGGAAGGGACGGTTATTCCAATTGTATTGACCGCATATTTGAACACGCGCAGCAGCCAAGCAGGAGACATGGTTTACACCGAGACCGCCTATCCGGTCTGGATACAACAGCGGCTGGTGATACCAAGAGGATCCTTAGTCCGGGGAACGGTCCCCAATGTCGTGCGTCCCGGCAGAATAAGGGGCAAAGGCCGTCTGGCAATCCGATTCGATGACATCCTTCTTCCAAACGGCGTCAAACGCGAATTCATCGCCTCATTTCGAGGCATTCACGGCCTTGGAGATGAGAATATGGAGCGCAATTCGGAGACCGTATCCGCAGGCGGTTCCGGAAGCGAAGACGCGGGTACTGTCATAGGAACCACCAGCCAGGGCGCAATCATCGGAGCGGGGGCCGGCCGCGGCTCAGGCGCGGCTATTGGAGCAGGGGCCGGGGCCGCTGCGGGAATCATCACGACGCTTTTTACCCGCGGGCGGGATCTGGTGCTCGCTCCCGGAACCCATTTCGATTTGGAGGTGAGGAAACCTATAAAGTTCACTTACTCAGAAATCGCATTCACAGATGCCGAACTCAACAACGCACAACGGTTCAGTCAACCAAGGCCGGCCCAAGCCGCTCCGCGCGAAGGCTCTCCAGGAGGGCGCCGAACCTGGCCTATTGGAGGAATCAGCATACCGGCCTATTAATTACTCCGATATCCGCCGCCGGCGCTGATACAGAACCAAAGCTCCCGTTTCGGCAAGTCCGTTAACTTGCGGAGACTCATGTTCTGCCGGTTCTCTGTCGGGCCAGGGCAATCATATGGACGCCAACCGCCTAATCCTCTGTCGCACGCTTCTGATCCCATGCCTGCTACTCTCAAATCCTGCAAAGAGTACGAGTCAAGAGTGAATTTACAGGTTGATTCTGCACTTCACCTCGGTAAGAATATCGGCCATGGATGCTTCAATTATAAGCCGTGTCGCCCAGGAAACCGCGACACCGGAAAGCTCTGTGGCGGCTACCGTAGCTCTTTTAGAAAAAGGGGCCACGGGCCCATTTATTGCTCATTACCGCAAGGAGGCCACCGGCAGCTTGAACGAAGCCAAGGTCCGCTCGATCCAGGAGCGCATGACTCATTATAAAGAAGTGTGGGAGCAACGGGCAGCGTTCACGAAATTCCTGTCCGAGCAGGGAATATTGACCGACGAGCTTCGGGCCAGAATAGAAAATTGTTTCAACAAGGTGGAGCTGGATGATCTGCACCACCAATTCCGTCCCAGAAGAAAAACCCGCGCGACAGAAGCCATCGAAAAGGGCCTGCAGCCTCTGGCCGAATACTTCTGGAACCAGGAGCCTGATGCCTGGAGCGTGGAGGAGCACATAGACGTTTTTGTTGATCCCGCCAGAGGAATATCCACCCGCGAACAAGCGCTCCAGGCGGCTGTCGACATTATCGCCGAATGGATTTATGAAGATTTCGATTGCCGAAAAGTTCTGCGGGAATTCCTCTGGAACCAAGGTTTTGTCGTTTCCTCGGTCGTGCCGGCAAAAGTCGGGCAGAAAACAAAATATAATATGTATTACGAGAGGAAGGAATCCGTTACCACCATTCCCTCACACCGCGTGCTGGCTATCCGGAGAGGATGCAAGGAAGGCATTCTTGTTTCCTCAATTGAAGGCGACAGCGCAAAAGCGGTGGAATACCTTCTCGCTCAGATAATCAAGGAAAAAGGCTCGATTTTTGCGCCCATCCTCGAGGCCGCCGCGCGCGAGAGCTACAACAGAATCTTGCGCCCGCTGATCGAAACCGAAGTCAGGACTCTGTTGAAAGAGCGGGCGGACCGCGAGGCTATCAGGGTTTTTCAGGAAAACCTGGCTAATCTTTTGCTGTCGCCGCCGGCAGGCCCGGTCATGGTTATGGGAATTGATTGGGGGAAAAACGGCGAATGCAGCGCCGCCGTCGTTAATGAAGAGGGCGCATTCCTGGAAAAGGCCAAAATCAGGTTAATTCCGGCGCCCAATGCGGCGGAACAAAAAGTTGCCAAGGAATCCGCAACCTCTGCGCCCGAAGCCGTGCTCCCTGCACAACCCAGCGCGTTGGACGCGCAGGCATTGGAGCCGCCCCCGGCCGAGCAGACTTCAGAAGCGCAGTCCCAAAGACCCGCCGAAACTAGTAGCCCAATATCGGAGCCGCCTCCGGAAACCTCCAATCCCGAACCTGCACCGGCAGTCCCGGCCACAATTCCTGAAGCACCGGACGGCGTTGCGGGAGAACAATCATTTGCGGGCGAAGCTCCCGATGAGGCAAAAGCCGAAACGTTGCCGGTGCATGAAAATGCCGTCATGTCGGAAGCTCTCCCGGCGGAGCCGATAACGGCGGTCAACGCCGCTCAAGCAGTCCCAGAAGCCGCGGAGCGCGAATCGGACCTGAGAGATCAAATTCAGGAAGGCCGCAAAATCCTTAGGGACTTACTGGCTAAATACCATATCCGGGCAATTTCTATCGGGACCGGGATATGGGCGCGAGAATTGGAGAACGTGTTACGGCAAATTCTGTCCGAACAGGCATGGAACGATATTATGATCGCGTCGGTCAATGATGCCGGCATCGCCATTTACGCTTCTTCACGTATTGCCCGGGAGGAGTTTCCGGATTGGAGTGCGTCGGACCGGTGCGCCGTGAGCCTTGCCCGGCGCCTGCAGGATCCTTTGGCCGAACTCGTAAAGATCGATCCCAAATTAATCGGCGTCGGGCAGTATCAGCACGATGTGGATCAGAAAGAGCTGCACCGCGGGCTGCTGATGACCGTGCAGTTTTGCGTCAACAAAGTGGGGGTAAATATCAATACTGCGGGCGAGTCTTTGCTCCGCTATGTCTCCGGCTTGAACGAAAAGCTTGCCCGCAGAATCATTGCCGTCCGCAAATCCCACGGGCCGTTTCGATCCCGCGCCTCCCTCGCTTCTATGGCTGGATTGGATAAAACCACCTACGAGCAGTCTGCGGCATTTCTGCGGATCCCGGATGGTGAAAACCCGCTTGATCGCACGGCGATACATCCGGAATCTTACCCGCTCGTCGAGCAGATGGCCTCGGCACTGAATGTCGGAATCAACGACCTGATTGGAAACAAGGATTTGGTCGCGTCCCTGAGACTGGAGGACTTTGCCGCTGAAACGGCGGGAATTCCGACCCTCAGCGATATCCGTGAAGAATTGTTGCGTCCGGGGCGCGATCCTAGGAAAGCCTTCAAGGCGCCCAGGTTCAGACCCGATGTGAAAGAGATGGCAGATCTCAAGCCGGGTATGACGCTGGAGGGCACGGTTACCAATGTTACGAACTTCGGCGCCTTTGTCGATATCGGCGTCAAGCAGGACGGTCTCGTGCACCTCAGCCAGATGTCCAATCGGTTCATCCGCGACCCCCGGGAGGCGGTAAAGGTCGGAGATGTCGTTCAGGTAAAGGTGATTTCCATCGAGCTGGAAACAAAGCGGATCGGATTGTCTATGAAAGCTTTGTTGCCGCCGGTGCAGAGACGGCGCAAAAGACAATTGAGGCGAAGGCCGAGACCTAATGCAGCCGCCTCTCAATCGTCAGCGGCGACAGAGGAAACAGCGGCCGGCACCTCGGCATCATCTCCTTCCACCCCAGCCGGAAAAAATCCGGACACCGGGTCGCGGCTGAAGGCGGGAAGATCTCAGGAAGGATATCGGCGGCCTCAAAAGGCGGAATCCCGCAGGCCGCTAAATACTGAGGAAGCACGGCAACAAAATGAGCCTGCTCCCAAATTGCCCGAACCTACGCTTCAGGAAAAGATCGCCATCCTTAAGTCCAAATTCCGAGGAATCAGCTGAAGCAAAAACATCCAATCCCTTATCAAAACCGCGGACCTCAAATTCAAGGCGGGAATGACGACTATGGAGATACGTATCGCGCATAGCCCGGATTCCGATGACGCATTCATGTTTTATGCCCTTGTCAAAGACAAAGTGGATACGGGCAAATTTCATTTCAGCCACACGCTTAACGATATCGAGACGCTAAACCGCACGGCGCTGAATGGAGAGTACGAGATTACGGCCATTTCATTCCACGCCTATGTCTATATAGCCGACCGATACATATTGCTCCCTTCCGGGGCAAGCATGGGAGATCGTTACGGCCCCATGGTCGTTGCCAAAGAAGCCTGGAATCCGGATGAGCTGCGCGGGAAAAAAATTGCGGTTCCCGGCACCTTGACCACTGCCTACCTGACCCTGCAACTTTTTCAACCCGATTTTGAAACCGTGGTGGTCCCGTTTGACCGCATAATGAGCGCAGTTCAGCTGGGATCGGCGGATGCGGGTCTCTTGATCCACGAAGGCCAACTGACCTACGCCAGCCATCGCTTGTATAAGATTGTGGATCTGGGAGAATGGTGGCACCAAGTCACCGCCCTCCCACTCCCGTTGGGAGGCAACGTCGTCCGGAGGGATCTCGGCAAGGAAAACATCCGCGAGATCTCAAGGCTCCTGAGGGAAAGCATTCAATATGCATTGGATCACCGGAAAGAAGCCTTGGAATATGCGCTGCGGTTTGCCCGGGACCTGGATACCAAGACGGCGGACCGCTTTGTAAGCATGTATGTGAATGAAAGAACATTGGATTACGGAAATGAAGGCCGCCGCGCGGTGCAGCTCCTGTTTGACCGCGCCTTCGAAGCAAGGCTGATCCCTTCACGCCTCATAGCCGAATTCGCCGACTAGCCCGCCGATACGCCTGCTCCCGAAATATCTTCACACTTCAGTGCGGGCTTTTAGGCCATAAAAAAATTTTTGTCGGACCCTGCCCGAACCGGTTCCCGCGACCTGATATCCCGGCTTAAAATAGTGAGCAACCGCATGTCTGATCACATCCCTACGCGTATGGAGACAAGGAAGACAGTATAACCAGGCGCTCGTTACCGGATGCCGCAACCGCGCCGCATAGAAAATGCACAGACACGGTTCCGCGAACAGGCCAATCCGGTTTGCGCCCCTTTATTCCACGCGGACACCTAAAACCTTATAGCCCCATGCGAAAGTGCCCCTCACCCGAGGAGTGGCTTCAAACAGCGGAGACCCCATGACGCGACGTGTCTGGCCCGGCGGGACGGAAGCAGGAACAAGAGGTTTTGCCTCGCCGATAATGTCGCAATTGGAGTAGTCGCTTTTGGGCCTATCGGAACAGTCATAAAGTCTCACCAGCAGTTGCAGATGGGAAACCGGAAGCTCGCTGTTGTTGCTGAGGGTGGCGGAAAAGGTTCTTGGCCCGTGTACGTACATTGGCTTCAGGAGAATCTCATCGCGGAGTCTCACATCGTCCCTCGTAAGGATGCTCCATTTTTTCTGTTCTTCCATTTCGGCTGTATTTTGCTTTTGGGCGACGAAGTTTTTGCTTTCTTTCGCCATCAATCGCTGCGGAGTTGCCGATAGCGAAACATAGCCGGCATCGACGAAGGCTACCTTGTCCTCTATCTGTATTTTCGCATACTCGCGCGGGCGTGACGAATATCCGGAAACGGCAAAAAAATGTCCCCTGTCGATCACATGGACGGCTTGACCGCAGGGCAGCTGCGCGACCACATGAGGTCTGCCGGGCGCAATCCATGCCGGCACTGAAATTTCGGATCCGGGTTGGCATTGAATGATTCCGTCGCTCTGCGGAAATGCGGATACGCAGAAAAACAGACAGAAAAAAATGAACTCATACCGATGTTTCATAAAGCCTCCCGGAAAAACCGGAACACAAAACCGAAAATGCGCTCCGCATAGCTGAAGTGCCAAATGCCGCATCTATTTCAAGAATGCGGAAGACACAGAAAGCCAGTGTCTGCATCCCATCTGAGGGAAAAGAAGCGGATGGTTACATGTTAGTTATCGGCTTGTTTCGTCGCAAATCGCACAAATTTCCAAAGGCAATTTTTGATCCTTACCGCACACAGCTTCCCGGGCCTTGAAAGGCCCAAGACGAAATTCTCTTGGCTTGATGCGCATGCCCGGATGTGCCGCTCCCGCAAAAACCTTGTGAGAAATGCGGGTTAATGGCCTCGGCATAAAGAATATGGGAAAATCCCGGCTGGAATACTCCCAGAAGAATCAATCCTATCCATGCGGTACCAACCGGCGCGCAGAAACCGAGATAAGACTATCCGGTATCGCTGTTTTTCGTGCAAATAATTTTTAGCGCTTTACGACCGTGTAAAAACATCCTATAAGTCTGTAGACCGGCAGTATGAAATGTGTGGCAGCAGCTCATAGTGCTGTTTTACACCGTGCGGCACCCGTCGCTTCCAACAACCTGGCCGGGGGGCCGCAGGCTATGTTTTTTCACCCGCAAGCGATTGGAGAACCGTATGCATTGGATAGCAAGATCTGCCGCAATGCTTTTGGTCATTTCTGTACTCATCTGCCCGCCGCGGCTGTCGGCTGGGGGCGTATCCACAGCCAAACCGGAGGAGGTCGGTCTTTCTTCCGAACGCCTGGGCAGAATTCATGATTTGATTCAGCGATATTTGGACGCGGGGAGCTTTTCCGGAGCCGTCACTCTGGTAGCCCGTCAGGGCCGGATCGCGCATCTGGAGGCACATGGAGTCATGGACCTGGAAACGAAAAAGCCGATGGCCAAGGACGCCATTTTCCGCATCATGTCGATGACCAAACCCGTAGTCGGATTCGCCGTTCTTATGCTGGTTGAGGAAGGAAAGATCCGGCTTAATGACCCGGTCTCGAAATTCATACCGTCTTTCAAGGATTTGAAAGTGGCTATATCACAACCGAGCCCCGCTCCTCCAGGCCCGGCGCCCCCGGGGGCTCCCCCGGCCGAGCCCCGCTTTTATACGATCCCGCCGGATCGCGAGATCACGATACGCGATCTGCTGACGCACACCTCGGGACTCGTCAGTGGAACCATCAGCAGCAGGGAAGCCGCCAAGGCTCCCCTGAAGCCATCTGAAGCGCTGGCCGACTATATCCCTAGGCTGGGCATCCTTCCCCTGGAATTTCAGCCAGGTGCCCGCTGGGCATACAGCGCCCAGGCAGGATTCGATACGCTGGCGCGGATCGTGGAGATCACTTCGGGCCAGAAATTCGACCAATTTGCGCGCACGCGAATCTTCGAGCCTCTCGGCATGAAGGATACATTTTTCTATCCGGCGGATGCACACCTTTCCCGTATCGTGACGCTTTATCAAAAAACTCCGGAAGGGCTTCGGAAACAGGCGAATCCGGCCTTCATGAACGGCGTATATTTTTCGGGCGGCGGCGGGCTATACAGTACGGCGGAAGATTATCTGCAGTTCGGGCAGATGCTGGTGACCGGAGGCCAGTTAGACGGCAAACGGCTTCTGAGTCCGAGATTTGTCGAATTGATGGCCTCCGTCCATGCTCCGGATTCCCTGCCTGGGCGGCCTCGAGGTGAAGGCTACGGGCTCAGCGTGCGCGTGATCAGCGACGCCGTTGCGTCAGGGACAGCCTTGTCCAACGGCGCCTTTGGCTGGAGCGGTGCCTTTGGAACGCATTTCTGGGTTGATCCCAAAGAAAAGGCCGTTGCAATTCTGATGACCCAAACATCGGGCAGGGAAATCACCTACGATTTTGAAACGGCCGTAATGCAGGCGATTGTCAAATAGCCCATCAGAGGCTTACCCAGACCCTGCGAGTTTCCTGTTGCTTTAAAGCGGGTGCATGTGGGGAAGCTGCCAGGAAGATCTTCGTGTCCATGCGTACAATTCGCGGCTGCTTTGAGGAAATCCCGGGAGAAACACGGACTGGTGCCGGGGGCGTTTGACTGAATTCTATCCCGGGTTTATATTTTAGCTGCAATTCTGTGATTATGATTACGGAGGTGGAAGCGTGCCGATCTACGAGTACCAGTGCACCAAATGCGGCGAGATTTTCGAAGCATTTCAAAAGATTACCGATAAGCCGCTCGCTCAATGCAAATTTTGCCAGGCGAGAGTGGAAAAGCTTATCAGCCATTCAAGTTTTCAGCTTAAGGGCAGCGGCTGGTATCTGACCGACTACGCCCGGCGCAACTCGGGCGGTTCCGCGGATAAACAGGATGCATCCCAAACGGCGGACGCCAAGGCCGGCAAAGATGCAAAAAGCTCCGAGAAGAGCTCTGAAAGCAAAACATGATACCTGAAGAAGCACTCAAGCAATTTTCGTTTCCGCAACGGAACCTGGTTTTCCAGGCGATGAATGAGGCGGAGAGGCGCACGGCGGGCTATTATTGCATCCCGCCGTTTCGTTGGGAGAAACTCAGGTATGATCTCCTGACGCGCACGGACCACGGCTGGGAGCCTTTGCCGGATCCTATGTTTGCCAGAGTGCGTTGGCTGCAAAAAGCCAGCGCCGGCGCGCCTTTTGATTTCTATCGCATCGAGCTTAATGACGGAAGTATTTTGGCGGCGGCACAAAGAGAAAATCTGCTGAAGGAAGAAGGTTTTTATCCCTTTTTGGTCTACATCCTCACTCACGAAATGGTTCACATGGTCCGGCTCAGCAGCATTTTGGAAAACTGGCC
>JBBISO010000092.1:2918-10146 GCA_037441325.1 Acidobacteriota bacterium | reverse complement strand
ACCAGGAAAAAGATTATGAACCACGAGTAGTCAATGACGATTTCTATCCCGCCGATTCGCAAGAGACTAAATCCACCGGGCTTCATAATTAAACATATATCACGAAGTCCGGGGCGAGGCCAGGAACCTGCCCGGTAACGGGCAGGGACGCTCCGAACAAGTGAAAGGAAACATTTGGAGGACGACTCTGGAGAGTCGTCCTCACAAGTTTCCAGCGCATGCGGGTTATAAACCTAACTCGCGGCGGAACTTGGACTCGGAAAAGACATCCGCTTCGAAAGTGTGGATGATTGTGCGAGAATCCCGATAGGCCGTTTCCGGAAGCCCGGCCTTGCGGCACGTCTGCTCCAGGAAAGTAGTCCTGTCCCATTGGTATTGAGTCGCTACCTGCGGCAGAAGCAAGCCCCGGAAGCCTCCCCGGATGACATAAAGCCCATGCTTCCCCACCTGGATTTCCTCAATGTCTCCGATGCGGCGGAACGGCGTCAATACGGAGATTTCGATTTCCAAACACACCAGCTCTTCCTGTCTGACGGGCAGAAAGCGTGAATCCTCCAGCGCAGCGCTTAAAGCGCAAACCTGCACGATTTTGTACAGCTCCCGGTCAGGAAACAATTGACCGATGCAGCCTCGAAGCTCGGCGCCGTTGTGCAGGGAGACAAAAGCGCCCTTCCGCTTGCGCAGCGCCTCACAGAAAGTATGGTAGGTGGGAATTGTGCCGTCGGCAAAATAAGCTTCCAGCGTCTTTCTCGCGAGCTTCAGGAGTTCAAGCCTATCGGAATCGCTAAGCATGACCCTCCTCCTGCATCATTTGTCGCCCTGTAAACAGGGAGCCTATCCGCTTGCCGGGGGTTCCAGCTCCACTTGCCCTTTTTGCAGGCGCTCAAGTTTGCGCAGCCGCCAGAGTTCGCGGCGATCGGCCGCCCATCGGCGACGCCGTTCGAGTATCTTCAGCCGCCGGCGTTCGCGGTATTTTATGCTATTGTCCAGCTTCGACCAGAATTCATGGAGATACTGCACCATCGACACAAGTGCGAAAAACACCACGGCCCACAAAAGCAGGGTGGCGGTATTCTGAATCCAGCCGCCATACCTTTGTCCCAAGATTAATCCCACGACAGCCGCCACCTGAGCGATCATTTTGCCCTTGCCCAGTGTCGAAACACCGATTGAAAAGCCTTCGCTGGCCGCAATGCTGCGCAGCCCGCTGACCGCAAATTCGCGCCCAATGATGATCACAACCATCCAGGCGGGCGCGATTTTGAGCTGCACCAGCGAAATCAGCGCGGAAGATATCAACAGCTTGTCGGCGATGGGGTCGAGCAGCCGTCCCAAATTGGTCACCTGTTTCCGCCGGCGGGCGAAATAGCCGTCGAAAATATCGGTTAATGCGGCTGCGAGGAACAGGCTTGCGCCCCACAGAGCCCAGTCGCGGATCTTCACCGTCAGCAACATCACCACCACAATGGGCACCAGAAAGATGCGGGCAAGTGTCAACGCATTCGGAAGATTCATAGGCGGATTAAGGTTAGCATAAAGTACCCATAATGGTTACAGATGTTGCATATTATCAGATTTCGCCCGGGAAGGTCGGCGCTTTTAGCGCGCACCTCATCAACCTGGCCGCCTTTCGCATCCTGCACCCTCATTTCGCTATTCTATGCTATCATGGTCGGGACCATCGGAGGTTGGCGGGCCGTGATCAAAGCGCTTATATTAGCAGGGGGGAAGGGGGCACGGTTGCGGCCTCTTGCGCTTCACATACCAAAACCCATCGTTCCGCTTGCGAATATTCCGTTCCTTTTTTTTCAGATCGATCACATCAAGCGAGCCAAGATCACCGAGATCATTCTCAGCCTTTCCTATCAGCCCCGGAAAATCGCGGATATTTTCGGCGACGGATTGAAGTATGGAGTAACAATCCGCTACACCCATGAAGACCTGCCCCGGGGCACGGCCGGCGCTTTTAAAGCCGCCGAAAACCTCATCGACGACACCAGCATCGTGCTCAACGGCGACATCCTGACCGATACCGATCTGCTGGACGTTCTCCAGTATCATCGGGCCAAGCAGGCACAAGCCACCATCGTCACCGCGCGGGTCATGAATCCTGCCGGCTACGGCCTCGTCGAAACAGATTCCAGCGGCCGGGTGAAGCGTTTTATGGAAAAACCGCCTGAGGACGAAGTAACCGGCGATACTATCAATGCCGGCATCTATATTCTCGAGCGGTCTGTTTTGGACCGGATTCCGGCCGAAGGAACACAGAGCTTCGAGCGCGAGCTTTTTCCTGCGATGGTGCAGGAAGGCGCCCAAATTTTCGCTTACCTCACGCACGCATACTGGCAGGATATCGGCAGTCCCCAAAAGTATCTTGAAGCCACCTTCGGCATAATTTCCGGCAGGACAAAACTTCCCGCTTATCCCCAGAAATACTGCCCGCCCAATAGCTGGCAAAAGCCGAAGGTCTCCATCGACTCGTTTTCCATCCTGGACGGGAAATGCGTCATCAAGAGCGGCGTGGCGATTGAAAACTCGGTGCTCGGCGAAGGATGCCGCATCGAGGAAGGCGCGCTCATCAAGGATTCAGTTCTCTGGCGCGGCACGCGGGTTCTTCCCAACGCGCGCATCGAGCGGGCCATCGTGGGGAGGCAGTGCCACATCGGCGAAGGAGCCCGCCTTCGTCCCGGAACTGTTCTGGGAGACAAATCCATCGTCTCCGATTTCAGCATTATTTAACTGCCGTGCGGCTGGTTGCGGCACCCGGGTGGATTATCTCTTTACGATGAGATCGCCAAGGTGAATTTCCGAAAGGCTGTTAACAACTTTGGCGGCTGAGATGCGATCGCCGGCCTCCACCACTACAAGGTCTCCCAATACCCGAGGGGGAAGAGCGCGGCCGCGCAGTATAATGTCCAGCTGGTACCGGTAACCAAAGCTGTTTCGTATCGGCGAATAGCTCGCATGCGTTCCTTTCCCGTCGACGCTTAGGTCCTTTGGATTATACGAAGGATGCGGCCGGAAAACGGCGAACCGATCTCCCGGTTTCACTCTGTCGCGCCCCCCCAGGCTGATGAAACAAAAATGGCCGGCTGCAATTTTCCGCACGTCATGGGACGCAAGCACTATCGACCCGACCAGGCCCTCTTCAGGAATGGGAGTTAATGCATTCGACAGGCTTCCGCTGAATTCAACCGCCGTTTTGGGCGCCGCCGACATTACCAGATCGCCCTTTAGTATCGCCTCGCAGGATAGGAGCACGCGCGCGGTAGCGCTCTTAAGGCCGACGGTCTCGATGTGGATTGTGCCCAGATCTTTGTGATAGATGCCCAGATGATCTCGCGTCAAAGGATGACGAATTCTGCCCTCGGGGCGCACGACGCGCCGGACATCGCCGGCTTTTAACGAAGCAACCTTCGGCCCGTTGAGGTAGAGTATCTGGCCCTGGGAGGCGAAAGCGGATATCCCTTCGTTCTGTACCGCGGCAACAAAAACGTCCGACGGCATTAGGGGATCCTGAACGAAGCCCACGCAGGCCATTTCATTTGGATTGGCCACCTGCAACGCAAGAAAAAGCATTAGAGTATGCATGTATTTCACATCGGCGGCCCGGCAGGAGAATTTAGCGGAAAAACAAGATCATGAGAAGAAGCCGAAAAGCGCGGATCCCTGCCTATTCGCTCTTGGTCCTGTAGCGCTCGACGATTCGCGAGGCTGCTTTGGGACCGACATAGGGAGCAAGTTCTTCAAAGGCAGCTTGCTTGACGCGCTCCAGGCTCCCGAAAGCGCGCAACAGCACTCTTTTACGCACTTCTCCGATTCCAGGCACATCCATTAATTCAGAGTCGAAATCCCGCAACTCCCTCCGCTTGCGGTGATACGACACGGCGAAACGATGCGCTTCATCCCGCATTCTCTGGATCAGGTGCAAAACCGGCGAGTCTTTCGGCAGTTCGATAGGTTTATCTTCCCTGCCCTTCAAGAAGAGAACTTCTTCCCTTTTCGCGATTGCGGCGACAGCCCGGTTTTCCAGTCCAAGGTCGTTCAACGCGGAGACCGCCGCCGAGAGTTGCCCTTTTCCTCCATCGATCAGGACCAGATCCGGCAGATTGCCTTCATCCTGCTCTAGAGCATTTTCATAGTGGCGATGCACGGCTTCACGCATGGCAGCAAAATCGTCAGGGCTCTTGACGCTTTCAATCTTGAACTTGCGATAGCCGCTGCGTTTCATTTCGCCGTTGGCGCACAATACCATGCTCGCCACGGTGTCCGTCCCCTGCACATGGGAGACATCGAAGGTTTCAATGCGCCGGGGCAAAGTATCCAGGCCGAGAATGTCTTGCAGCGGCTTCAGCAACTCCTCTCCTCTGGACTTCAGAATCCGGAAGCGCGTGTCGAAGGACAGTTTGGCGTTTCGCATTGCCAAATCCAGCATCTCTGACTTGAGGCCCCGCCGGGGCGACCGGATATAAACCCTGCTTCCCTTCCGGTCCGACAGCCATGCCTCGAGCGCCTCGGCATCGTCGATATCGGCGGGTATGTAGATTTCCTTGGGGGTGAAGGTGTCCTGGAGATAATACTGCTGCAAAGCCTGGGAGAAGAATTCTCCCGGATCAAAAGATATCAGGTCCTCCCAATAAAACTCGCGCCGCCCGACCACCCGTCCGCCGCGCATCGCGAAAACCTCCAGAGCAAGCTGCGGACCCTCCTGGTGGTACCCGAACAGATCGCAGTCATTCTGGCCTTCAAGGATCATTTTCTGCCGTTCCGATATGTCCCGGACCATCGAGATCCAGTCCCGGTAGATTGCCGCCGCTTCGTAGCGCATCTCATCGGCCGCTTCGTTCATACGGCGCTCGAGCTGCCGAATCAATTCCTCGGTCCTGCCCGAAAGCAGCAGTTTTACGTCCTCAACGGCGCGATCATATTCCTCCTTCGTGCACAGCCCCGCGACGCAAGGCCCCAGGCAGCGCTTCATCTGATAGTCCAGACACGGCCGCGGCAGCGTGCCGTCGATTTCCAGGTTGCAGGTGCGCAGCTTGAAATATTTGTTGACGACCTTGATCGTCTGCCGCGCATAACTCGCCGGCAGAAACGGCCCGAAATAGACGGCGCCGTCTTTTTTAATGCGGCGGGTGATGAAAATGCGCGGGTAAGCCTCGTTAACGCTCAGCTTCAAATAGGGAAAGTTCTTGTCGTCCTTGAGATTTACGTTGTACCGCGGCTGGTTCCTTTTGACCAGCGTCGATTCAAGAATCAAAGCTTCAACTTCATTGTCGGTGACGATGTACTCCAGGTCGGCGGCTTCCGAAACCAAGCGCTGCGTTTTGGGATCCGCCGGCCTGCTCTCCTGAAAATAAGACCGGACACGCTGGCGCAGGGAGCGGGCTTTCCCGACATAAATGATCTTCCCTAGAACGTTTTTATAGATATATACGCCGGGCTCAGCCGGCAGGAGATCTATCTTCTGCTGCAGCACTCTTTAAGATTACCACAGAAGATGCTATCCAAAGGGGGGCAGCACTTGGGATTGACGAGCGGGAAAACTGCGTTCGCTGTTTGCGCCGGCGTTCTCTATCAATCATGAATCTTCAGGCGCAAATCGTCAATTTGACAGCCTGGCCTTCACCAGCGCGCTGACTTTGCTGCCGTCCACCGGGCGGCCGGAAAAACGCGCCATACAGGTTTTCATGACCTTGCCCATATCCTTGACGGAAACCGCGCCGGTTTCACGCACAGCATCTGCCACCGCTTTTTCAATTTCCTCATCTGTGACCGCAGCCGGCAAATATTCTTCAATCACTTTAATCTCGGCGGCTTCCTTTTCGGCCAGGTCGCGGCGGCCGCCGCGGGTGAACTGCTCGATACTGTCTTTGCGCTGTTTGATCAACGTGAGCAAAACCTGCACGGCCTGAGCGTCTTCCAATTCACCGCGCAGCTCGACCTCTTTATTTTTGACCGCGGCCTTCATCATGCGCAGCACGCCCAGGCGCTCTGCCTCTTTCGCCTTCATGGCCGCCATCAGATCCGTATTGATTTTGTCGCGTAGTCGCATAAACGGTACCTGGTTATACTGTCCCCAATTGCTCTTTTTAGCCAATTTGAAGCGCGCCGTAAATCGACTTCAGGCCTCTCTGTTCCCGGACGCCGCCTCCAGAACCTCCAGCATTTGCTGATGAATCAAGCTGTTGGAGGCAACAACCTCGCGGCCGTAAATTGAGAAGGGACGGTCGCGAAAATCCGTAATCTTTCCGCCGGCTTCCCGTACTATCAGGGATCCGGCGGCACAATCCCAGGGATTAAGCTTGAGCTCCCAAAAACCGTCCAAACGTCCGGAGGCGACATAGCAGAGATCAATGGCGGCGGATCCGCCCCGCCGCACACCTTGGGCGCGCACCGCAAACGCACAGTAATTTTCCAGGTTGTTTTGCGGGCTTGTATGGACATCATACGGAAACCCTGTCGCCAGGAGGCTTCCGACCAGAAATCCGGTTTTTGAAACATGGATTGGAATATCGTTGCAGAAGGCACCGCCTCCCCGGCGGGCCGAAAATAGCTCATTCCGAGTGGGATCAAACACTGCGCCCAGCAAAAGCTCGCCCTCAAACTCGAGTCCGATGGAAATGGAAAACACCGGATAGCCGTGGGCGTAATTCGTGGTTCCATCGAGCGGGTCGATGATCCACTTGAAACCGGCACTCGATACATCCGGATGGTTCTCCTCTGCCAGAATGGAATGCGTGGGGAAAGCTTTGCGGATTCGCGAAACGATCAGATTCTCCGCCGCGATATCCACTTCCGTAACAAGATTGACGATGCCTTTTCTGGAAACCGCGAATTCGGTCCGATATCGCTCAACCAGCAATTGTCCTGCTTCGCGCGCCGCTTCGGCGGCCACGGCAACAAAATCATCAATTTCGGCCATGACCTTCAACGCATCCCATTCATTGGTTTATGTGCAGACAGCTCCGGATGTGCGTCCTCACTCTAATGTCAACCGTATCACCTCGGCGCCTTTGGGAATCTTGAATTGAAACTTCTTATTGTCGATCGCCATATTCGTCTTGACATCCGTGAAAACAAACTCCGACGTGTTGCCGGTTCGCTCGCGGATTACAAGGCGCCGGACATCATAGGTTGCCTGATCCAGTTCAAAGACCATAAAGGAATACTGCGCATCGCCGCCGCGCGGCTGGCGCAGCAACGGAAGGAATTCGCCGTAGGTGTG
>JBBISO010000092.1:0-2902 GCA_037441325.1 Acidobacteriota bacterium | reverse complement strand
AACGACATAGCTTGCCTGGATATTTCCCGCACCCAGCAGCAACTCCAGCGGCATGCCGCGCAGATCCGAGGGGCGAAAAGACTGCACTGTAACCTGGCGGTCTTGCGGCACATAAAGAAACGTTTCACGCCCGTCGGCGATGAACAGCTTTTCTTCCGGGTAGCGGTATTCCCAGCGCATGAATCCGGGCCTCTTCAGCCAGAACGATCCGGATTCGGCCTGATCAATGCCCGGCGCGCGATATGTCTGCCGGAAATTTCCCGACAAAGTCTTAACGGAGGCATATCGCTTCTCCAATCCGGCCGCCGCTCTTCCAGGATCCACAGCATAGGACGGCACAGGCATAATCAAGAAAAAGAGACTCAAAAGCAAACCGCGGCAGGGCATCCCCGCTCGGGTTCCATAACTCATCATGAATCTTTCATCCCGCATTATGAGATTGATGTTCCGTATACCCGCCGTTCAGTGGTGTTCTCCGGCCGGCGGCTGCGCCAGCTCTTCACCCGCGTCCCGATTCCTGACGGTATCGATCAGCAGAAGCGCGACCCCGATCGTGATGGCAGAATCGGCGACATTGAAGACGGGCCAATGAAAAACTTCGCCGATATGAAAATCAATAAAATCGATCACATATCCCCGAATTATGCGGTCGGCAAAATTCCCAAGAATGCCGCCCAGCGTAACCGCCAGAGCAGAATGCAAAAGGATGCGATAGGCGGGCATGCGGGCGCTGTAAATCAAAATGATCACCACGGCCGCGGCCGCAAGAGCGCAAAGAATGTAAGGTTTCCAGGGAGATTCAATGGTGTCGAAAAAGCCGAAAGCCACGCCCGTATTTTCCGTGTAGGAAAACCGCAAATATCCCGGGATAAGAACAACCGGCCGACTCGGGTCCAGCCTGGCGCAGACCAGCCATTTAGCCGCCTGGTCGAGCGCAAAGATCATCAGGGTGACAAGATAATTTGGGCTTTTCATTGGCAAAAAGCCGCGAATTTCGGACTGCAGGCGAAAATCGCGTAAGGCGTCATCGGTAATTCGCCATTTCCTTAATCGCCGGCAGACACCTCTCGCAGACTGAATAATATTCGGCGTCCTTGCCGACCTCGAGGGAATAATTCCAGCAGCGCTCGCATTTCCGTCCGTCGGCCTTCATGACTTCGATGCGCCAAGCATCTTCTCCGGACGGGTCATCTTCAACCGCAACCTGAGATACGATAAAAATATATCTTAAATCGGATTCGTGGCGGCGAAGGAGAGCAAGCGCTTCGCCGGAGGCCCGGATGCGCACCTTCGCCTCAAGCGAGTTTCCGATGGTCCCAGCCTGCCGCACCACTTCCAGCGATTTCAGGACCGCGTCCCGCACTTCCTTAATCCTCTCCCATTCAGCCGACAGGTCTTCCTGATCCGGCAACGCCTCATATTGGGGAAAAAGCAGCATATGCACGGACTCGGCGCAGTCCTCGGGCGGACGGCCCTCGTGCATCGCTTGATACACCTCTTCGCTTGTGAATGGAAGGATGGGCGCGATCAAACGCGTGAAAGCATCCAAAATGTCCCAGAGCGCAGTTTGAGCGGAGCAGCGCGACCGCGAGCGGGTGGCGTGCGTATAAAGCCGGTCCTTCAGAATGTCGAGATAAAAAGCCGACATATCGACCGTGCAGAAATAATATAAAGCGCTGTAGACCTGATGAAACTGGTAGTCCTCATAGCTCCTGACGCATTTTTTAACCAGCTCCGCTTTTCTGGCCAACGCCCAGCGGTCGATCTCGAGCATTTCTGCGTAAGCAACTCGATCCGTCTCCGGATTGAAGCGCGGGTTCCGGCGGTCCTGCTGGTTGCTCAGATTGCCGAGCATGAATCTGCACGTATTGCGGATCTTGCGGTATGCTTCCCCGAGCCGATCCAGCAACTCATCGAAAATGCGGATATCCTCCACATAGCTGACCGAACTCATCAGAAGACGGGCGATTTCCGCTCCCCGGGCGTTGACCAAATCATGCGCGTCGATCCCGATGCCTTTCGATTTAGACATAGCCCGGCCATTTTCATCCAAGGCCCAGCCGTGGGTGATGGCGGCGCGGTATGGGGCTTCACCGCGCAGCGCGACCGCGATGAGGAGCGAACTCTGGAACCAGCCTCGATACTGATCGCCTCCTTCGATATATAGATCGGAAGGCCAGGGAAGGTCTTTGCGGATCCCCAAAGTCGCTAAATGGCTGCTGCCGGAATCAAACCAGACGTCCAGAATGTCGAATTCCTGGCGGAAATCCTTCCCACTGCACTTGGCGCAGGCAGTCCCTTCCGGCAGCAGTTCGCGAGGGGTGCGGGCATACCAGGCATCCGCGCCTTCTTGGGCGAAGATGGAGGCCACATGGTCGATGATCTTTTTGCTGAGCAGAATCTGATCGCATGCATTGCAGTAAAACGCGATAATCGGCACCCCCCAGGCGCGCTGGCGGGAAATGCACCAGTCCGGCCTCTCGCGCACCATGTTGCTGATGCGCTCCTCGCCCCAAGCCGGAATCCATCGGACCTTCTTGATCGCTTCCAGAGCCTTTTCGCGATATCCGTTGGTGTCCAGTGAGATGAACCATTGAGGGGTTGCGCGGAAAATCACAGGATTGTGGCAGCGCCAGCAGTGCGGATAGGTATGCTGGAAATCCTCCGAATGAAGCAGCACGCCGGTCTCCCGCATGTAGCCCACAATTTTCGGGTTGGCTTGAAAAACTTCAAGCCCTCCGAAGCGCTCGACTCCATTTGAAAAACGGCCGTCATCATCGACGGGGCAAAGGATTTCGAGATCATAACGGAGGCCGGTGACGTAATCGTCATACCCGTGGCCGGGAGCCGTGTGGACGCAGCCGGTTCCGGCATCCAGGGTCACATAATTGCCGAGGACCAG
>JBBISO010000091.1:550-10361 GCA_037441325.1 Acidobacteriota bacterium | reverse complement strand
ATCCGGCCCTCCGCACCTGTTGCTGAGCTGTTTCATAATCGCTCGGATGCGGCCGGGGCTATCGTTTGGGCCGGAGACATAAAAAGGCTTGCCGTCTTTTCCAAACTCGAAGTGCTGCGTGCAGACACCTGAATCAATATCGCCAAACAACATTTTTGCCCGATGGTAGTCCGGGTCGGGTGAAAAACCCAGATCTTCCGCATAGGCGAGCGTTTCCTCGACCAGTTTTCGCAGGCATTCAGGACGCGATGCGATCAAATTCTCACTCGTGCGGAATTTTGCCAGGAAATCGCTGTAGGCAGCTGCTTTTATTACTCTGCCGAAAGCGCTTTTGATTCCCATGCATCCGGTGTCGACAAGGAACACAGCAACGGCGATAGACTCGCCGGACCTTCTGGAAAGTATTACCGTGCCCTGATTGGTGTTCTTAACGGATTCAGAAATGAGAGCTTCGTTAATGGGCCAGGCCGGAGCTGAAGGGGGAAATCCCGAAGTCATGGCTATTCTCTGTGCTCCTGAAGCACGGATGGCCTTAGCTTTTGCTTTCGCTTTGGCAGCCTTCCTGGCAAGCTGTTTCTGCCTCCGACGCGGACTGATAGTCATATTTCCTCCTCGAAATGCGGTGCGCATTTTTTCTCTTTAATAATCTCCTCCAGCAAACCCTCCGTCTCTTTCTCCAAGGCCAGGATATCGGCGCGCAGCAGCGCTTTCCTGTCGGATGCGCTGAGCCGCATTCCGAATTTGTCGAGGGATGCATCGACTTTTTCCCGGAAAACATTGTGGTCTCCAAACAATTCGTCGCCCAGTTCCTTCCGCAGCGCAAGGTCCTGATTGGTGACGCCGGCGGCATCGAGTCTCTCTTTCATTTCCAGCACGGCCTGCTTGGCCGGCTCGAGCACGGCATCCAGCCGCCGCAGCACGAGCATGGGGAAGATTACATCGCGGTATTTGCCCCGCACGTAAAGATCGCGCATTACATCATCGGCAATGCCCCAGATAAAGTTGGCGACCCAGTTCAGCTGTCCATTTTCCATTTACGGCTCCGATAAATAATTGGGATGACTTCCTGAAATGCAGGCCCAACACCGGATAGTATTTTCCGGCTCATATGCTCATGCCTTGAATAGTGAAGCCTCCTTTCTTAGCATCGCTGACACTTTAAAATCATGGAGCTGGACATGAGCGCACCTGAAAACACGCCGCCAGTTTTGCCCATTTTACGAAATGCCCGCATTTATGTCCAATTCGGGTGCAATTAGAAGTGCGAGTCAGCCGGCCCATGTTTTGAGAGGGCGAAGCCCTTGGAAAGCGCACGCTTGCTTGCGCCTTAGGACGAAGCTGATGACCGGCAGCGAAGCCGCAAGGCGGCAGCAAGCTGCCGCACTCCATGGCGCCCTGGGGGCGCGGCGTTACCCGGAACGGCCATCTGATTTGACTCGCACTTCTAATTGCACCCCGGCGCAGCCGGCTTTGGAACTTCTTTCATATTTATGGCAAAATCATTTCTCTCTTATGCGGATGAACTACTACAACTATTTTACGGAAATCGAGGAGCATTTCGTCAAAAGGCGCGGAAAACACCTGCTTCTATCTCCAATGGATTGGGGATTAATTGCCTCCTGGCGCGACGCCGGGGTCCCCTTGCAGGCAGCCTTGCGCGGCATCGATATCGCCATGGACAGATTCCTGGCCCGAAAACGCCGCGCCAGCGCCAAAGTAAACAGCCTTTGTTATTGCCACGACAGCGTCATGGCAGAATACGCGGAATATCTGGAATCGCATGTCGGAGAGCCGCGCGCGGAAACTTCACCCGCCCCCGCCGGGCAGGGAGCCGGCTCGAATGCCGTCGATGAGCCCGCAAAACGCGAAATCCAGCTTTTGATATCCGCAAGAATCAGTGAAATAAAAACCCTCTCCGCGAAACAATCCCTGGGAAGCTTAGCCGCCGAGGGTATGGAGCGGGTGCTGTCCAGGCTGGAAGATATGATGCGCAATCTGGAAGGCGATACCCGCGTCGATTCCGAATCTTTGGAACGGGATCTGCGCACGATTAGCGAACTCCTGATGACGGTGCTGCGCGGGCTCCTGCGGCCTGAAGAAGAAATCGAATGGGATAAAGAAGCCAAAAAGGAGCTCAAGGTTTACAGGAAAAGACTCCCCGCCGATACCTACCAAAAAATACTGGATAATTTCATGCGCGCTAAAATTCACCGGAAGTTCGGCATCGGGGAACTGAGCCTATTTCATTTATGAACCGGCATTATACTTGCGGAGCAAAATACATAGGCAAATCCGGAAAGCCGGCCAAGGTGTTTCCGATCAGGATCCAAAAGCTCGTTTATGGCGGGGAGGGATTAGGCCGGCGAGAGGGGAAGGTGGTTTTTGTTCCGTTTTCGGTCCCCGGCGACCGCCTGCTGGTTCGGCCGGTGGAGGAAAAGAGGACATACCTTCGCGCTGAAATAGTCCGCATCCTCGAATCCGGAACCGGAAGAACGGAGCCGCGCTGTCCTTATTTCGCGAAATGCGGCGGATGCCATTGGCAGCAATTGGAATATTACCGCCAGATTGAAGCCAAGAGGCAAATCCTCGAGGAAATTTCCCACCATCGCTTCCCGCGAACCCTCGATCTTCCCATCACCATGAGAGCTTGCGCCCAACCCTATGAATATCGGTCCCGCGCGCGAGTTCAACTGCGGGGAAGCGGTCTCCGATCAAAGGTCGGCTTTTTCCGCCGTGGATCCCGTTCGGTCGAAAACATTCAAAAATGCCTGCTTTTTCGGCCGTCGCTCAACGAAGCCCTGAGCTCGCTCCGCCAATACAAACTCAAAGCCGACACCGGCGCCAGGCCGCAGGAGATGGATATGGCTTGCTCCGAAGAGGAAGGCGCGTGGGCTACGGCAAGGGTCGGAGCCGAAACCGACAATGGCATTTCAGTCCTGTTCGGCACCGGAAGCAAGGAGGATGTCATCCTCAAAAGGAAAATCGGAGAATTCCGCTATTCCGTCACGGCCTCGGTGTTTTTTCAGGCCAACGATTTCATGGCGCCGGAATTGGCCGCGCTTGTCCGGGAAGCCGCTGACGGCGCCGGGCAGGATTCCGCGCTCGATCTTTTTGCGGGAGTGGGTTTGTTTTCATTGCCCCTGGCCCGCCAATTCACCAGGGTCGTCGCCGTTGACAATTCCCCGCCGGCTTGCCGGCTTTGCGCCGCGAACGCCTCGGCTGCCGGACTCGATAATGTTGAAACGGTATGCGCCGACATTAGTAATTGGATGCAGTCCATAGAGTCCTCCGGGCACCATAAATTCGATTTGATCGTGCTTGATCCGCCGCGCGCCGGCGCGGGAACAGTTGTTATGGACCGAATTCTCAAATGGGCTCCGGAAACAATCATCTATGTATCGTGCGATCCCCAGACTCTCGTCAGAGACATCGCCCGGATTCCCGCCCGCCATTACGCGATAGATCTCGTGGAGGGGCTGGACATGTTTCCCCAAACTTATCATTTTGAAACGGTCGTCCGATTAATCAAGAGGTGAACGCGACCGCACGCCGGTAACCCGCATTTTTCAAGGTTTCGCGGCGAGGAGGCACAGACGGGCGTGAATACATGGCGCGACATGTGCGGGCGAGTCTCCAGACCCGGCCGAGGACGGCTCTGGTGAGCCGTCCTCACGAGGAGCGCAATGCGGTAGAAGCCCTGCAAAGAAGCGCAGGCTAAGTCCTAAGTCTTTACTCGGCAGGATGCGTGCAACAGTTGCCAGCCGTATTTCATCTGTTGTCCTTTTCCCGACAAACCGCCCGACTGCGGCTCTCATCATTGCTTTCTCGCTTGGGATCGGCCTTTCCCGGCTTATCCATGAATATTCCTTCGCCGCCCTGGCTGCCGCAGGCGCTTCCTTGATCGGCGCGTCGCTCGCCGCGCTTCGGCATGATCGCACTCTCACTTCCCTGGCGCTCGGGCTGGCAGCTGTTTCCATGGGCGGGTTGTCAACCGCGCTCGCGCATCGCGACGGCTTCCCGGATGCGGATTTGCGCGCGCTGATTCCGCGAGGTCTTTTCAAATTAAATGAACCTGTTTCTTTTGAAGGCTGCGTGGCGGAGGACGGCCAAAAACAGGGCGGGCAAATCGTTTCCATCATCGAATTGCGCGCATTCCTTGCAAAGGATCATTGGGTTCCCTGTAAAGGAAAGGGGATGATCCGCATAGCCGGAAGTGAAGCGGAAGGCTCCCCGGCAAAAATCCCGAACCTATTGCAGGGCGACCTGGTAAGAGGATGGGCGACGTGGCGGCTTCCCCGCAACTATGAAAATCCTGGATCGGCCGGCCGCAGGCAATCACTCGCACGGAGAGGAATCTATGTCATCGGCAGGGTCAAATCCCCGCGCTTGCTCGAATCCGTCCCAGGTGCCTGCTCGAATGCCTGGACAAGGTCGGCGACTTCCGTCCGCAATCAAGTCCGCAAAAGCCTCGAACCGATCCGCCTGAAGGAACAAGGCCAGCCGGCAGCCGTTCTGGCAAGCCTGCTCATTGGCGATTATTCCCAGCTCAACAACTCAACCCGAGAAATTTTTCAGAATTCCGGGACCTTGCATGTGCTTGTCGTTTCCGCCCTTCACGTCGCCTGGATTGCAGGTCTGTTCCTTCAGTTTTTCAGGTCCATCGGCGTTCCGGAGCGTACCCGTTACCTGCTTGTCGCCCTGGTGATACTTTTCTATACCTGGGTAGTCGGCTTTCAAGCAAGCATCACACGCTGTCTTTGGATGTTTATCCTCTATCTGATCGGCCGCATGCTGCTGCGGCGGGCTGATCCGGCAAACATCCTCCTTGCCTCGGCGCTCCTTCTGCTCGCTGCCCAGCCGGATTGGCTGTTCGAAACCGGATTCCAGTTGTCCTTTCTTTCCGTGACAGCCATAGCCATGACCGCGGTTCCGTTTATTGAAAGCTATTTGAAACCCTTATTGGAGCCTTTGCGAAATTCGGGTAAATCTGAAAGCCTCTTTTTACAGCCGGGGCCATGGCATCAGCGCGGCCGCAAACTGCGCACACGCTGCGAAATACTTATCGAGGAAACAGCGGACCGCTTGTCACCCGCCGTCTCCAATTTGCTCTGCCGAATGGCGCGCGCCCTCGCATTCACAGCATTGGCGACAGGAAGCACGATCGTAATAACGCTTTCCATCCAAATCTGGATTGGGCCGCTTCTTGCCCACAACTTTAACCGCATGAGTTGGATTTCTCCTCTTGCAAATTTGGTCATTGTTCCTTGCTCTTCCCTGGTCCTGGCAACCGGCATGCTGACTGTGCTGGCCGACAGTCTGCATCTATGCGGGCCGGCCTTGATGAGGTTCTCGGGAGAGTTTTCTTCCCTGCTTCTTCGCAGCGCCGGAGATCTTGCTGCGGTTGCCGGCGCATGGCAGCGCTGTCCGACACCATCGGCGGCTTGGGTTTTGACAGGCATCGTGCTGCTTTTTGCCTGGAGCCATTTCAAATGGCGGCGGGTTTGGATCCCCCTTTGCTATACCGCCGCGCTTCTAGGATTTGTTTCCCATGGATCCTTACCTGGCCTGGGAATCTTGATCAGCAAAAGCAAATCCATCGTGTGCCGCAGGGACAACGCGATCTGGCCGAAAAACGTTTCCACTCTGAGCTTCACCTTCCTCGACGTGGGCCAAGGAGATTCGACTGTCATAGCCTTCCCTAACAAAAGTGTGTGGCTGGTTGACGCCGGCGGCCTGCTGCAAATCCCGTCCCAAGAAGACGATGCGCACGCTTTTGACTTGGGCGAAGCGGTAGTCAGCCGGTACCTTTGGCATGCCTGGATCACCAGACTGGACCGTTTGATCCTTTCGCACTCGGATCTGGATCATGCGGGAGGAGCGCGGTCCGTTTTGAGAAATTTTAGGATTGGCGGCCTCGTTCACTCGCACGTCGCTCCGGACAGAGTGATGGCGGGAATCCTGAATACTGCGCGATCGGAAAACGTGTCCGTAGCCCAGGTTTTTGCAGGCCACCGGGAAGAGATAAGTTCAGTATTGGTACGGGCGATCCATCCGCTCCCGAATCCTACCGGGGCAACAGCCAACGAAAACTCGCTTGTGCTCCAATTTTCTTACAAGCGCTTTTCGGCGATCTTGGCAGGGGACCTGGATAGAGCCGGAGAAGCCGAGATCTTGTCCCGCTCCGGCAGCCCGGGTGGCCTTTTGCTCAAGGTTGCACACCATGGGAGTCGTTTGGGGACCTCGAATCCTTTCCTGGAAGCCGTTAAACCGCGCTGGGCCGTCATATCCGCCGGCCGAAATAACCCTTACGGCCATCCTTCCGGAGAAGTATTACGTCGTCTCCTGCGGCATGGAGCCAGGCTTCTTTTGACCGCGGACCAAGGAGCCATCACATTTGAAACGGACGGCAATGCTTATGTGATTAGAACTCATATCGGCGGGATTCTGGAAAGAGGCAATCTATAGAACTTGGTTGCCTGCGACCGCCTAAGTAGTTTCTGCCGCGAAATTCATTAGCGGGTGCAGATTAATGGTAGGAACCCGCAGGGTGCTCTGGAGTGCGGCGGCTTGCCGCCGCCTTTGCGGATTATTAAAAGCCAAGGCGCAGGCAAGCTTGCGCTTTAAGGATTTAAGATGCATTTCGCGACCGAAACTAAGTAAGCGCGGCAGGAACCAGGGCGCTTTTAATTATTTGTGCAATTTCCGCGACGTGTGGTTAATGGTCATTACCGGCCATCCCTCCGGCGATTTTTGTGTTGTATCCCGCGAAGGCCGGCATTAAGCTTACGAGTTTTGTTTGTTTTGCGTTGCAAGCTTGCCTTAACCTTCTTTCGACAGGAGAAATCACTCAACATGAATAGAATCATGGCAGCAGCCCTCGTATGCACTTTTTCCATGACCATGGCATTCGCTCAAGAAGCGGCTTCGCCCTCCGATGTTCTTAGAGAATTTACCCGCTCGGGAAACATGGATGGGGTGGTCCTGAGTTTTGTGCTCCTTAATGACAAGACCGTTGATCTGCTTTTCGAGGCGCCCGGCAAATATGCCATCAGAGCCAGAGCCAACCAGGCGACGGCTTTTTATGTTCAAGGAGTTCCTGATAAGGACATCAAGCTGAACAATAGGTTTGTGGTGGAACAGGACGGAGAGACATTCAACTGTTCGTCGCTAAACATCAAAAACTTTGAGGGAGGGAATGTGGCCAAGGGTCAACGAATCGACGGCATTCTGCAGCTCGATAAAAAGCTGAACCTCAGCCACGCCTTTAAGATCAAAGGCCAGAATTCATCGCTAGAATTTAAGCTTTCCGACGCCATTATCAAGGAAATGCAATATTAACCCGCATTTCTCACAAGGTTTCGCAGCGAGGCGGCGCAGACGTGGGCGGGCGCGTCGGGAGAGCCGTCCTCACGGGGAGCGCAACGCAATATGCATGCCCGGATGTGCTTCCCCGAAAAATTGCGAGCATAGGCGCTAAGCGCCCCTGCGCGACATGAGCGCGCGCATATACTGGGCGCGCTCAAACGCCGAAGGGTCGGCACAGGATTTTTGGCTCATGCTCCCCTGTAACTGGCCGACGGACTGGTAGTCGTGGTCGGAAAGCCAGTTGCGCATCTCCGTTTCGATCTCGCGCAGCACATCGAATCCCTTGCCGAGCAGGACCGAGCAGAGCATAGTGACGGCGGCGCCGGCCATCAGCACCTTCACTACATCCTTCGCGTCATGAATGCCGCTGGTTGCAGCCAAGTCCGCTTTGACGCGGCCGTAGAGGATGGCGATCCAGCGCAAGGGGAGCCGCATGTCGTGAGGCGTGCTGAGGTTTATGTTTGCCTCAACCTCCATGGTTTCAAGGTTGATATCGGGCTGGTAAAAGCGATTGAACAAAACCAGGCCGTTGATTCCCGCCTGGTCAAGCCGCTTTGCCATATTGGCCATGTTGCTGAAATACGGGCTCAGTTTCATGGCTACCGGGATGCTGACGACGGTTTTAACCGCATGTGCAATATCAACGTATGCTTGCTCGATCTCCGTTGACATGCGGTCCATTTCCGTCGGGATTGAGTACATATTGAGCTCGATAGCATCCGCCCCGGCCTGCTGAATCTTTCTGGCATAGTCAATCCAGCCGCCGATGGCCGCACCGTTCAGGCTGGCGATGACGGGAATGCCGACTGATTCCTTGGCCTTTCGTATTTTGTTGAGGTACTCTTCCGGGCCGGTCATGAACTCGGCGGGTTTGGGAAAGAAGGTGAGGGATTCGGGAAAGCTGTCGGTTCCGTACATCATGTGGTATTGAACCAAATCCTGTTCGCTCCTTACCTGCTCTTCAAAAAGGGAGTGAAGGACAACCGCAGAAGCGCCGGCATCCTCCATACGCTTAATATTATTCAGATCTTCCGACAGCGGCGAGGCCGCGGGCACCAAAGGAGTGCGCAAGTCTAGACCGAGATATTTTGTGGTCAAATCCATCTTTCGCTCTCCGATATTAATTGATACGTCTATCTATGTAGATTGAACCCCAAAAGGCTTCGCGCGGGCATGGACAATCCGAAATCCCGGCTGTTACCTACAAATCAATTTCTGCTCTGACAATGCCGCTCTCCGCCTGATAACGCCGGCAGAAGCCAAGCTTTTCGCAGATCCTCAGCATACCTCGGTTTTCGGGCAGGATATCACCATATATTCGGGTCAACTTTTCTTCGCGCCCGATTTCTACCAGGCGTCTTAAGAGCTCAGCTCCCAGTCCGCGATGATGATAATTGTCGCTGACCAAGACTGCAAACTCGCCTTCCCGGGTCGCGCGCACTTTATTCAGCCGGCACACCGCGATTATTTCCTCATCTCCGCCCAGGGAATCCTTCCGCAATGCAACCAATACCATTTCGCGCGCGTAGTTGATGAAACAAATCTTGGTCAGACGCTCATGCGAAATGCGCTGAGCCAGGCGCATGGTATGGAAGTAGCGGAAGTAAACGCTGCGCTCCGAAAGCGTTTCGTGAAATTCTACCATGAGCGGCTCATCCTCCGGCCGGATCGGGCGGATAATCACCGGCGTGCCGTCCGCCATCGTCCAGGGGCCGGCATATTGGGTCGGATAGGGACGGATGGCCAATTCGGGAATGGATTCCGGTTTGACATCCGGCCCGTGCAAAACGACGCGCGCATCGAGAGCTATGATGCGTTCCGAAGACACCAGCAGCGGATTCACATCGATTTCTTTTATCCAACGCTGCTCAACGACGAGAAGGCTGAAATGGACCAAAAGCTGCTCCAGCAGCGCCAGGTCGATATTTGCAGGCGCATCTTTGAGCGCGGCGCAGATGCGGGTCTGTTCCATGACCCGACGCGCGAGCGTTGTGTTAAGAGGGGGAAGCGCAAGGGCGCGATCCCGGTAAAACTCAAGCAATCGTCCGCCTGATCCGAACAGCAGAACCGGGCCGAACTGAGGATCAATGCTGCTGCCCAAAATGATTTCATAACCGCCGGCATATGCCATCGGCTGGACGGTCACGCCCAGAAAGTGCCGCTCACCCCAATTTTCCCTGACGGCGGACCTGATATTACGCCAGGCAATGCGGACCGCTGCAGAATCAGGAAGATTCAGGCCCACTCCTCCCGCTTCCCATTTGTGAGCAATCGTATTTGACAGCAATTTCAATCCCACAGGATATCCGATCTCTTCCGCAGCCTGAACTGCCTCATCTTCGTCGGCGGCCGCACGAGTCTCGACCGTTGGAATACCATAGGCCTTAAGAATCTTTTTGGATTCCAATTCATTGAGAAGGGTCCGGCCCGAAGCGCGGGCGTTCTG
>JBBISO010000091.1:0-469 GCA_037441325.1 Acidobacteriota bacterium | reverse complement strand
GCGCGCACGGCGGTGTCGGGAAAAGGAAAGGTGGGGATACTGCTGCGATTCAAAATGGATTCGCCGGCTGCCACGTCGGCTCCTCCCATCCAGCTCGCGATAATCGGTTTGCCGTCGAGTCTTGCCAGCGGTTTCAACCGCTCCGCCGTCCTGGTGGGATCCGTGTTCGCCTGCGGGGTCAGTATCACAAGCACGCCGTCGCTGCCCGGATCCTTGGCAGCAACTTCAACCGCACTGAAATAACGGTCCGGAGAAGCGTCTCCCAATATATCAATTGGATTGTTATGGCTCCAATGCGAGGGCAGCAGTTGATTGAGCGCATTCATGGATTCTTGCGAGAGTTCCGCCAATTCACCGCCGCTGCTGATCAGAGCGTCCGTCGCCAGAACACCCATTCCACCGGCGTTGGTAACAATGGCCAGGCGGGGACCCTTGGGCTTGGGCTGTCTGGCAAGCACCTCCGCCATGT
>JBBISO010000090.1:0-10362 GCA_037441325.1 Acidobacteriota bacterium | reverse complement strand
ATCCAGAACCGTGGCTACGCACGCGCTCTCCATTTTCGGCGACCACAGCGATGTTATGGCGGTCCGCTCCACAGGATGGGGCTTGCTGGCTTCGAATTCCATTCAGGAAATCATGGATTTTGCATTGATCACCCAAGCGGCGACTCTCGAATCCCGCGTGCCGTTTGTTCACTTTTTCGACGGCTTCCGCAGTTCTCATGAAGTTATGAAAATCGAACAGTTAAGCGTTGAAGATATGCGAAACATGATCGACGACAAGCTGGTACATGCCCACCGTATGCGCCGGATGTCGCCGGATGCGCCGGTAATAAGAGGTACCGCTCAGAATCCCGACGTTTTCTTCCAGGCAAGAGAAGCTTGCAACCCCTTCTACCTCGCGACGCCCGGCATTGTTCAGAGAGCTATGGACAAGTTTGCCGGTATTACCGGCAGGCAGTATCACTTGTTCGATTACGTCGGAGCTCCGGATGCAAATCGGGTTATGGTTTTGATGGGATCCGGCGCTGAAGCCGCTCATGAGACCGTTGAACACCTCGCGGGTCGCGGTGAAAAGATTGGAATACTGAAAGCCCGCCTGTTCCGTCCGTTCTCCGGCGAAGACCTGATCAAGGCTCTTCCCGCTTCAACTCGCACCCTGGCGGTCCTGGACCGCACCAAGGAGCCCGGCGCTTCCGGGGAACCACTATATAAGGATGTTGTGACTGCGGTGGCGGAATCTTTTGCGGCGGGCCGTTCTCCTTTTAAGAATTTTCCCAAGATTATCGGAGGCCGGTACGGCCTTTCCTCCAAAGAGTTCACCCCCGCTATGATCAAGGGCGTTTTCGAGGAGATGAGCAAGGAGAATCCGAAAAACTACTTCTCTGTCGGAATCAAGGATGACGTTACGAACAACTCGATTGAATATGATCCCCAGTTTTCGACCCGCGGCGAAGTTACCCGCTGCCTTTTTTACGGCCTTGGGGCGGACGGAACCGTCGGAGCCAACAAGAATTCCATCAAGATCATCGGCGAGGATACTCCCAACTTCGCTCAGGGATACTTTGTTTACGATTCGCGCAAAGCCGGCGCGGTGACGGTTTCGCACTTGCGCTTCGGAGCCAAGCCGATCCGCTCCACATATCTCGTTGACAGGGCAAACTTCATCGCCTGCCATCAGTTCGTATTCCTGGAACGATACGACATGCTAAAGGACGCCGTCCCCGGCGCCACGTTCCTGCTGAACAGCCCTTATGGCCCCGACGAAGTCTGGGATAAGATCCCGCGAAGCGTTCAGGAGCAGATTATCGAAAAGAAGATTCGGTTTTATGTTATCGACGGCTATAAGGTCGCCAAAATGACAGGCATGGGAGCGCGCGTCAACACGATCATGCAGACCTGCTTTTTTGCCATTTCCGGTGTCTTGCCCAGGGATGAAGCCATTGAATCCATCAAGCAGTCGATCAAGAAGACTTATGGCGCCAAAGGCGAGGATATCGTAAAAAAGAATTTCGAGGCGGTGGAACAGACACTGGCCAACTTATTCGAAGTGAAAGTTCCCGGCGAGCCCAGCAGCAAGATTGAAAAGCCCCCCGTGGTGTCTCCCCAGGCGCCCGCGTTCGTGAAGTCCTTTACAGCCCGAATCATTGCCAACGAAGGGGACAGCCTCCCCGTGAGTGCTTTTCCGGCCGACGGGACTTTCCCAATAGGGACGGCTCAATGGGAAAAGCGAAATATTGCGCTCGAAATACCTTCATGGAATCCGAATATCTGTATTCAGTGCGGCAAATGTTCCATCGTCTGCCCTCACGCAGCCATTCGCATCAAAGCCTATGACGAAAAACTCGTGGAAAAGGCTCCTCCGACGTTTAAGTGGACTAAGGCCAAAGGGAATGAATTCCTGCCGAATATGAATTACACCATTCAAATCGCCCCGGAAGACTGCACGGGATGCGCCATCTGTGTAGATGCTTGCCCCGCCCGCGATAAGAAGGAACCCCGGCTCAAAGCGATCAACATGGTTGACCAGATTCCCATCCGGATGCAGGAAAGGGATAATTACCGGTTTTTCCTCGATCTACCGGAGTACGACCGGCGGCTGGTGCGGTTGAACAGCGTTAAGACCAACCAGCTCTTACAGCCGCTTTTTGAGTATTCAGGGGCCTGTGCGGCCTGCGGCGAGACTCCTTATGTCAAACTCCTGACTCAGCTGTTCGGCGACCGCGCATTGATCGCTAACGCAACCGGGTGTTCGTCTATTTATGGAGGAAACCTGCCCACCACCCCTTATACCTTTAACAAAGAAGGCAGAGGCCCGACCTGGAACAATTCACTTTTTGAGGATACCGCCGAATTTGGCTTGGGATTCCGTTTGACCATTGACCAGCACGCAAAGACGGCACAGGAACTGGTGAAAAAGTTGGCTCCCCAAATCGGCGAGGGCCTTGCCGCCGGACTTCTGAACTCCAATCAATCAACCGAAGCCGGAATCTATGAGCAGCGAGAAAGAGTGAAGGCGCTGAAGGAACGATTGAAAGGGACGAACCTGCCGGATGGTCAAAACCTTTTGAGTCTCGCGGATTATCTTGTAAAGAAGAGCGTCTGGATCCTGGGTGGCGACGGATGGGCTTATGACATAGGCTATGGCGGCCTGGATCACGTGCTGGCTTCGGGCCGCAATGTCAATGTTCTTGTTCTGGATTCAGAGGTCTATTCCAATACAGGCGGCCAGATGTCCAAGTCTACCCCGAGGGCCGCAGTCGCAAAATTCGCCGCAGGAGGAAAGCCCTTGTCCAAAAAAGATCTCGGTATGCACGCCATCATTTATGGAAATGTTTATGTCGCATCCGTCGCTCTGGGAGCGAACGATACCCAAACGACCCGAGCCTTCCTGGAGGCGGAATCCTATGATGGAGCTTCGATCATTATCGCCTATGCCCACTGCATCGCCCATGGCATCGATATGATGCAGGGCCTGCAGCAGCAGAAGGCGGCGGTGAACAGCGGACACTGGCTGCTATACCGGTTCGATCCGCGACTGAAGGAACAAGGCAAAAATCCGTTGTCGTTGGATTCGAAGGCGCCGTCAATTTCAATTAAGGATTATGCCTATTCCGAAACCCGTTTCAAAATGCTGGCCCTCAGCAACCCGGATGAGGCGAGCCGCCTGCTGAAATTGGCTCAGGACGATGCGCTGGCACGCTATAGCTTTTACAAACAACTGGCCGCCATCAACTACGGCTCGAAAGAAACACAATAATCCTGCCGGGAATGTCTTCCTTGGTTACCTGCATTTGTTTTGGACGCTCGCAGTGCAATCGCCGACAGCAAAAACCAGGTGCCAGGGGAAACATCCCCGGTTTCCGCGGCCGCGCAACTTCTGCTGATTCATCGCATCGGGTTTTTATGGTAGATTTAAGACTCTTCGGCAGAAGGCCGGGTATGCTGCGATGAAACAAGCGCGACTCTCGGGTAGTGCTGAATAATTTCGGACGCCAGGATCACAGGTGATTGCCTGCGTCTAATGAGGATCTCCTATGAAGAAATGCTTCCCCTTGTTCTTGATCGCTCCGGTGCTGGCGCTGGCATTCGGGATGTTGGCGCCGGCAACAAGCCCTGCTCCACAGGATAATTCCAAGAAACCGGCAAGCACCACTTGTCTTGCATGTCACGGGTCTTTTGACAAACTCGCCGCATCAACCGCCGATTATGAAACGCCGAGCGGAGAAAAAACCACCCCGCACAAGTATATCCCCCACGCGGATAAAAAAGACATCACCGAATGCACGGAATGTCACACGCCTCATCCGGTGCCGATCCAGGATAAGACGGCGGTGGTCAAGGCAAACATCGACTATTGCTACACGAGTTGCCATCACGTGCACAACTTACAGCCTTGCAGCACCTGCCACTAAGCTGAACCTGAAATCCCCGGGGCACAAGTCTCTTCAGACTCCGCAACAAGTCTTGTGTCCCGGCATCGTCAGAGCAAGAGAACCCCCGGCGGCTAGGGTAATGACCATCGGCGGCACGCAGACCGTTCTATATCCCCAAAAAATATTTCCGCCCGGCGTTGCACCTGCCGCCATCAAGAAGATAGGCTTCTGGCAGCTTCCCGGCTGATAATGTAACATGGCTGATAAATAAGAGGGAATTCGCATGGACTGTAAACAAGCACAAAATAAGGCCAACTGCAATTGCACCTATGAGCCTTGTTCGAAAAAGGGTATTTGCTGCGATTGCTTGCGATACCATCTAAATGCACGGGAACTTCCCGCCTGCTTTTTCCCGGCGGCTGCCGAACGTACTTATGACAGGTCTTTTGAACATTTTGCGCGCCTTATGTCGCAGAAGAAAGTTTAATCTTCATTTTTCGCCCGCCGGTTTGATTCGAAACGCGGGCGGATCGGGCTGATCGGATATGCCGGATACTCTCATTGTCGGCGGAGGGATTTCAGGCCTCACCGTGGCGCACGCCTTGAGACTGCAGGGAAGATGCGGAGTCTGCGAACTCTGGGAATCAACCGGCCGGCTGGGGGGCACGATCGGTACGGACCGCGTCGACGGATATTCAGTAGATTGGGGGCCAAACGGGTTTTTGGATCGCGAGCCTTTGACGCTTCAACTGGTGGACGAGATCGGTTTGAAGGGCCGGCTGGAGCCGGCCAATGCCAAGAGCGAGAAACGATTTATAGCCAAAGATGGGAAACTGCACCCCGTGCCATTTTCGGCCGCGAAAATGCTGGGCACGAGGCTATTGAGTCCGCTGGAAAAGGCGCGCTTATTTTGCGAGCCCTTCATTCCGGCCAGGCGTGAAGACAGCGACGAATCGGTGTTTGATTTTGCGGCCCGCCGCATCGGCCGGGCTGCCGCCGAGACGTTTGTCGACCCCATGGTGTCCGGAGTTTTCGGCGGAGTTGCCCGCGAGCTTTCGCTGCCTGCCTGCTTCCCCATCATGCGGGAGATGGAGATTCGCTATGGCGGACTCGTGAAGGCGCTGATCGCCCGGCAACTGGAAAGGCGGCGAGCGCGCGGGCGGGATGACCTAACCAGAAAAAAGGCCGGCGGGCCTGCGGGGCCCGGGGGACATCTGACGTCTTTCCAGAATGGCCTTGATTCGCTGACAGATCGGCTCGCCGCCCGCATGGAATCTATCATCAGAAAAAATCGCCGGATTGTGTCCATCCGGCGCCGGGAGAACGCTTGGGAAATTGCCGATCAAACTGGAATCACCGTTCAAGCCCGGAACCTTGTACTTGCATGCCCAACCTATGCCGCCGCCCGGATGCTGAAGGATTTCGACCGGGACCTTTCAGAGGCGCTTGATGCGATTCCGTATGCGCCCATTATCGTCGTGGCGACAGGACACAAACGGGCGGATGTAAAGCACCCGCTTGATGGGTTCGGATTTCTCATCCCCCGCAACCAAGATATGAGAACCTTAGGTTCCATTTGGACATCCTCTATTTTTGAGGAGCGCGCCCCGGAAGGATTTGTTCAATTCCGCTCCATGCTCGGCGGCGCCGGCGATTCTTCCGTAATGGAGCTGTCCGATGAACAACTGTGGCTGGTGTTGCAGCGCGAACTGGATCCGCTGGTAGGCATCCCCAGGGATCCTGCCTTCCTCCGCATTTATCGGTGGGAGCAGGGAATCCCGCAGTTTACCATCGGCCATCGGGAACGCCGGGCGCGGATCGAACGGCTGGCAGCCAGCCATCCGGGCCTGTTCGTGGTTGGCAATGCTTACTACGGAGTGGCCTTGAACGATTGCGTGAAAATGGCCTACAAAGTCGCCCGGCAGATCGCGCCGTAAAGAGTCGAATGCCGGCACGCATTTCCAAACAGCAGTCCCCATGTGCATAACCTTTTATTACATCTGAATCCTGAATACCCTATAATGCGACCGCAGCAACGGCTCTGACGGATCTTCCCCCGCCATGGCGGGGGAAGATCCGTCACTTCCCGCGGCGAGGCGCGGGATTGTTATTTCCGTTTTAGAGGCGTGGTGTACAAATACAAGGTATGACTGGCGTTATCTTCGTTGGAGATCACGGTGACGGTTTCATCCGGCACAATCCCCTCAAGATCATATTGGTGGCACACAATGCGGGAACCATGTTTGAGCTTTTCCAGCTGCGCGAGAAGCTTTCTGTTCATTTCGGGCAGCAGATATAGGAGAATCACATCCGCCTTGCGCAGATCAAGCGTAAACAAGTCGGCCTGAAAAATTTTCACCAGATGGCCGACGTTGTTCTTAGCCACATTCTCCCTGGATGCCCGGACCTGCTCGGGATCAATATCGTAACCTCTTCCTCTGCTCCCGTATTTTTGGGCGGCCAGAATCAGCATCCGGCCGTCGCCGCAGCCGAGGTCGTAAACCAGATCTCCTTTCTTGACCCGCGCCATTTTGAGCATTCTTGAGACTAAATCGTAGGGAGTTCCCACGTAGACGGCATCCGGCGTACGCATCCACTTGGTGTCCTCGGCCGCCAAAATGCCGGCCGCCGACAATATCCAAAACAGTATCCACGCTGACCGCAGAGTCGTCTGGGCATTAGATCGCATTCAATCTTCCTTTACGCAAAGGGCGGCGGCCGCCTGCTCCGGCTACTGGAAAATTGCCAACATAGGAAACTTGAATCTCATTTCCTGGACCGCCCAATCGCCCAAATTGCACCCTTCCGCGTAAACGATGCGGAGCTTGGGCATGGATAAAAAGTACACGAGATCGCTATCCAAAATGCCGCACCGCATCAGGTTCAGTTCGTTCAAACTGGGCATCCCCTGCAATTTGGCGATTCCGGTGCCGGTGACCTTCGTGTCCGCCAGAGCAAGAACTTCCATTTTTTTCAGAGGCGCGATTGCCTCCATATCCTCGTCCCGGATGTTGTTTCCGCTTAAATTCAGAACCGCCAGAGTATCTGTGGCCTTGATGTTTTTGAGAACCCTGCCGTCAATCTGCGTGCGCGCAAGCGACAGGGCTTCCAGCTTGGTGAGATCGGAAAGCCACGCAAGATCGTTGCCCTCCAGGCTGATATCGCGGATGTAAAGGCGCCTCAACGAACGGCAGTCTTTGAGCACGGCAAAGCTTGAAGCGGAAACGCGGCCGCCGCCGATCTCCAGCCATTCGAGGCTTGGCAGTTCTGGCAGGTATCGCATTGCTTCATCGCCCATTTCCATTTCAGCGGCCTCAATCCATCGGACCACTCCCCAGGGATCCCGTTGCAGCGGCACGCCCAGCCCGGCCAGGACCTCGAGCGCCTGCCTTTGACCCGTCTTTGGATGCAGGCCGCTTACGGAATCCGGCACCTGCCAGAGCAAAGCGCCGAAAAGCATCCCCAGGGCCACAGCTGGGGACAAAATCATCCTATGTAAAGCCCGCTTCATTCACAGCCCTCCTCGCCGGCCAATCATATCGTTTCCTTCTTGTTGGCGGCAAATTTTTTGCGCCCGGCAGAGCTAAAAATCCCAAAAATCCGCACTGCCGCAGAATTGATCCTTGGCCGAACAGAAAATATTTTTTGCATCCAATGTGCGGTGATCGCAAAGATGCGCCGGGGAAAAACCCTAGTTTGCATTTATCCCGGATTCCGAAGTTGGCGGCGGCGACAAACCGTGGCTGGAATTCACCATCAGTCGAGTTTCTTGTGGAAACGGAGGGCGCTTAGGCCGAGAATCGCCAAGCCGAATAAGGCCAAAGCAGCGATTTCCTGCCAAAGCGGCCCGAAGCCTGCTCCCTTAAGGAAAAGGGCGCGAACAATCTGCATGAAGTAACGAAGAGGATTGAGATAAGTCAGACACTGCACCGGGACCGGCATATTGCGGATGGGGAAGGCAAATCCGCTCAGAAGCATCGCGGGCATGAAAAAGAAAAACGAGGCCATCATCGCCTGCTGCTGAGTCTGCGATATCGTTGATATAAACAATCCGACGCCGAGGGTTGACAGCAGAAAAAGCACGGCGCAGGCGAACAGCAGCGGAATGCTTCCCCGAATCGGCATTTGGAATACCAGCAGCGCCGCTGCTACTACCAGCGCCACTTCGATGATTCCCACAAGAGCAAACGGCAACAGTTTTCCCAGTATCAATTCGAAAGACCTGACCGGCGTCACCATCAGCTGCTCCATGGTGCCGATCTCCTTTTCCCGCACAATGCTCATTGCCGTCAGCATAATGGTGACCAGCGCGATGATATTCACGATGACCCCGGGAACGAAGTAGACGCGGCTCTTGAGTTCCGGATTGAACCAGACGCGGGACTGCGCCGTCAGAAGCGGAATGACGTAAGGCGCCGGCCCTTTCAAGGCAGTCGCTGGCGCCACCAGGCGCGAATCTTGCCGATCTGCAAACGCTTTGGCGGCATAGTCCGAGACGATGCGATTGGCATAGCCCGCCAGAATAGACGCGGTATTCGAGTTGGTCCCGTCGACAAGGATTTGAATCGAGGCGGCGTTGCCGCGTCGAATGTCGCGCGCAAAGCCGGGCAGCACACTGATGACAACCTGCGCCTTTCCCTGGTCCATGAGGTTCCGGATTTCGCGGCCATCAGCCAAAGCGGCTGTGATCTCGAAATAACGCGATCCTTGGAATGCGGCCAAGAGTTCCCGGCTTTCCGGCGTGCGGTCCATATCCACCCAAGCGGTGCGGGCGTTTTCGACATCAAGATTGACGGCATAGCCGAACAGGATAAGCTGCAGGATTGGGGGACCGAACAGGAGAGCCCGAGTGCGCGGATCCCTCAGGGTCTGATAAAACTCCTTTCGCATGATTTCCCGGATCCGGTTCCACATAAGGATCAGGCAACTTTCTGCCGGAGCCTTTTGGTGGCAAGCAGAAAAATGAGCATGGCGTAGGCTGCCAGCAATCCGACTTCAAGATAAAGAACTTCAAAGCCCACACCACGCAAAAAGATCCCCTTGAGAACGGAGACAAAATAGCGGGTTGGGAATATATGCGTCACAATCTGAACCGGGATCGGCATGTTCTCGATGGCGAATACAAAGCCCGATAACAAAAACGCGGGGAGAAAAGAGGTCAGCATGGCCAGCTGGTAAGCGACCATCTGAGTCCGAACCAGGGCCGAAATTAAAATGCCCCAGAGAAGAGCCCCGGTTAAAAACAGACCTCCGGCCAAAACCAGGAAAATATAACTTCCCCGCTGAGGGACGTGGAAAATTCCGACGCCGACGATGACAGTCAGCAGCATGTCGATCACGCCCAGGGCAAAATAAGCGCTCATTTTGCCCAGAGCCACTTCCGCCGGGCGCAAGGGCGTTGACAAAAGCTGCTCCATGGTGCCCATTTCCCACTCTCGCGCCAGCGTGAGCGAAGTGAGAAGTGCCCCGATGATCATGAGAATCAGAGCGATCAGGCCGGGGACGATGTAGTTTTTGGATTTCAGTTGGCTGTTATACCAGATCCGCAAACGCGCCTCCGCAGGCCCGCGGGAAACTCCGCTCCCTACTCGATTCTGCGCGCGGTCCCGCATTTCGGCGGCGAACGACTGAACGATGCCGGAAGCGTATGCGAGCGCAATGGACGCCGTGTTGGAGTCGCTGCCGTCAAACAGCAGCTGAATCTGCGGCGTCCCCCCGGCGAGCACATCCCGGGAGTAATCTTGGGGGACAACAATTCCCAGCACGCATTCGTCGCGGTCTATTTTTTGTTCAATCGCGCTGTAATCCGTTGCAGCGCCGAGTATTTGAAAATAGCGGGAAGCTTCAAAACGGGAAATCAATTCCCGGCTTCCGGGGCTTCGGTCCATATCATAAACAACGGACGGGATCCGATCGACATCCAGCGTCAGCGCATAGCCGAACAGGAGGATCATCAGGATCGGCAGAGCCAAAGCCATTGCCAGGCTTCTGGGGTCGCGCAGGATGTGCAGGAATTCCTTCCGGGCCACAGCCCGAGTGCGCCGAAGATTCATGAGTTATGCTTGATAGCTTCGTTTCGTTCTGTCAACCTAAAAATTCTAAGGATAACTGCTCCCTCCGCCTGCATCCGGAAGGTCCAGCGAAGTTTTACGGCGATAAGTTCCGTTTCAGGAATTATAGAGTTGTTGCCGGGGCTTTCTATAACGCGGTGCCAGCCGCGGTTCCATACAATGAAAAGATCTTGAGCCGGTTCAGTCGAAGGTTGGTATCCAGATGCTGGCAATAGCTGTGGCAGCCGGTATCGTCCAGATCTGCTTTGCCGAACAACAGCTGCCGTTCCCGGAATTCACTGAGTACGCACGTCGGAGGAAAGCGGAAAGGTGTGTCGGCGACGGGAAGGCTCAGGGGAACAAGCCTATCGTGAGTTACTTACTTGCTTACGGTCGTCCCCCTGGACGGTCGTCCCCCTGGACCCGCTCATCTGAACTGTTGGAAATCTTTACTTTCTCAA
>JBBISO010000089.1:2052-10380 GCA_037441325.1 Acidobacteriota bacterium | reverse complement strand
ATCGGCAAACATATGGCTAGGGCGTTGGGGGCTGGAATCGGCGACACATTAAAGGTCTTTTATCCAATGGGGAAGCTCACTCCCTTGGGAATGGCGGCCTCCGAAAAAACATTGCGAGTGGCGGCAATTTTTGAATCCGGCCTCTGGGATATCGACTCGAACTGGGCGTATGTAAATATCGATTCAGCCCGCCGATTATTTTCCTTTCCTCCCGGGTCCGCGTCAGTTCTCCAATTCAAGACCGATGATCTTGACAGTGTCGAGGCGATTGCCGATCAGATTCGCGCGCGCGCCGGCCCGGGCGTAATCACCACTACTTGGATAGAAACTAACAAGCCACTCTTCTCGGCCCTCAAATTGGAAAGGCTGGTGTTATTTCTTACAATCGGGCTGATAGTTTTTGTAGCTTCTCTGAATATTGTGACCACGCTTATCATGATGGTGCTCGAAAAACAGGGAGACATAGCCACTCTTATGGCCATGGGCGCCAACTCCAACAACATCCGGAAGGTATTCATGTTTCAAGGGCTGATCATCGGTCTGACCGGAACAATCCTGGGCGATTTGCTCGGCATTGGAATCAGTTGGGTTCTGAATACCTACAAGTTGATCCGGCTGGAGGCGGAGATTTACAGCATCCCTTATGTGCCCTTTCACGTCAGGGCATGGGATGTCGCTCTGGTTTCAGGAACTGCGCTCCTGATCAGCTATCTGGCCACTATTTATCCTGCCCGCCACGCCGCAAAACTGGATCCGGTAGAGGTCCTGCGATATGAGTAAGCTCATGGAAGTGCGGGGACTGCGCAAAAGCTACGGTTCCGGGGGGCAACGCCTGGAAGTTTTATCCGGGCTATCGCTTGACGTAGGCCGGGGAGAAATGATCGGCGTAACCGGAGTTTCCGGTTCCGGGAAAAGCACGCTGCTTCATCTCCTTGGCGGCATGGATCATCCGGACCAGGGGTCGGTCAGAATTCTTGATCAGGAGCTCTTCACCCTCAGCCCGGCGGATTTGTCCTCATTTCGCAACCGAACCATCGGCTTCATTTTCCAATTTCATCATCTGCTTCCCGAGTTCACGGCCCTTGAAAATGTCATGATGCCTTTATTGCTCAGGGGAATATTGCCGGAGGAAGCAGTGCCTTCAGCTCAAGCCCTGCTGGAAGAGGTGGGACTGGACAAGCGCAGCCATCATCGCCCCGGCGAGCTGTCGGGAGGCGAACAGCAGCGGGTGGCACTAGCCAGAGCGTTGGTTGGAAAGCCAATGCTTCTCCTGGCCGATGAACCGACCGGCAATGTGGATGCCCAGACCGGACGCGCCATCGGCCAACTGCTGCGAAACCTTCATGCGCAACACAATTTGACCTCAATTATCGTCACCCATAACGAAAAACTCGCCGGCATCTGTTCGCGCGTCCATCGGCTTGAAAACGGAATATTGATTGATGATTTGGGATTGACGGCCGGCGATTGAACGTTCCCGCCGCTCCCCGTCCGCGCTGGAAATCCCTTTAATCTTTACAGCCTTTTGACTCTGTCCGTATAATTACTCACGGCGTTAGGAGCGCAAATATTGCCCCATGTTTGAAAGATATACTGAAAAAGCCAGAAGGGTTATATTCTTCGCGCGTTACGAGGCAAGCCAATTCGGCAGTCCTTATATCGAAACAGAGCATCTTCTTCTCGGACTGATTCGCGAAGACAAAAACCTCACAACCCGTTTCTTTCCCCGGGCCAGTATCACCGTCCAGGATATCCGCAAGAAAATCGAAGGCCGCACACAGGTCCGCCCGCGGGTATCCACTTCTGTCGACCTGCCTTTCTCGGAGGAGAGTAAGCGTGTCCTGAACTGCGCTTCCGAGGAATCCGAGCGCTATTCTCATAAACATATAGGCGTGGAACATATGCTCCTGGCTCTGCTCCAGCAGGAAAAATCGGTGGCGGCCGAAATCTTAAAGGAACATGGGCTCCGCCCAGGAATGATTCGAGAGGAATTGAGCCGCGGGATATCGGAAAAACACGCTCAAAACCGGCCCAAGGAACAATTGAGCCTGGTGGAGTTTTCCCGGGACCTGACAGAAGGGGCCGCCAACAATGCGCTGGATCCTCTAATCGGCAGAGAGACGGAAATCGAACGAATGATCCAGATCCTTTGCCGCCGCACTAAAAACAATCCCGTCCTCATCGGAGAACCGGGGGTCGGCAAAACGGCAATTGTGGAAGGATTGGCGCAGAGAATTGTAAGCGGACAAGTGCCGCCGCAGCTGGCGGACAGGAGAATCCTGGCGCTTGACATCTCGCTCATTGTGGCCGGGACGAAGTATCGCGGGCAATTTGAAGAGCGGCTGAAGACCATAATGAAGGAACTGGCTGAGAATCGGAACCTGATTGTATTTGTGGACGAATTGCACACCCTCATGGGCGCCGGTTCCGCCGAAGGTTCCCTGGATGCGGCCAACATACTGAAGCCGGCTTTATCTCGGGGCGAAATCCAATGCATAGGCTCTACAACGCCTTACGAATTTCGCCGCTCGATCGAAAAGGACCGTTCCCTCGAACGGCGTTTTCAGGCGATCAAGGTTGTCGCGCCATCCGAAAAAGAGGCTCTTTCCATTCTCCACGGCATAAAGGAGCGATACGAAAGCTTTCATGAACTGCAATACACCGAGGAAGCCTTGGAGGCCGCCGTATATCTTTCCAGCCGCTACATCCAGGACCGATTTTTGCCGGACAAGGCCATTGATCTGATTGATGAAGCGGGAGCGCGCGTCAAACTGCGGAGCAGTTCACTCCCGGAGGAAATGGTCAACACGCAAAAAAGAATACGATTCATCGACGGCCGCATTGAAAGCGCCATCTCCGCTCAGGAATTCGAGAAGGCAGCGCGCTACCGCCTGGAAGTTGACAGGGAACAGGAACATTTGCAGGTCATCAGGGAGCGTTTGCAGTTGAAGGCAAACGCGCCGCTCAAAGTAACGCGCGAAGACATCGAAGAAGTCATCGCCAAGTGGACCGGCATCCCTGTGCCTTCCATCCATGAAGAGGAAATGTCAAAACTCCTCCGGATGGAGGAAGAGCTGCATAAGCGGCTGATCAGCCAGGACCGCGCCATTCGGGCCTTAAGCAAAGCCATCCGGCGATCCCGCGCCGGCCTCAAATCTCCTAAACGGCCGGTCGGCTCTTTTCTCTTCCTGGGTCCAACGGGCGTGGGTAAGACCGAAACCGCCCGGGCGCTGGCGGCTTTTCTATTCAACAGCGAAAACGCCATGATCCGCCTGGATATGTCGGAATACATGGAAAAGCATTCGGTCTCCAAATTAATCGGCTCGCCTCCGGGTTATGTCGGGCATGAAGAGGGCGGCCAATTGACGGAGAAGGTCAAACGCAATCCCTATTCCGTGGTCCTTTTGGATGAGATCGAAAAGGCACATCCGGACGTATATAACATCCTGCTGCAGGTTTTCGAGGACGGGCAGCTTACCGATTCCCTCGGCAACACCGTCGATTTCAAAAACACGATCATCATCATGACCTCCAACATCGGCGCGCGCTATCTTGAAAAGCGCGGCCATATGGGATTTCAAACCGGGACGGAGGCCGATGGCAAGCGAATGGAAGAACTGATCCATAATGAGGTCAAACGGATTTTCAATCCCGAATTTCTCAACCGTTTGGATGAAATCATACTCTTTCAATCCCTTACAGATGATGATCTGGAGAGCATCGTGGACCTGCTCATCGGCCTGGTAAACGAGGTCCTCAGGCAGAAGAAGCTTTCCATTGTGTTGCGCCCGGAAGTAAAAAAGTGGATCGTGGCCAAAACCTGCCAGAATCGCGCCTACGGCGCGCGGCCCCTGCGCCGGGCCATTCAGAAATATGTCGAGGACCCAATCTCGGAAGGAATTATACAGAACCGAATCAAGCCGGAATCCACGCTCGAGATCTACCTGCGGGATGACGCTCTCTACTACCTCTACCTCCACAGGGGCGAACCGGCAGTCAGCGGAGCTAAACTGGCGGTCTAGCGGGAAAACCGGTCGGCAAATAAAAAATGAACGTACTGCCCGCAGCGGAGTTTATATATAGAAATTAGCTCGCTTCGCTCACAAGCTTTTTAGGGGCAAAGGGGCTACGGGATCAAGGGACAAAGGGGAAAAATGCCAAGAAGCCAATCGAAAATATGGAAAAAGGTGATGCGTGTGCCCTTTGCCCCTTATCCATGGTGACAGCATAAGAAAGCGCTGCCGGAAGCGGAGCGCTTTCAATTATTTGGGTAATTTCCTAGACGTTTTACGGATGTTTTCGCAGCCGTCCCGGAGCAAGCATGGAATCACGGCGTGCTAATCCAAGATTGCCGCCCGGGGGGTGCAATTAGAAGTGCGGGTCAAGTCAGATGGCCGTTCCCGGTAACACCGCGCCCCTAGGGCGCCATGGAGTGCCGCAGCTTGCTGCCGCCTTGCGGCTTCGCTGCTGGTCATTAGCTTCGTCCCAAGGCGCAAGCAAGCCTGCGCAGCGCACTCCAGGGGCTTCGCCCTCTCAAAACATGGGCCGGCCTGACTCGCACTTCTTATTGCACCCTCTGCCCGGGCTGGATTTCACTATCCCTTTTATCTAAGATAAATGTCTCATATAAAATTGCCCGCCGGCGGGAGGATGGATGGTTAAGTCATCTGCATTCGCAACCTGGATTCTATGGCTTCTTTTGTCGGGTTTTGCGGCCTTCGCGCAACAACCCAAACAAACCATAATCGAGCGCATCGATATCAGGGGGAACCGGCGCATACCCGAAGACAGCATCAGATTTCACATTCAATCCCGGCCGGGAGAACCATACGAAGAAGCGCGGCTGGAATTCGATCTGAGGTCGCTTTTCAAAACCGGTTATTTTGAAAACATAGAGATTCAGGAAAGGGACGGCGACACGGGGAAAATCTTAACATTTATTTTAAAGGAAAAACCCATCATCCGCGGTATCGAGTATTCAGGAAACAAGTCCTTTACGGAAGCCAACATCCTGGATGAGTTCAAGGAGAAGAAGGTAGGTCTCACCGTCGACAGCCGTTATGACGCGACCAAGATCAGAGCCGCTGAACGCGCTTTGAGAGATTTAATGGTGCAGAACGGCAAGCCGCTGGGAACCGTCCGCACGGAAATCGAAAACATACCCCCTTCAAGCGTGAAAGTACGCTTTGTTATGGACGAAGGGTCCAAAGTGCGAATCGGCCAAATAAGATTCGTAGGGGATAAGGTATTCAGCGATAGAGAATTAAAGGACGCCCTGAAGCTCAACAAAGAGCGGAACATGATCACGATGTTCAAGGGGACGGATAAATATCACCGCGAGAAGCTGGAAGCGGATATTGAGATGAACCTTAAGGCCTTCTATAAAGAGCACGGCTACATGCAGGTTCAGGTGGGAACACCCGTGACGCGGATTTTCGAGGGACCGCGCGGGATGATTCCGATGTTTCGAAAGACCCGGCAGCAGTTTTTTGTGGAGATACCAATCGAGGCTGGAGATCAGTACCGCCTCGGGAAGCTTGAATTGAAGAATTGCGGCAATTTCGATTGCGAGAAGCTGACGGCCATCTTCGGCTTGAAACCGGGAGATGTCGTCGACTTCAAAAAGATTAAAGACACCCTTGAGCAGATAAAGAAGTTGTACGGGAGTATCGGTTACATAAATTGGTCCTACCTTCCGGAGCAAAGATTCGATCCGAAAAACAAGACTATGGATTTGGTTCTTGATTTTCAGCCCGACAAGCAGTTCTTCGTAAGGTTTATTAATTTTTCAGGGAATACCAAAACACGAGATAAGGTGATTCGCCGGGAACTTTTGCTCGAGGAAGGAAATTTGTTCAGCAGCGCCGCGCTGGATGCCTCGATCCTGCGCCTGAACCAGTTGGGATACTTCGATAAGATTGAGGAAAAGGACTATGAGGTAAGACCTGACGACAAGAGCGGAACGGTGGATGTCGACATCAAGGTGAAAGAGAAAAGCCAGCGGTCCATAGGATTTACGGGAGGGGTAAGCGGCATCTCGGGCAGTTTCATTGGTTTGAACTATTCGGACAATAATTTCCTTGGCCGCGGCGAATCGCTGGACCTTAGCGTTACCGGGGGCACCCGAACCACAAATTTTATGGCGTCGTTCACGGAGCCCTATCTCTTGGATACCCCATGGAGCCTCGGGCTCTCGGTTTTTAATCAGCGTTATCGCTATGACACTTACAGCGCTTTCGGACTGACTGATATTTATACGGGAGAACCCACGCAGCTATTCACCCAGCGCACTACCGGCACGACCATAACGCTCAATCGCCGGCTGGGCCGTTCGCCGTGGTCGCTTGGCAGCAGTTATACCTACCAAAAGATCGGAATTGGAGGCATCGCCCAGGGTTTTGAAACCTACGCCCTGGGCCAATTCGTGGGATTTACGCCTGATGATGATCCTTACACCGCTTTGAAAGGCATCATTCGCAGCGAAATTACCCCAATGTTGAGCTATAACTCTACCAACAGCTATTTCAACCCTACGAGGGGCAGCAGTTTTAATCTTTCAGCATCCATCGCGGGCGGCCCTCTTGGCGGCGATTTCAGCATGATTCGCCCGGCGATCGAGTACCGCCGCTTTTTCCCGGACCGCTGGCTGAGCGGCGGACGCAATGTCTTCGGAATCCACCTGCAGGGACAGTATGTCCAGTCCTATGCCAACTCCAGCGTGCCTTTCTTCGACCGCTTCTTCATCGGCGGAGAAACAACCATCCGGGGATTCGACATTCGATCGATCAGTCCCCTGGCGATAAGCTCAACCCCGCAATATGATTCCAAAGGCAATCCTATCATCGACCTGAAGACCGGACTGCCCTTAGTCATTCCCAACATCATTCCGGTTGGAGGCGATACGGTCGGTATCCTGAATTTTGAGTATCGCGTACACATTGCGGGGCCGTTGTCGATGGCGGCTTTTTACGACATTGGCATCTCCCGCGTAACCCGGAAAAAATCTCTCGGGGATTTCGGAGCAAGCACGGTGGAGCTGATCCGTTCTACCAATAACGCGGCGCGCGGGTCGACGGGTTTGGAAATCCAGTTTGTTCTCCCCGTTGTAAACGCGCCTTTCCGCTTGATTTTTGCCTATAATCCCCAGATTCTTGACGAGAACATTTACGTGGGTAAGAAGCTTTACCGCTTGAGAGAACCCCGCAGAGACATCAAATTCACTGTCGGGCGCAGTTTCTGATTCCTCTTTGCCTGTAAAGGGAACTGTAGTAAATTCTTGCGTTTCAAGCAATGCCCGGCAATTGCTATGGGCAATCAAAATTCAACCGGGTTTCCCCCCGGATTGAATCTCAAAGGAGAACATAGTCAATGAGTCGATATACGTCGCCTGTACTTTTCGCTGTTTTCTGGATGCCGCTGCTTGGGATCGCACAAACAACAGCTCAAGACCCATCCGCTCAGCCTTCGGCGATAGCTCCGGCCAGATTGGCATGGATAAACCTGGAGCAGGCTGTTCTAAGTTGCGACGAAGGGAGGAAGGAATTTACGGAGGTCCAGAAATTTGTGGATGGCAAAAATTCAGAACTGGAGAGCTTGCGCAAGGAAGCGGAAAGCCTCAGGAATCAGCTTAACGTCCAGGCTTCCAAGTTAACCGATGAAGCGCGCATGGATCTGGAAAATCAGGTCGACGCCAAAGAGACGAATCTTCAGCGATTCCAGCAGGATACCCAGAAGGAAATCGATAATCGGCGGGTGCGTGTTACAAACTATATCGGAAGGAGATTATTGCCGGTTATCGAAAAGGTCTCCAGGGAAAAAGGCCTTGCTGCGGTTTTTTATACTAGTCCCTCCAGGGATGCATGGGTGGATCCCACGCTAAATATAACCGAAGAGGTTATCAAAGTTTACAACCAAACTTACCCCATCGGCACATCCAAAACCCCGGCAACCTCCGCGCCGGCTCCCAAGCAGTAACAATAAGAAGGTGCCGACATGCCTTCTTGTGTTTTATATTTGCCCGGGATTCGCGCTCCCGGATCGGTTGCCGCTAACGGGGGTAATGGCGGCTTGGGCTGGTTTTCGTAAAGCCATGGAAAGCAGTTTACCCAAACTGAATATTAACGAGATCCTAAAGGTTTTGCCCCAGAGATACCCGTTTTTGCTGGTGGATCGGATTATTGAAACCGATGGGGCGACCCGCATGGTGGGGATAAAAAATGTTACCATCAATGAGCCCTTTTTTCAGGGTCACTTCCCCGAGCATCCCGTCATGCCGGGAGTGCTTTTGGTTGAAGCTCTCGCCCAAGTCGGCGTGGTCCTATTACTGAC
>JBBISO010000089.1:0-2023 GCA_037441325.1 Acidobacteriota bacterium | reverse complement strand
AAGCTGGTTTATTTTTCCGGAATAGATAAATGCCGGTTCCGCCAGCCTGTGGTTCCCGGAGATCAACTTCGAATAGAAGTGACCGTCCTGAGGCGGAGGGATCGCTATTTCAAAATGAGGGGCGAAGCGCTGGTCGGCGGCAATGTGGCGGTGGAAGCGGAATTGTCTTGCTCCGTTGTCGATCGCCATTCAGACAATTCCGCTTTTTCCCAAAGCGAGTGAAGGACCGGGGCTGCGCCGCTTTTTCCAATAAAGATGCCCATACATCCTACCGCCGTCATCGATGAGTCCGCTGAAATTTCTTCGCAAGCACGTATCGGCCCCTATTGCATCGTCGGGCCGCATACGCAAATCGGAGCGGACACTGTGCTCGAAGCTCACGTTCACATCCAAGGCTGGACCATCATTGGGGAAAGATGCCGCTTTTACAGCTATGGCTCCATCGGAACCGATCCGCAGGACCTGAAGTACAAAGGAGAACTGACTTATTTGAAAATCGGCAACGATAGCATATTCCGCGAATTTGTCAGCCTGAATCGCGGCACGCTGGGAGGGAGAGGAATTACCGTTATCGGCGACCATAATTTCGTCATGGCTTACAGTCACGTGGCGCATGATTGCGTTGTGGGCAATAATGTGATCATGGCAAATGCGGCCACGCTCGCCGGGCATGTCATCGTGGAGGATCATGCCACCGTCGGAGCATTCTCCGCCGTCCACCAGTTTTGCCGGGTTGGACCGCACGCGTTCATTGGCGGATTCTCGGTCATTACGCGGGACGCCCTCCCTTTCATTAAAACCGTGGGAGAACGCAACCAGGCAAAGACCTACGGCATCAATTCCACGGGGTTGAGGCGCAAAGGCTTTTCGGAACAATCCATCTTGGAACTGAAGCAAGCTTACCGGATTTGTATCCGCTCCGGAACGAACGCCGGCGAAGGACTGGCACGGGTGCGGGAAAGGCAATGGACGGCGCCGGAAGTTTCCGTTCTGATCGATTTCATGGAGGCCTCGGAGCGAGGATTTATCCGGTAGAAGGAATTTATATTCCGGGATTGTTGAAAACCGCCAAATCCCGAATATCAAATCCGGAATCTCAAATCAAAATATGGCTGGGGAAAAAGAAAAATACGGCCTCATCGCCGGAAACGGCCAGTTCCCTCTTGCCGTTCTCCACTCCGCACGGCAGCAAAACCTGGATATGGTGGTGGCCGCAATCAAGGAAGAGACCTTTCCCGAAATAGAGTCCTTCGGGTATCCGGTTCACTGGCTTGGCCTGGGCGAACTGGGAAAGCTTATTCGCATGTTCAGGGATTCCGGAGTTCGCAAAGCTATCATGGCGGGACAGGTCAAACACGTGCAGATTTTCGGCTCCTCTTTTCCGGATTTGACCATGATCCGCATGTTGGCCGGCCTAAAACAGAAAAACACGGATTCGCTCATTGGAGGCGTTGTGCGCGTCCTGGAAGAATCCGGCATATCCCTTTTGGACTCAACCGCGTTTCTAAAACCCCATCTGGTTCCCGAAGGAGTTTTGACGCGAAGAGGGCTTAGTTCTTCGGAACAAACCGATGTAGAGTATGGGCGCCCGATCGCGCAACAGATCGCCGCGATGGATATCGGACAAACGATTGTCGTCCGAGATCGCGCGGTAGTGGCAGTGGAAGCTATGGAAGGGACCGACCTCGCCATCCGGCGCGCAGGAGAGCTGGTCCATAAAAAGAATCTGACCGTCATTAAAGTAAGCCGACCCCGGCAGGACATGCGCTTTGATATCCCGGTCATTGGCCTGTCCACGGTTGAAACCATGATCGCCGCGGGCGCAACCGCGCTTATAGTCGATGCTCAACGCACCATCGCATTTGACCGGGAAAAACTCACGGAGGAAGCAAACCGCCACGATATTGCGATCGTAGCTCTGCCCCCGCCGGAAAAATGAGCGCGGTCAGCGAATCAATGCTCGGCGGTTGTATTCCAGGTTCCAAATTTAGACCGCAAATTCAGAGGCGGAGTGCCTGATGGA
>JBBISO010000088.1:0-10398 GCA_037441325.1 Acidobacteriota bacterium | reverse complement strand
ATACAGCCTCGGATATTTCTCTTCCAACAACGCGCGCGACGGAACTTATCGCCGCATTAAGATAGAGCTTACCGGTATCGATACTTCCAATAAGCAGGTACGCTACCGCCGAGGCTATTTGGCTCCCAAGCCGGAAACGGCCAGCAGTAAATAGAGCTCCGCTTGCTTCGCCGGTAAACTCTAGGAGCACGGGCAAAGAGAACAAACGACTAGAAACCAATCGAGGATGAGAGCAAGGGTGCTACGTGCGCCCTTCGGCCCCTGATCCCTTGGCCCCTTGTGACCGCCGAAGGAAGCGCGGCAGGAAGCGATGCACTTTTAATTGGTTTCGGTCGCGAAATTCATTTATCGGGTGCAGATAGGTGATTGGAATCTGCAGGGCGCTTTTAACTGCGGCGGCTTGCTGCCGCCTTCAAGTGCTTGATAATCTCCACATTACAAAAGGCACAAGCAAGCTTGCGCACTCCAAAGGCTTCGCTTAATAGATAGCATGGTTAAGATTTAGGATACATTTCGCGACAGAAACCAATTAGCCTTCATCGGCTGCGTCCATTCAGGTCAAAAACTTCATTGGAGTCGAACCGCAATGATTTTTATAACCCCTCTCACGCCGGTTAGTGATCTCTTCCTGAGCCAAGGAATTCAGATCGCTTTCCAGCTTTCAGCTCTCGGTGCTCTTGCCGGCGCGGTATCGAGGGGCAATAAAGGCAAGGCCAAGCCCTTGCAAACGGAAGCCCTAAAGAACATCTCGTCTATGGTGAACCGCTCCCTCGAGCTCGACCCCATTCTATTTTTCGCCCTTGACACCATCATGAATGCATTGGGAATGAATGCCGGCATATTTCGCCTGCGCGTCAAGCAAGAAGATTATCCCCACACCGTGTATCGCGGATTCACCCGGGAAACAGCCTTTATTTTTGAAACAACGGGCGATGAAAACCTCGACCCGCATTACCAACTGGGATGCGCAGTCGCCGGCGATATTTCGAAGTGGGGAGACAGTCAATGCGCGTCGGCTTTGCGCCGGGAAGGGCTACGGTATTATGCCAACTATCCGATGCGAAGCGGAAATCGCGTTGTGGGCAGCTTGGCGTTAGCCGCCGCGACTCCAAAAACCATCAGCAGAGGGCAGGAGGAATTCATTCACGCGCTCTGCGAAATTCTCGGCGTCGCGATCGTGAACGTGCAGCTTCGCGAACAATCAAACAAGCTTTCGGAGGATCTTATCGCGCTGCAGGAGCTGAACAAGATCATTTCGCGCGGTTTCAATCTGGAAGACATAATTCGCAGAATCGTGATCGAAGGGAAACGGCTGGCAAAAACCGATCAATGCCATCTTTTCCTGCTGGATGATACACGGCAATGCCTGGTCGGATCAGCATCAACCCAAACGCACAAGCTGGATATCCGGACGGTCAAAATCCAAATCTCCGAAGCCTCGACTGCCGCGACTGCCTTAATGGAAAGAAGAGTAATCGCCGTCGAAGACATCCCAGGATATGAGAGCGGCCATAGCCGGCCCACGGAATCGCTGGCATGGCGCGCTGCCATATTCGCGCCGCTACTCACCAAGGAGCAAGGGATCGGCGTTCTCGTCTGCAGCAATGATTCCCGCGAACGCAAGTTTTCCGATGAAGAAATGCAGCGAGCGGAAACGCTTGCCCATCAGGCGGCGATCGCGCTTGAAAACGCACGCCTGTTCCAGGTGATCTCGCGCAGCCAGAAGGAATGGGAAACAACCTTCGATGCCATGCAGGATTGCGTTTCGGTTCACGATACGATGGGTAAGGTCATCCGTGCCAACGTCGCGCTGGCCCGGAGGCTGAAGACGATCCCGCAAAAAGTCATCGGCAGGTGCTGCGCCGAAATCTATGACCCGATGGGGACAGGCGCAGAACCCTGCCGCCACATGCGGGCTCTCAAATCCGAGTCTTTGATCGTGGAAGAGGTTGCGCTCCCGTCGATGGAAGGCGTGTTTCAGATTTCTGTAAGTCCATGGCACGATAAAGACAACCGCCTGATCGGATGCATTCACGTAGCCAAGGACATTAGCAATGAAAAACTGCTTCAGCAGCAGCTCATTCAATCCGAAAAGCTTTCCGCCATCGGGGAACTCATTTCCGGAATCGCCCATGAACTGAACAATCCGCTTACCGGGGTAATGGGATATTCCCAATTGCTGCAACTGCGCAAGGATCTCGACGATCGGGTCAGAGACAATCTAATCAAGATCAACCATCTCGCCCTTCGCTGTCAGAAAATCGTGCAGAACCTGCTGTCTTTTGCCCGCAAGCAAAAGCCGGAGCGCACCCTTTGCGATATCAACGAGATTCTGGAAAAAACGGTCGACCTGAGAAGCTACGAGCTTCAGGTGAATAACATCGAGATCGGCCTTGAGCTGGATCGCAACCTGCCCAAAACAATCGCAGACGCGCACCAGCTCCAGCAGGTTTTCCTGAATGTTATAACAAACGCGGAGCAGGCGATGTTGGAAGCGCGCGCTAAAGGCCGCTTGACGATCTGCAGCCGAACTGACACGCAAAAGGCCGACATTATAATCGTTGAGTTAACCGACGACGGCCCCGGGATACCCGAAAACTATCTCACCCGGATCTTTGATCCTTTTTTCACAACCAAAGAAGTTGGAAAAGGCACGGGTTTGGGGCTTAGCCTGTCGTACGGAATGATCAAAGAGCATGGAGGAAATATCTACGCCCGAAGCCGGCTGGGAGAAGGGTCGACCTTCACCATCGAGCTGCCCGTCATTGCAAGTCTGCGGGAAGAAATCGGCGCGCGCCGGCAACCAGCGCCGGAAGAGCTGAGTTTCGATCGTCTGGTTCGCGGGAAGCGCATTTTGATCGTTGACGACGAGAAATACATACTGGACTTTTTGGCAGAGGTCTTCCGCCGAATGCGGATGCAAGTCGACACTGCGGACAACGGCCTTACCGCCATGAGCAGGATGGCTGATACCGATTATGATCTTATCGTCACCGATTTCAGGATGCCGCACATGGGTGGCAAGGAATTATTCGACTGGATCCAGGAGAACCGGCGCCATCTGACAAACCGCATTATCTTCATTACCGGAGATACGGTCAGCGGCGAAACGCGGTCTTTTCTTGAGGAAAACCAGACCCGTTTCCTCGCCAAACCATTCAAAATCGAAGAAGTGAAAGAAGTAATCCGGCAAGCTTTGGAAGCGGCCGGATCCCCCAATTAGGCACCAAAGCGACTGCTTTCGTCGGCGGGGAGCACTTCGTTAGCGGATCCCATGCGGTAGCCTTCGAGATCGAGCGTTATGTATTTATATCCAAGCCCTTTGAAATACTGGGCCAGCCGCCGGGCCGTCTCCCGATTAAGGGCTTTGGCAAAATCGTCCGGCCCAAATTCCAGCCGCACCAGATGCTCGTGATGCCGCACCCGAAAAATGCGGAATCCCATGCCCCTGAGAGTTTCTTCGCCCTGATCCACAACCTTGAGTTTCTCCTCAGTAATTCTGACGCCATACGGGAATCGGGACGCCAGACAAGCAGATGCGGGCTGATCGGCAGTCGGAAGCCCGGCCCGGCGGGAGAGTTCGCGGATTTCCTCCTTGTTGAGTCCGACTTCGAGCAAAGGACTCCGGACTCCGTGCTCTTCCGCGGCCTTCCTGCCTGGTCTAAAATCTCCAAGGTCATCGACATTAAGACCATCCAGAATGACGGCGGATCCATATTCATTTGCCAAAGCCCGCAGCCTGGTGAACAGTTCGTCCTTGCAGAAATAACAGCGATTCGGCAGATTGGCGGCATATTCTGCCCGCTCCAATTCCCCGGAATATATGATCCTGTGGATTATCCCGATTTGGTCTATGATCCGGGAAACCATCCGGCGCTGGTGCGAAGGGACGGAAGCGCTATCCGCCGTGACCGCGATGGCTTCAGGTCCTAGCACCTGGTAAGCCTTATACGCGAGGTAGGAGCTGTCGACGCCCCCGCTGAAAGCAACAATGACGGGCGAGAGGCTCTTCAATAGTTCTTCAAGCTTTTGTTCCTTCTCTACCAGTTTCATGAAAAGATATTATCACATCATTCCGCGGAATTATCCCGGATGCGTCTTACCCCTCCCCGGCATAAACAATAGGCGCTTCCTGAAATCCCATGCGCGATGTGGACCCGCTTTTTAGGGTCTTCATCGATTCAGGCGCGAGATGCCCATTCCGCAACAAAATCATTGAGGGATTCTTTTCCGTATCGCCGGGGCTCGGCAGAGAAACATTCCGCGCCTTTTCATGGCCAGCGCCATGAAAACTGCTGCAACCCCCGGGTTTTGAAAAGAACTCACTTGAAGACAAGGCAATCGGGATTAAATAGGGGTAATCGCAAATGCCGCAACATCAAGGGGAATATGTCTCGGCTTAGTGAAAATAGCTCGCCGCCGCAGTTTACGGGAATAGTGACCAATTTGAAAACAACCTCGCATCAGTTATCCTCATCGTCTTCGTAATCTTCGTCGTAGGAGTTTTCTTCGTCCCACTCTTCTTCGTCGTCATCGTCGAAGCGGTAATCGTCGTCTTCCTCTTCGTCATCAATCGGAGCCAGATCGAATTCCACGGGGTCGATGGAAATGACTTCAAGTTCAACGCCGCACTCGGGGCAGGGAAAAATTTCTCCCACTTCTTCGAATTCCTCATCGATGACGGCTTCGCATTCCGGGCAATAGCTCACAATTAACCTCCAATAAAAAGCATTCCGGCAGACCGGGACGATTTATTTTTATTTACGCAGAAATTATTAGCACCCGAGATTTTGAACGTCAAATCAATTTGTCCGGGAAGGGCTTCTTTGAGCCCTCAATAAATTGTGCTACCATTTTGGAGTATCGGCCGTCAAGAAAGTTTCACAAAAGCCGGGATGGGGCTGTTGATATGAATTCCATTATGATGCCGCGAGTTGCCGGGATACTCATCCTGCTATTTTGGGGGGCGGCTGTCCTCCCCGGCGGCGGGAACGCGATTTATCCTCCATTTTCGCTCCTGGCGCAGGGTTCCTCCAAAGAACAGAAACCTCCGCTGCGCGGACACGAGATACCGAAGGGTGACGAAGAAGATCAGGAAAGGCCGAAAGGACAAACCTCAATCTCGGTATCCGTCGATTTGGTTACCCTCCAGGTTTTAGTAACCGATACAAGCAGCGGCGTCATTATAGGATTAAAACCGGAAAATTTCACCATTTACGAGGACGGTGTTAAACAGGAAATTGCAAATTTCGCCCCGGTCGAGGCAAACGTCACGGTCGTGATGCTGGTCGAGTATAGCAACAATGTTTATTATTTCATCAGCGATGTGTGGAACGCGATGTATTATTTCGCGTCCAGCCTGCGGCCGGGAGATTGGGTCGCAGTCGTCGCTTACGACCTGCGCCCGACTATATTGTGCGATTTCACCCAGGACCGGCAAATGCTCGCGGATGCGTTGCGCCGCTTCACTTATCCCGCCTTCGATGACAGCAACCTTTCCGACGCGCTTATCGATGTGCTGGATCGGACGCAGGAAATCGAAGGCAAGGTGGCCGTGCTTCTGATCAGCACCGGACTCGACACCCTCAGCAGACACACCTACGACGAAGCTCTGCAAAAGTGCAAGCAAGCCAATGCTTCGGTTTACGCCATCAGCCTAGGCCAGAACTTTCGCCTTCGAGCCGAAGCGGCGGGATTAATCAGCAACATCGGAAACCTCGAGCTGCTCATGGCCGACAATCGGCTCAGATCCTTCGCCGAATATACCGGCGGCGCCGCATACTTTCCCCGCTTCCACACCGAACTGCCGGCAATTTTTTCAAATATCTCCCAATTGCTCAGGAGCCAGTACAGCATCGGCTATGCTTCCACCAATACCAAAAAGGACGGCAAGTTTCGAAAAATCAAGGTGGAAGTAAATGCGAATATCCTGGACAAAAAGGGCAAACCAGCCAAGTTGAAAGTTACCACCCGCAAGGGTTATGTTGCCAAGGAGTTTTAATACCGGTATTCGCAATTGCGATGACCTGGGCGTGAGGCCTCAGACGAGCAACAGGTACAAAGCATTCCTCCGGCTATTTCAGCGTGGCTCCGGACAACTCTTCCCACTCGCGCCGACGTGAGCATTGTCGTGGTGGTTCATTGCTCCACGGCTGTCGGCGGAATGGCAGGAGTGACGCGGGAAAGCCGGGAAGCCGGGGCCTTTAATCTCGAGGCCCTCGCCTGGTCCGGTCTGGCTTCTCGGTCCGCTCGTGAAGTACCTGCAGATTATGTTAAGCTGGCGAAGTTGTTGGACGCGTAGAATCAATGCCTCAGGGAATTGAAATTTGACGATGCCAGCATGAAGCCGCGGGTTTGTTTCCTGAGGATCAATCCCCGGCAGAAAGGGTTTCTCGTGGATTCTTCGGCCGATAAAATTCTTGTGACCGCTGCGCTCCCCTATGCAAATGGCCCGTTGCACATAGGACATCTGGCCGGGGCCTATATTCCCGCGGACGTATATGTCCGATATCAGCGCCTGAAGGGAGCAGATACTTTGTTTATCTGCGGTTCAGACGAGCATGGCGTCCCCATCACAATCCGCGCGGACCGGGAGAGAGTCACACCTAAGCAAATTGTCGACCGCTACCACAGCCTGATGAGAAACAGTTTTCGGCGCATCGGAATTGAATTCGACAACTATTCCCGCACTTCCCTTCCGCTGCATCACAAAATATCGCAGGACTTTTTTCTGAACCTCTACCGTAAGGGTCATATTCATGAGCGGTCGGTGGATCAATATTACTGCGCCCCGTGCAACCGCTTCCTTCCGGACCGTTATATCGAGGGCGCATGCCCCCATTGCCATCAACCGGCCGCGCGCGGCGACCAATGCGAACAGTGCGGACGCTGGCTGGAACCGGAGCAGCTGATCGCCCCTAAGTGCAAGGTCTGCGGAGTCCCGCCGATCTCGCGCACCACCAAACATTGGTACTTTGCGCTGTCAAAATTTCAGAAACAGCTCGAGGAATGGCACGCTGGCAGATCTAACTGGAAGAGCAATGTCCGGGAGTTCTGTTCCAGCTGGTTTCAGGAAGGGCTTGCGGACAGGCCGATCACGCGGGACATTGACTGGGGCGTTCCGGTCCCGCTTCCTGAAGCCGAAGGCAAAGTCCTGTATGTCTGGTTTGACGCCCCTATCGGCTATATATCCTCCTCAGTAGAATGGGCGCAAAGCCAGGGGACACCCGACCGCTGGCGGGACTATTGGTTTGATCCCGAAACCAAATTGGTACACTTTATCGGAAAAGACAATATCGTCTTCCACGCAATCGTCTGGCCCGCCACCTTGATGGCGCATGGCGAATACATCCTCCCGGCCCAAATTCCGGCAAACGAGTTCCTGAATATCGAAGGGGAGAAGCTTTCCACCAGCCGCAATTGGGCAGTCTGGGTCGACGAATACCTGGACGTCTTTCCCCCCGATCCGCTTCGTTACTACTTGGAAGCCAATGCTCCGGAGAACAAAGACTCAGATTTCGCCTGGAGGGATTTCCAGGCCCGCAACAACAACGAACTTGCCGACGTGCTGGGGAATCTGATCAACCGCAGTCTGTCATTCGTGGAAAAGCATTTCGAGGCCAAGGTGCCCCCCGCCGGCAGCTTATTGGGTGCAGACCGAGCGGTTTTGGCAGGCGTGGCCTCGGCCACGGATCGGATCGCATCGGCCCTTGAAGGGTTTCAAGTGAGACACGCTGTGTCCGAATTGATGGATTTGGCGCGTCTGGGAAACAAATACTTCAACGACGCCGCTCCGTGGGCCTCCATAAAGAACGACCGGGCGCGCTGCGCCTCGACGCTGAACACGGCGATCCAATTGCAGGCAGCCCTGGCTGCGCTCATGGATCCGTTCCTTCCCTTTTCCGCGGAAAAACTATGGCGCATGCTGAATGCTCCCGGCTCCCACCGCGGACGTCGCTGGCGCGACATTCCCAAATTGCGGCTGCCGGATCATCAGCCTCTTGGCAAGCGCGAGATTCTATTCGCAAAGATTGAGGATGCGATTATCGACGCGCAGATCGCCAAATTGCGGAAATAAACACTGGCTGACGGTGCACCCGGGGTTTTCCGCCCGTCCTTCCAATTCAGCATTCACAATTGCCTACAGTCGAACCTGCTCGACGACGGTGATGCCGTAGCCATGCAGGCCGACGATTTTCTTGGGATGGTTGGTGAGCAGGCAGATTTTCCCCACTCCCAACGCTCTCAGTATTTGAGCGCCGATTCCGTAAATCCTTAAGTCGGCTCCGGAACCGGAAGATATAGCATCTTCAATCTGATTAGCGCCGGCATCCTGGAGGGCATAGGCCTTGATCTCACCGACCAGGTTTTTGCCTTTTTCCTCCTGTCGGAGGTAAACAAGCACTCCACGGCCCGCGTCCTGAATCATTTTCAAGGCAGCCCGCAACTCGTTCCTGCCACCGCTGCGCAGCGAGTGGAATACATCGGCCATGGTCGACTGGGAATGGACACGGACCATGACCGGCGTATCCGAGTCCAGGGTCCCTTTTACCAAAGCAATATGGTTCGTCCCATCCAGCAGGTTCTCAAAGGCTATCAAACTGAAATCACCAAATTCGGTGGGGAAAGCTGCTTCCGCGACCCGCTTGACAAACGTCTCGGTTCTCAACCGGTAGGCGATAATATCCTCTACCGTGACGATTTTAATGCCGTGCTGGCGCGACACCTTCATCAGATCGGGAACCCGCGCCATCGTCCCGTCCTCATTCATGACCTCGCAGATTACGCCCGCGGGATAAAGACCTGCAAGCCTTGCCAGATCGACCGACGCCTCCGTTTGTCCGGCCCTCATGAGAACACCGCCAGGGCGGGCTCGCAGCGGAAACACATGTCCCGGACGCACCAAGTCCGAAGGAACTGTCCGGGGGTCAATGGCCGTAAGAATCGTCTTTGCGCGGTCGGCGGCGGATATGCCTGTCGTGACACCATGGCGCGCCTCAATGGAAACAGTAAAAGCGGTCCCGAACTTACTGGTGTTTTCGCCGACCATCATCGGAATATGAAGCTCATCCAAACGTTCTCCGGTCATCGCAAGACATATAAGCCCACGGCCATATTTCGCCATGAAATTGATCTTCTCTGGAGTAGCTTTTTCCGCGGCCAGCGTCAGGTCCCCTTCGTTTTCGCGATCTTCATCGTCGACCACGATGACCATACGCCCGCAGCGCATCTCCTCTAGCGCTTCTTCCACCCGGTTAAATCCCAAGACTCACCTCTCGCATAAAACTTTATATTTTAACCATCAATAACAGAGCGAAAGCATTAAAAAAATCACATATTATGCTCAATGAAGGAATCATCCATTAGCAAACTGAAGTAAAATTATCCGTTAGATTGAGGCGGGAATTGCGATGGTTCGAGCAACTATTGTCTATATTTTTGTGGGCCTCTATATTTTGCTGTTGGCTCCTTATGCACTGCTGTGGGCTCTGGCATCTAAGGATGATCGGCTGTTATATGCGCTGGCGCGTTTCTGCATTCGGGCCGCCGGGTGGATATGCAGGGTCCGAGTCCAAATCCAGGGGCGGGGAAAAATCGCGCCCGGCGTCCCTTATGTTTTTCTCTCCAATCACCAGGGGAATTTTGACGGCCCCGTGCTTTTGCATGCCATACCCAGGAATTGGAAGGCTCTGATTAAAAAGGAAATGATGCGGTTGCCGATCCTTTCCCTCCTCATGAAACAGGTGCAATTTGTGCCAATTGAGCGTCGGAATCCAAAGCAGGCCCAAGCCGGAATCGAATACGGAGCCCAATTATTGACAAAAGGCCACTCATTTATCGCATTTCCGGAGGGCACCAGAAGCAGAGACGGCTCTTTGGGAGAATTCAAAAAAGGCGTGTTCATCATGGCCATAAAGGCGCAGGTGCCGATTATTCCGGTGACTATCCTCAACAGCTCCGCTATACAACCGCCGGGGGTGTACTCGATTCGCCCCGGACTCATCAAAGTGATATTTCACGACCCGGTTCCGACTGCGGGCATGGATTTGGAAGATCGGAATCGGCTCGTTCAGCACACCCGGAATGCCATTGCCACCGGCCTATCTTCCGAAACTTGACCCGCCGGAAGCATCTTTCACGCTGAACGGAAGCCGCGCCTCCGGCGCAAGGAAGGGCCGCGGGATTCGCGGCCATATTTCCCTGTTTCCGGTCGCGAAACTGCAGTTTCAAGACTGCGGCCGTATATTTATGGGCGACCGGCAGGTCGTCCCTACAACATTTGCCGAGTTTCGCGACATAACGGACCTAATTAGTTTCTGTCGCGAAACTGGTTTTTTGACCAAGCCCCGCAAGGGGCGTTTAGAGAATAGCCAGGGGTGAGCGCAGCGAACCCCTGGT
>JBBISO010000087.1:420-10441 GCA_037441325.1 Acidobacteriota bacterium | reverse complement strand
GACCCTTGCAGCGCCTCCCGACGCCACGGCTAAAGGCCGCGCTCTGGATCTGCTCCATCAGGTCGGTTTGGGTCAAAGGATGCACCATCATCCTTACGAATTGTCCGGAGGCGAAAAGCAGCGTGCCGCTTTAGCGCGGGCACTTGTTATGCTGCCGCACCTTGTTCTTTGCGATGAACCCACCGGAAACCTTGACCACGATTCCACCGTCCTGGTCACCTCGCTGCTCCTCGAGCTTCATAGAAGACAGCGGAACATCCTCATCATCGTCACGCACAATCAAGAGGTGGCGGAAAAGTTTGATCGGAAATACCGGCTCAGCGAGAGCCGCCTGCGCCCGGCAGACGCCGTCCCGTGAAAACCGCGGCGGCGCGGCCTCGGATGCGTTGTCTCCCGGCCTCGACGAACGAGCATTGTTAGCAAGATTTCGTTGCGATGCGGGACAGACGGGCATGGACACACGGCGCGCGACATGGGCAAGGAGTTCAACGCAATGGACATGCCCGGATGTGCCGCCGCCGCAGAAATCTCCTGAGAAATGCGGGCGGGGATTCACCGAATCGCCTAAACACGGAATCAATCCATGACGCTAAACAGGTTGATATTACGAAATCTGATCTTCTTCCGGCGCACCAACCTTCCCGTCATCGCCGGTGTCGCTGCCGCCGTCGCCGTGCTTTCCGGCGCTCTGCTGGTAGGCCAATCCGTCCGGGAAAGCCTGCGCCGATTGCTTTTCGAACGGATCGGCGCCGCGGAATACGTCCTAACGGCAGACGCTTTTTTCAGCGAAAAGCTGGCCGGTTCGCTGCCTGATACAGCCGCCGCCTGTCCGATCATTTCGATCAAAGGAGTTCTAAGTCACGAAAAAACCGGGATCCGCGCGCACAATGTGAACGTCTATGGCGTGGACGAGAGATTTTGGAAATTTCAGAACCTGGACTATCCGGCTTTTCCCGGAATTAGAGCCGGGCTGCTCGGCGAGGCACTTGCCCGGGAGCTCGACGCTCAACCCGGCGACGCTTTGCTGCTGAGGATAGAAAAGCAGCAGGCGATTCCGCGCGAGTGGCTGTACGGACGCCGGGATGATATAGGGAAAACGATCCGGCTGAATTGCGGAGGAATACTGCCCGCAAACCGCCTGGGCGAGTTTTCCTTGCGTCCCCATCAGGGCAAAATCCACTGCGTCTATGTCCCCTTGAAGTTGCTGCAACGAGAGCTTGAACAGCTTATGCGGGTTAATGCCATTCTCATAAGCGGCGCTTTGCCGGGCCGGAGAACCGAATCCGTCTTGAACGCGCTAACAAAACAATTTTCGCTTGAGGACCTGGGCATGCGGTTGCGGGCCTCTGCTTCGCGGAATTCCTTTACCCTGGAAAGCAGTCGGATCATTCTCGATGATTTCATCGCAAAGGCCGCAATGCGGGCATCTGAAGAAGCCGGCATGAAAGTTTCGCCTCTCTACACTTATCTTGCCAATTCCATACGGTACCAAGCCCGGGAAATTCCGTACTCCGTCATTACCGCCGTGGATCTCGAAAAGGGCGCTATGACTTCCGTCCAGAAGATCGCAAGCTCCTCGGGTCGATCATTATCTTTGCAGCCTGCGGAATCCATATGGATTACAGAATGGGCCCGGCAAAATCTCGCTGTTTCAGAGGGGGAGCCGGTGGAGATCGATTATTATTTCTGGCAGGAGGACGGGCGACTGGTAACGCGCACCGCCCGGTTCCGTGTGGCCGGCGTCCTCTCAATCACAGGCGATGTCGACCGTGCGCTTGCTCCGGAAATCCCGGGCATCACGCAGGCTCGCAGCCTCAGCTCCTGGGATCCTCCATTTCCTCTGGACCTGCGGCGCATTCGCCGCGAAGACGAAGATTATTGGAATCGCTACCGAGCCACGCCGAAAGCGTTTATCCCCTTGGCTAGGGGACAAGAGCTGTGGGCGACCCGCTTCGGAAAGCTGACCGGATTGCGGATTTCACCGCCGTCCGGAATCGACCGGCAAACCGGTCAGCAGCAATGGACTTCAGCTTTTCTCAGAAACTTGGATTCCCGTGAGGCGGGCTTTGGCCTGGAGCCGGTGCGAGAGAAGGGTTTGGCCGCCTCGCAGGGTTCGACCGATTTTGGAGAATATTTTGTTTATTTCAGTTCCTTTCTAATCGCGGCGGCAATTCTTCTCGCTGCCTTGTTTTTCCGATTAATGACAGAGCAGCGTGTGTCTGAGATCGGCCTACTCCGCGCCGCCGGTTTTTCCGCCGGCATGCTGCGGCGCCTATTCATTGCTGAAGGCTTCATACTCTCCTGCGCCGGCAGTCTTTTGGGCGCGCTGGGATCTCTGGCCTACGCCGGGATTATGATGTCCGGCCTGCGCACATGGTGGGCGGGCGCCGTTGGGACACAGCATCTCTATCTTCACTTGTCCTGGAAGGAGCTGACCGTGGGCGCCGCTGCCGGCATGCTTTTTTCGCTGGCAATAATCGTATGGACCCTGCGGGGCTTGCACCGGAATTCACCCCGATCCCTGCTGGCCGGTATTTTGGAATCTGCCGCGCGCCGCCGCGAGAGGATGCGCACCTTCAGCGTAATCTCGGTTCTTGCGCTGCTTGCCGCGGCCGCGTTAATCCTCTGTTCCCAGCTGGGGAAGTTATCCGCAATCGAAGGCTTTTTTGGAGCGGGCTTTTCACTGCTCCTTTCGATCCTCTGCGCCACCGGCGTGTACCTCCGCAGCCGGCATGCAAACCTGATCCGCGGAAACGGCTGGCCGGCATTTTTCAGATTCGGCATTAAAAACGCCATGCATCGTCCCGGGCGCAGCCTGCTCTGTGCTTCCCTGATTGCTTCCGCCGCTTTCATCATCGTTTCGATGGAAGCATTCCGCCGCGATCCCGGACGCATGCCGCTGGACGCGAGATCAGGAACCGGAGGTTATCCGTTCATCGCCGAAACGGTTCTGCCCGTCCTCCATGATCCTAACAGCGCTGCCGGACTGGAAGCCATGGGACTCCCGGTCGAGGAAATCCCTGCCCTAAAGCAAGCCAGGTTTATACCCTTTCGCGAACGGCCAGGAGATGACGCCAGCTGCCTAAACCTCTACGCGCCCCAGGAACCGAGGATTTTGGGAGCGCCCCGGCCCTTCATTTCGGCGGGCAGGTTTTCATTTCAAAAATCTCTCGCGGCAACGCCCGCGGAAAAAGATAATCCCTGGCGGCTGCTGGAATCCGCCGCGCACAGTCCGGCCATTCCGGCGATTGCCGACGCCAATACCATTCAATATATTCTCCGCCTTTCCGTCGGAAGCGAGCTGACGCTGCGCGGAAACCAAGGGAATCCTGTCCGCTTGCGCCTGGTGGCATCGCTGCGGGACAGCATTTTTCAGGGGGTACTCTTGATTTCCGAATCAAATTTCCTTCGCCTTTTTCCCGAACAGGCCGGGTATCGCTTTTTCCTTTTGGAAGCTCCGCCTGCCGCCGCAACTACCCTGCTGAAGCCGCTAAAACAAGCCCTGGCAGATTATGGCATCCATCTCGAACCGTCCCCGGAGCGACTGCAATCCTTTCACCGGGTCGAAAACACCTACCTTTCCACGTTTCAAGCGCTGGGCGCGCTGGGCATGATCCTGGGCACCCTCGGCCTCGCAGCCGTTTTACTGAGAAATGTTCTCGAGCGCCGAAAAGAATTGGCCCTCCTGCGATCCGTGGGATATCGGAGGGAAGTTTTGGCGGGGATCGTGCTGTGCGAGCATGTCGTTCTTATACTCTGGGGATTGGCTGCAGGAATGATCTGCGCCTTGCTCGCCATCTTGCCCGCCCTGGCGGCGCGGGAGCAATCCTTCCCGTTCTTGATGGCCGGCCTGATCCTGCTATCGGTCTTTATTGCCGGCACGCTCTCCTCGATTTTGGCTCTGGCCGCAGCCTTTCGCTCCCCGCTTCTCACCGCCCTGCGCAGCGAGTAGCCAACCATCTCCAGTCTGCTTTTCGCTCCGGATCCAATCCTCTTACCGGTTGTTTTAGGCTCACCTTGAACCCGGATCCGAAGTTGAATTACCTAAAATGAGTCCTTCTCTTTTATTTTCTATGGCTTGCCTTGTAAAAATCCAACTTCGGCGAAGTTGGATTTTGATAACATACCCTATTGATTCCAAAAGAGAAGGACTGCTTTTACTTCTGCAACTTAGGAATCCGGGTTGAAAATTGCATCCACGCCGGCAAAGAACGTTTCGAGGCCAGCGCCTACGGGCCGATGGTGACGGCATGATTCCGGTGATATAATTTAAGAAGATAGATGGATGAATTGTTCGGTGACGCTTCCGCATTTTTATGAAGGACGGGCAGGGCGGGCCGGGGCACAAAATCTGAATTGGCCTCAGCCATGCCGGCGGTAAATGCTTTTTGCCGGCAGACATAACAAGATCTTGGGAGGTGTAAAATGATCAGCAGATCGTCGCGCACAGCAGCCTATTCGGCTTTGTTGTTTGTCGGCCTTGGAATTTGGGGATTCGCACAAACGCCCGCAGCCACAAATATTGTCGGCGGGAGGGGAGGAACGCAATTTTCAGACACATTGACTTTCGGCGGCGCCCGCGTTTTCGAAGTGCATATCTATTCAGGAGAGTTCGTGGACTCTCTCCAAATGATCTACCTTTTGCCCGATGGACGCACGCAGCCGAGCTCGCGGCGCGGAGGGTCGGGCGGACGGCAAAACATCTTCCGGCTTGATTCGGATGAGTATATCGTCGGCCTTTCGGGCCGTTACGGCAATTACATCGATTCGATTCGGATACATACCAACAAGCGTGTCTCTCCGCTTTATGGGGGCGCCGGAGGAAGTCAGGAGTATCGCATCAATGTGGCGCCGGGAAATCATGCGGTCGGCTTCGCGGGGCGCGCAGGAAACCACCTGGATGCGGTCGGCCTGCTCTATGCCCCAATATATGTCGCGGTCACCCGCACGGAGACTTACGGCGGCCGGGGCGGTGTGCCTTTTTCGGACACCGATATTCCGCTGGGCGCCAATATTTCAGAGGTGCGCATCTACGCCGGGAATAACATCGATGGCATCCAAACTGTTTACACTCTGCAGGACGGCCGCATCATGGAAGGCCCCATGCGCGGCGGCACGGGAGGCAGAAGGGATGTATTCCGCCTGGATCCGGGGGAGTACATCATCGGGATTTCCGGCCGTTACGGCAACTATGTTGATTCCCTGACTCTGCGCACCAACAAGCGGACTTCGCAAATATTCGGCGGCAGAGGCGGCGATAGGGACTATCAAATTGATGTTCCTTCAGGAACTCAAGCACTCGGATTCACGGGGCGAGCCGGAAAATATCTCGACGCCATCGGGCTGAACTACGCGCCTGTGAGCGCCGCCGGCCGGGATCAGCAATGGCGGCGCCCGCAACGTTTTCGCGTTCAGGACTGATCCGCGGCTCCGGCCCGCATTTTTGAGAGACGTGGCGAGACGGCGCTCTTGCTATTTTAAATACTCGACGGGCACCTGGAGAGCGCGATAGGCTCGAAAACGGCGCCTGCAGGCTTCGTGCCGTTCCGGAGTCGAACGATCTACGAATTCATGAACCGCTTTAAACCCGGCGGCGAAATCAAGCGTGCAGTGGCCGTCTGCGATCAGAACTGATGCCCTCGCCGGATTTAATTCCGTGGTGACAATCCCAACCGGAACCTCACTCTCGTCGTCCGCGCCGGAAAGCATTTTGTGAGGGATAAAAGCCTCCTGCTTGAGAACCCAAAGGAACCGATCAATCGCGGCTGCACGCTCTTGCGTCCCGGCAAATATTAAAACCTTTTCATGCCGCCGGTAAGCTTCCTCCACGATCTCAAAAAGCTTATGATCCCGCAGAGCAAATTCCGTTTCGTGGAAAAAACAGGCGTGCATCCGCAGCTCCGGTGCTTTAAAAAATAAATCTAATTCCAAACTGGATCCGCCTTGGGCTCTGAGCCGAATTGACGCGGCCGAATGTGGGGGACCCAAGAAAGGCATCCGGCAAATCGAAATTGGCGCGATTGAACGCGTTAAAAAGCTCCATCCTGAACTGAATATCGAGGCCCTCTCGCACCCGGGAGTTTTTGACCAGTGCAACACTGACATCTTGGTATCCGGGCCCGTCCAGGATATTGCGTCCCGAATTTCCAAAGCTTCCGTAATCCGCAAACATGAAAGCAGCCGTATCGAACCACCGTTCCGGGGTCGGGTTCGGGAGCACACCCGAATGAAGCCGATCAGGGCGATTGTTTGCGCCAAATCCGAGAGTCCCGATACCCGTATTGCTGTTGTCGATTTCCGGCAGCAGGGCAACCGTGAACGGCCTCCCGCTCTGAAGCGTCAAAATCCCCGAGGTGGACCAGGCCGCAAGCAGATTCGACAGCAGGCCGCGATTTGCCAGCAGCCGGCGCCCGCGGCCGAACGGCAAGTCGAAGGAGTAACTTAAAGAAAAACGGTGACGCACATCGAAACCCGATCGCCCCCTTTCCGCCCCCGGATTGGCACTGTTCTGGGGGAAATTGGGATCCCCGGCACTGGAGAAAAAGGTTGAGGATTCATCGATGGATTTTCCAAAGGTATAAGAAGCCAAGGCCGTTATCCCTGCCTGCAGCCGCTGCTGAAAACGAACCTGAAAACTGTTATAGGCAGAATTGCCGCGGGATTCCATGTAGATGATATCCGCAAATTGCGGCAGCGGCCTGGGATTCGGCCTGACCGGACTGGCCGCTGGTTGGTTGATGTCGCGCGCCGACAGAATTTTGCTCCCCTTGGAGCCGACGTAGCCGATTTCGATGAGGGTGCCCGCCCCAAACTGCCGCTCCAGGGAGAGGTTCCATTGCTGGAGGTAGGGTGTTCGCAACCGCGGGTCGAAACCCAGCGCCGTGCCGGGTATGTTGAGCGGGTAATTGGCCGGGAACGGATCGTTCAAAGTCAGCGGGAATCCCCGCAGCGGATAATATAATTTGAAATCGTAATAAGGCTTGTTGAAGTATAAACCTTCACCGGGAGCGAGCGAGGACTGGTCATAATAAAGCCCGCAACCCAGACGCACGACGGTCTTATGCTCCACGCCCGGCGACCACGCGATCCCAACCCGAGGCGCCCAGTTGTTTCTGTCCGGCTCATAGACGCTCCGCGGTATATTACCTCGGCCTACAGCAACCAGCATCTTCGAAACGGGATCGAAGGTATTGGCTCGATCGTATCGGTCCACCGCCGGCGAATTGTATTCATAGCGGACGCCAAGCTGCAGCGTGAAATCGCGTCCCAGCCGGTAGCTGTCCTGAACAAAAAAATTCCAGCTTTTGGTTCGAAGGTATTGTGGATTGTCCAGTCTCGCTCCTCCGGAGTAGGTGACAAAGCCAAGGAGCAGATCCGCCAAGCCGTTGCCGGTGACTTGCCCGTAATCGGAAAAGGCAAGAAAACCACGCGCCTGGACATCCCGATAGGCATTTTGCTGCAGAGCGCGGAAATCGCCGCCCAATTTGATCAAATGCCTTCCCGTGGAATAAGTGACCGTATCGGTGAATTGAAACACATTGATCACGCCGTGCTGCGGATTGTGATATTCGTCTCCCAGCGGCGAAAATCCGGAAATGGTGATGAAGCTCAATCCAAAATCGCGTGGATTTGCGGAAAGCTCCGGCAATCCAACTTTCCTGTTCAGGCTGCCTCCCCTGCGCTCCTGAAAGACTCCGGCGGCGACTCTGTTGACCGCGAAACGGATTTGATTGACGAGGTTCGAAGAAAAAATCCTATCCTCGCCGATCAAGAAATTCTGCGCTCGGCGCACAAGATTGGTGCCGAATCCCGGCACGCGCGCGAAGGCGGGTCCCGAGAAAGGCTCATACAGCTCGCGGTCCGAAAAGCTGTACCGAGCTATCAGACTGGACTTGTCCGAGAATGAAAAATCCATCCGTACATCAAAGCGGTCTTCACGGTCGCTAAGAATCGGGGAGGAGATGAAGTTTTGTCCCGGCACAGAGCGATTGGGCGGCGGATAGAGGTTGGCGATGGCCTTCCCGATAGCGCTGATTCTCTCGGACGGAATCCGGCCGTTCTCGAATGGAGTTCTGGTGTAGGGATCTACCGGCCGCGGGAGCGCGCTTTGCGAAAAATCCCCCCCACGTTCAAGCGCCGTAGGCACATTGGTTGCGCGGGTGATTCCTTCGCGCACCCGCCTCCCTTCAAAATCCGTGAAGAAAAAGATCTTATCCTTTTGCACCGGCCCTCCGAGCGAAAAGCCAAACTGGTTGCGCTGATAGCGGGGCGTTCCATCTTCGGACCGCGCGAAAAAGTTACGCGCGTCCAGAGCCGCGTTGCGGAAAAATTCGTATGCGGTCCCGTGCAAGCGGTTGGTGCCGGACTTGAGCACCACGTTGATCTGGGCGCCACCGCTGCGGCCGAAGCTGGCGTCATACGAACTGGTCAAAATTTCAAATTCGCGAATGCCGTCTGCCGGAGGGTTTATGGCAAATGAATTCATCTTTGGATCATTGTTGAAGGCGCCGTCAAGAACAAAATTATTGGAATCTTCGCGGGCGCCGTTCACATTGACGGCAAAGTTGCCGCGCACCGAACCGGGCGAACCCTGGGCCGCCGGCACCACTCCCGGAAGCAAAAGACTTAGCTGCAAAAAATTCCGTCCATCCAAGGGCAAATTGACAATCTGATGGTTCTCAATAACGGCTCCCAGCTTGGTGGCTTCCGGCTCCACCATGTTTTTCTCGGCGATGACAACGACTTGTTCCTCCGCCGGGCCCCCCGGTTCCAGCGGGATTCTCAGGCGCAGGGTTTGCCCAATCTGCAGGCGGATCCCCGCCGCCACATATCTGCAAAATCCAGGAGCTTCGACCTCCAGGCGATAGCGCCCGGGAGGTAACGTCGAAAGCGTGAAACGGCCTTCAAAATCGCTGGCCGTCTGGCGCTTTTCTTGAGTCTCCTCATTAATGGCTTTTATCAGGATATTCGGAATTACCCCGCCGCTGATTTCCACCAGTTCGCCTCGGATGGCGGCGTCGATGGTCTGCGCGTATCCGAGAAAGGCTTGCGCGCCGGCCAAAACCCATGCGGAAATAACATAAATATAAAAAACTGACAGACTGTTTTTGTGCTTCTTGCTTCCCCTGCCGCTACCCATCGAAAGTCGAAGAATCATCGGTTGAATACCTCGGAGTTGTTAGATTATTTGCCTGTCGCTTTATTTTAGAATCAGGAGGTTTCTCGAGCAACCGTAAAATCTTCGTCGGTGCGCCCGCACCTGTACCATGAGGAGGCCGCAAACCATTAAACCATAAAACGAAAAACGCCGACGAAAGGATAAGAATTATGCCGCCGCGATCATAGACGTATCGCCTGGCGATTGCCGCCCTGTGCTGGCGCTCCAGCTCCGGCTGGAGCGTTTTTTGGACCTCGGCGTCGCTCTTGGCCTGCTCCCTCAAAGATTCCACCCGCGCTTTATCCGCGGCATAAACGCGCCGGTATTGGATGTAAGTGGCCAACAGCCAGGATACGGATAAAAACACGGCGGCCAGCGCGATTAGGCCAATCCAGGTTCGCGCGGCCGCTTCCCAGCGGCTGGGCACGGCCGCCGCCGCGGGCTTGCGCGGTCCAGCCCGCAGCGCCACCCATCTCTTTTGGCGAGGACAGGAGTCATAACAACGCGCGCAGGCAAGACATAAACCGCGATCCGCCCGGAGCTCATGAATCGCTCCATAGGGGCATGCTTCGGCACACAGGCCGCAGTCGAGCTCTTTATCCGGAGTTATGCGGACGTTTTTCCAGGCGACTCGCGATAAAATCGAAAGAATTCCTCCATAAGGGCAGAGCCAGCGGCAATAGGGACGTCCGATGAACATCCCGGCCAGGATAAAAGCGGCCCCGATGGCCACCATATAGAAAGGTCCGGACCTCCGAAAGATCGGAATGAACGGGTCGTAATCGCAGATAAGGAACCGCTGTTCGATATTAATCTGCCAGGCGCCGAGTTGCAGCTGTAAAGCCCATCCCGCCAGGTAGACTG
>JBBISO010000087.1:0-410 GCA_037441325.1 Acidobacteriota bacterium | reverse complement strand
AGATGAACTGGAGCCACCGGAGCGCCCTGTCAAGCTTTACGGGTACCTTCAACGGCCGCAAAAGCGCCAAGTCCTGGATCGCTCCCAGCGGGCATACGCCGCTGCAAAAAACTCGCCCGCAAAAAAGCGCAACTAGGAGCGGCATGAAGAATATGGCAATGACGCCAAAGGAGACGCTGTATTGCGGATTGACCAAGCCCAACACCACATTTTGAATTGCGCCCACGGAGCAAATACATCCGCGGCGATAAAAGCCGAAATAGACCGCGCAGCCGATGCTCAACAGCAGGACTCCTTTTCGGCTTCTTCTTTTAAAAACCAGCCACACCGCGGCCCCAAGTGCTAGAGCCAACAGTCCGACATCAAGGAGCCGCAGCCAGTCCGGGCTCGGTTCCGGATGCAGCGGCGAC
>JBBISO010000086.1:0-10591 GCA_037441325.1 Acidobacteriota bacterium | reverse complement strand
TCCCAATCCCAGATCAACGGCTTAAGGCTTTGGGAGAGCCCGGACTGGTTTCTGGATATGCCCGCTTTTCCATTATTTCCAGTAATGGTAGTGTCATTCCAGAAATCATAGATGCTTTGGCCTTCGAGCGATCTCCATGCCGGCAGCCTGGGGGCTCCGAATGATCCAATGTGTTGCAGCACTCGGCGGGATGCATCCGCCAAAATCTGCGGCCTGCTGCCGCTAATCTCTTTTAATACCATTAATACCATGTTTTGTATCAGTTGGCCGCGTATGTCCGCAAGGCCCAGGGGTTCATACCATTGCGTCGGTTCCCCCCAGACCACGAAAGGGATCCGCATTTGTTCATCTTCCACCGAATAGCCGTGCAGATTGACCAGCTTGCACGGAACAGCCAGGCTGGCGGGAGTCGAAAACTGCGTGTATCTCTTGTCCTTATCGGCTCTGGCGTCATAAAACACGTCGGCTTAGGACATAGGGAGCGACAGGCTACGTAATCCCCAAATCCAACGATTGACATGGAGCCGAAAAAAAGGGGTGCTCTTGAAAGCACCCCATTTTCATTTTGCCAACGCGGAATACAAATCAGCGCTTCGTAATGACGAATAATATCCTCGCTGCCCGGGGATGCGGCTCACACAAAATCCAGACTAGGATCTTCCCGAATGTATGCCATGGACTGTCCCAGGTACGGGACTTCGGGCAGATTGTGCCAGCGCCGCAGGAGATGATAGGCCGGGGACGTTAGAAGGCGGCAGGAGTCCACGGCGCTGCGCCAGGATCCCAGGGTGATCTCAGCAATCGTCTCCGCCTGCGGAAGGATTCCAAAATCCCAGGCGCCGCAAAGGCGCACCAGGAAATCCACTCTCTCCGCGATATTCGCCAGAGTATCCGGCGCTTCCTGATCGGGATACAGGCTGCCGTCAATCCAAGAGACCATTTAGGAATCCTTCTCTAAACCAGGCCCGCAAAGCCGCTGCCTGCATTTTTTCTTTCGGATCAGGAATCTCCCCGAGCGGACGGTGCAGCTCGATCCGCTCGATATGTGTCAGGACCGCTAAACGGGCTCTTGTTTTTGAGGTGTCTTCTCCCGCAAGTTTTCGGCGCCGCACCCACAGATCCCAGCAATATTCGGCGTTCGCAAGGCCTGCATCGCAGATCATGTAAATATCGCGGAAATCCCTCGGCGCACCCCGTGCCACCAACGCTGCCATCTTGGCCGCAACAAGGTCCGGGAAAGAGTCAACCAGGATGCCGCCCGGCCACGGAGCCGGCTCCGACTGATCCAGTTGTGCGCTTCGGGAAGCTATTTGAAAAGCGAAAACCACCCCGTCATTGGCATAGAGGTCAATGCTGACCACGTCCCCCCAAGTCCGAACATTTACATCCCCGTATTGCTTTAATGTCTCCTGAAGCAGAGAAACGACTTTGTGCCGGTCCGATTGGCCGGCAACCGGATTCCACCACGCATCCACGTCGTGGGTCGCGCGATATTCCAGGTAGTAGGATAGCCCAAAAGCGCCACCCAGGGAGATCTTATCGCCCAAACCATCCCTCGCGAGAGCCTGAAGGCAATCGCCCGCGTATTGGTTTATGTGCCGCGGCTTTCGAGGCTTTTGGGGATTCATGCGCAGCCTCCCAATAAGCATCATAATGTTATGGGGACAGGCTGCGCAATCCCCGAATTAAGGTGGCATTTACTCCGTTTGCGACCCTTTTCTTCCCGATTTTCCGGGGCGCAGAGAGTTGCCGGCCGAAGCTTCGAGACAGTCGATAAAATCCTGCCCTGCAGAAATGAGGAGCTTGACGGGCGCCGATATATGCATATAATACATACATGAGAGTTGTTTGGGACCCTGTTAAAGCAAGGAGCAACTACGCTAAGCACGGGGTTCACTTGGCCGATGCCGAAGCGGCGCTATTTGACCCATTGGGATTGACACGTGAGGATGTCTCGTCTCAGGGCGAACAGCGATTCGTCACAATCGGTGTCGACGCGACAGGAACCATTGTTGTGGCGGTGTTCACACAGCGCGGCGATGAGATTAGGCTGATCTCATCGCGGAAGGCAACAAAAAGAGAGCGGGCACAGTATGCGGAAAGAATACGATTTTAGTGGAGCGGTCCGGGGTCCTGTTATCCCTCAGAAGGGAAAGACCCGGATTACCATTTATCTCGACAATGACATCATCGAGGAGTTTCGCTCGCGGTCGAATTCCGAGGGAAGAGGATATCAGACCATGATGAACGAAGCCCTCAGAGAATACCTCGGCAAAGGCCGGCGGCCAATCGATGCCAAGACCCTGCGGAAGATCCTGCGCGAGGAGCTGCGGAAAACGGGGTAAAGAAATACGGGGAAAGTCAACTCATTTTGGGAAACGAAATGAGGTGACTGCCCCCTATTTCCTATTCCGGCGCATGCCACTTCCGATCCCTTTCTGATTCCTTAGGGGATGATGGAGGTTGCCTGCCCACCATGGATTCCCAATCCCGGATCAATGGCACAAGTTCAGGTGACAGCCCGGATTGATTCTTGTACCGGCCATGGGCATTATTCTCTCTCGTAATCGTCACGTCATTCCAAAAGTCGTAAATGGTTAGACTTTCGAGTGATCTCCATGCCAGCAACCGCGGAAATCTGAAGGAACCTATATGCTGCAGCACCCGCCGTGAAGGATCCGCCATAATCTGCGGCCGGCTGTCGTTATTAACGCTTTTTAAAACCAGATTTTGCAGCAATTGACCGCGTATGTCGGCCAGACCCAAAGGCTCGTGCCATGCGGTCGGCACACCCCAGACTACGAAAGGGATGCGCGTTTGCTGATCTTCCACCGAATATCCATGTCCCAAAAATCCATCCTCAAACAATGACTCCGCGTGATCCGAAACAATCAGCACTAATAGCGGCTCGCCTCTAAGTTTTTGATGCAATGCGCCGAAGAGCTCCCCAATCGCCCGGTCGACATTCGCAGCCGAGTTTGCATAAGTTTGCCATATGGCTTCGGATGATCCAGGCCTGATTCTTTGCCGCGGCAAAGGATCTATGCCGAGAATGTTATCCAGTTCCCGGTGATGGTAAGGGAAATGAGTATCGTGATAGTTCACGTAGAGGAACAGCGGACGCGTCGGTTCGTATTGACTCAGGAAGGAGAGCACTCTCCGATTAAGCAGCTTGCAGGATACCGCCAGACTGGCGGGTGTTGAAAACTGCGAATATCTCTTGTCCTTATCGGCTCGGGCATCGTAGAAGGTGTCTGCCCTATCGTATCCAACCAAGGGCCCGCTGTCTCCAAATGAATCATCCTGGCCGGAAAAGTATGCCACGTAATAGCCGTTTCTCTTGAAATCGTCAATCAGCGTGGTCTGGCCCGGATAGGGCTCTATCCGGCCTCCGAACAACTGCGCCCTGGAGGGCGCCGTGTAGCCGCAATGGGAGTAAGCCAGCTTGGATTGCGCGCCCTCGGCCGCCAGCGTGCGCATAAAGGGCATGATTTCCCGGCCGTTGACTTTTCTTTCCAGGACATCAGCCCTGACACTCTCGAGGAGGATTAACAGCACATTGGGAGTACGGCTCCATAAAGATGCTTCATCGGGCGCATCGACGATTTTGGAGTGGTTTGCCGGATGGTCGCCCGCGACGCCGTTTTCGTCGATGCCGTTGCCCGGTATATCGATTGCGTAAGGATAGATGCGGCCGTTCAGCGGCGCAGGATCCCTGGGTTTGGACATAAAGCCATAACCGTCCCGGTCAAGATCCGTCGTCCATTGAATGATTTGTCTCAACGCGATACCGCTGGGCTTTTTCAAAAGACCGAAATGAACCGGGCTGTCCAAAAAAGTGACGGCCGCAAGAATTACCATTGCCACGCCGGTGCTTAAGCTTGCCCAGCCTAGAACTCTACGGATCGGAGGCGGGCTGCTCCGGCTGAAACGCCTCATTCCCGGTATCTCGTTGCGGCGCCAGATGACGATCATCAAGGCAAAAACCAGTATGCCGAGAAAAATTGCCGCCGTGAAATAAGTAAGATGGCCGACCCATTGCGATATGAGTTCCCCCGGACTTCGCCCCGCCAGTTCCCACACAAGCTTCAGATCAATCATGTCGCTGAGGTAAGCCTTAAGCTCGTAATTGATGTAATCCCAGGTGAATGGGACGGCAAAAGTGAATAGCGCCAGCGCCGTCAACAGCCTGGAGTTTGACAGGCGAAGAGCGCGCGAGAACAAAGGAATGAAGGCCAGCCAAAGGAAGAGAATCAATGCTGCATCAAGGATGATGCTGGATAATGCAAAGGAGACTTTGAGGGCGGATGTATTCAGTACATTGCTCGCAAGGAATCCGCCCTTGAAGTAATCATACTTGATGTTCAGCAAGACGGCTTCGACCGCCCCGATAGTAAGGGTCAGGATAATGAACAAGACGAGAAATGGAGATATCCGTCTGCCGCGTTTTGAAGACTCTGTCTCTTCGTGTTTCATAATATTAATCAGTTAGCGTTTGGTGCGGCGGCTTGCCGCCGCCTTTGCGGATTAGCAAAAGCCAAGGCGCAAGCAAGCGTGCGCACTCCAAAGCACGCCCATTGGGCAAATCTTAAATCAATCCTGACATAACGAACGGTAGAGGCTCAGAGACTCAAGCAGCCAGCGGGTGCCCTGTTCTTCCATGCGGGCCAGCGTCCCCTGCGGCCCTCTTCCGGATACGAAAAACAGACTCATCGGCGCGACGCCGGCCAGCAACTGCTTTGGGAATGAGAGAACCTGGGTAATATAGGGATTATCCACCGGCTCCGAATTGTAGATCAGCATATATGCGGCATAAACATCCCCGCCGCTATCCGGATAAAATGCTCGATGCACCGGAACAGCGCCGTTCTCCCATTTCAAATATTGCGTTAGCCTGCGGTTTGGCGCCGCATCGCGGACCAATCCTATTTCCGGCAAATGATAAAGTTTTTTGGGATCGTAAGACCGGAGGATCCAGCACTCCAAAGCCGGAGTATCGTCCCGACTCGGCAAAATTCCCGCGCACCATTGCACTTCGCCGAATATGCTGGTCAGCCGGCGGCCAATGGTTTCCGAGTCTGTTTTGCCCGCGCAAAGAGCTGACAGGTCTTGTATTGAGACACAGTCATTGCCTTTCAGTTTCAGATATGAATGAGGAATGACCGGAATCAACATCAGCAGAAGTGCAATTGCAATGTACCGGAGGTATCGATTCGAAAGTGCTATCAAGATTTTTTCCCTTTTGGGCGCCAAACCACGAAACCAAAAACAGCAGGCCGAGTGCGGCTGAGAAGGAAAATATGCCGGTAAGGGGATGCAAAGGCGTCGCCAGAGCTTCGGGTCCGCGATAATGGACAAGATAAGCCAGCAGCGTACAGCGCACAATGTTGCAGGCGATCGCCAGGGGAACACAGGATAGAAGAATCAACGCGCGCCTGGCGTTTGAAGACGCCATATAGCAAAGGATAAGCGCCATGGTAACGGATGCGTACAGAGTCGAAAAACCGCTGCAAGCTTCGGCGATCACGAGCGTGGAGTTCGGCAGATATAAGGTCGTAAACTCCCTGAGAACCGGCAGGCCTGTCATTTCAGTCAAATAGGCGGCTCCTGTTGCGCTTATCCACCTCAGGATGAGGACGAATCTATCGATAAAAGCAGTCGGGATGGGGAGCATCAGGAACAATAACAATAATGGATATATAAGAGCTTTTGCACGCCGGATCCCGAGCACTAGCGGCACCGTTCCTATAAGGCAAAAGATCAACCCAACGGCTGAAAGAAGTTGGGTCCTGATCGCGGCATCTGCAATAACCATCGCAAAGCCCGGAACAAAAAAGATGAATCCCCAGGCGGAGTTTTCCTCAGCCTTGGATCCGTCTGATTTCAAAGTCTGATATGCCAGATATGCCACAACCAGCGGCACGAACATTCCGTGGCCATTGTGCCAGATGCTGATCGTCCAGCGCTGCCATAGCCATATAAAGGTTGGCGCAAAAACCAGAACGAAAAGGAGAACGCTTGTTATACCCAAGACACGATTTTTCACTCGCTATTGCCCTTGCTTATCAACGTCAATGAGGTCGCTTTCGCCTTGGTTTTTAGGATAGTTCGCCACGAACTCAAAGACCCTTTGCGCGGCCGCTATTTAATTGTCCGAAGACACTCAAGCATAATTTCAATCTTATCGTCCGCTTTTGCGCTCATGACCACAAATAATGAGTCGCCGAGTCCTTAGAAGCAAAGGGCGGCGGCTGTTTGCATGTTTCGGGCGTTTCATAATCCGTATCTCGAAATCAGGTCGTACAGCGTGGGCCTGCTGATTCCCAGCGCTTTGGCCGCCTGGGAAATATTGTTTTGATTCTCCTGCAAAGCTTTCAGCACCTGTTCGCGCTGGAAGGCTTCGGTAGCCTCTTTGAGACTCTGCGGGATGCTCAGCTCCTCCTGAGGCGTTTCCAGCTCGAGCTCGGAGGGCCCGATCGTTGAACGCTCTGCCAGCACAAGGGCGCGCATGATACGGTTCTGCAGCTCGCGCACATTTCCGGGCCAGTCGTAGCTGCGCATGGCTTCCAGAGCAGGTCTGGAAAGCTTTTTCAGCGGCTTTTTCAGTTCTTTGGAAAACGCCCGCACCAAGTGGTTGGCCAGTTCAATGACGTCGCCGCCTCTTTCTCTAAGCGGCGGGAGGGCGATTTTCACCACTGCCAGGCGAAAGTAGAGATCTTCGCGGAACCGGTTCTCCTTGATTGAATCCTCCAGGTTCTGATTGGTCGCCGCAATGACGCGGCTGTCAACCGGGATGGCGTGCCTTCCCCCTACGCGCTCAATAACCTTTTCCTGCAGGAACCGAAGCAACTTGATCTGCAGTTCCGGGGCGAGGTCCCCGATCTCATCGAAGAAAAGCGTGCCGCCGTTGGCATATTCCAGCCTTCCCTTGCGCTGAACGCTGGCGCCGGTGAAAGAGCCCTTTTCATGCCCGAAAAGTTCGCTTTCGATCAGGGTCTCCGGAATGGCGCTGCAATTGATCGCGATAAAGGGGCCGTTCTTGCGGGAGCTGTTTTTGTGAATGGCATTCGCAATCAATTCCTTGCCCGTACCGCTCTCGCCGGTGATCAGAACCGGGACATCGGTGGCCGCGACCTTGCGCACGGCAGCGTATATATCTTGCATAGCGGGGCTGGAGCCTATGATTTCCTCGAACGAGACCCGCCGGCCCAGATTGCGCTCCTCGATGCTCTCCTTTTCCAGTTGAATCCGCTTGCCGACGCGATGCAGCACGACCTTGAGTTCATCAAGGTCCACCGGTTTCGGGAAGATGTCATGCGCCCCTTTATCGATCGCCGCCAGGGCGTTGTGGCGCTCGGAATTGCCGGAGATGATGATCACTTTGACCAGGGGATTCAGAGCGATCATTTCGTCGAGAGCCTGAAGGCCTTCGACGGCCCCGCGCGGATGGGGAGGAAGCCCGAGGTCCAGCAACACGACCGGCGCTGCTTCCTTTTTAAACATCTCAAGCGCGGATGGCCTGTCTCCCGCGGAAACGATGTTGAATTCCTCCGACAGGGCCCACTTGATTTGTTTGCGTATCTGCTCGTCGTCGTCGACGACCAGAATTTTCGGCAACCGCTTCGTCTTATTCATAGGTCATCATTTTGGAGTGCGGCGGCTTGCCGCCGCCCGCAAGCAAGTTTAGGCGCTCCAAAGGCATCGCCATTCAACACGGTTAAATTCTAAATTATAAAAAATCTGATCTCCTTTATGGGATAATGCTTTCGCTTAAGTGTCCACAGAGGAATTCCTTCTGTCGAAGCGGTAGCCGCGATAAGTGCATCGGCCAGCTCCAGGCCGTGAGATTTGCCGTAAAGATTTAAATATCTGCCCGCTCTTTTTCCTGCCTCTCTTGAAATCGGCAAACATTCAAATAAAAGAAATAAATTCTCAATTTGTTTTTCTTCTGATTTCCTGGTTCCTGCAAAAATTTCGGCGATGGATACGGGGCACCACGCCAATGCAGTGCCGCGATCCAGCAGTTCGGGAATGAGGCGCACATATGGCGCGTGGCCGCGCAGCCAGGCAATAATGACATCAGAATCCAGCAGAATCGCCGGCAAGTCCCAGCCTCCTCATGCGTTTCCCCTTTCGTAACCTCCGGATCATTAAGTCGATATTTTTTATATCCTTCCTTTTCTTCCAAATCCCGCCGACTTGTCTGGCGAGGGAGCTTTTATCCAACTCCTTGCCGGATAAATATCTTTCTTGAAGGCTTTCCCTGACAAGATCAGATACGCTTCGTCCCGTCTGCCTGCTCAGTGCGGAAAGAATTCTCGCGGTTTCGCTATCCAAATAAAGCTGGGTTCTTTTCATAATGATGTATATTATACATCACGAAAGCGGCGGCGTTTTAAGAAACGACAGCCGAACCGTGGTCCCTTCGCCTTCCTTGCTTTCGACGGAAATCGATCCGCCGTGCGCTTCCATGATCTTCTTGGACTGGAACAATCCGATCCCGAGCCCGCCGCTCTTGGTGGTATGGAACGGCAAAAACAGTTCTTTGGCCATGAATTCTTCACTTATTCCTTTGCCGTTGTCTTCCACGCTCAGTTCAATTCTGTCTCCCCTGTCGGCGGTCCGGACGATTATCGATCCATCCTCGGCAATCGCCTCGCGCGCGTTTAAAAGCAGGTTTTGCAGCACCCGTTCCAGCTCCTCCGAATCCGCCATGACCGGCGGAAGCTCTCCAAGCTCGAGCCGCAGGCTCTGGGAAAAACCCGCATTAAGATTATCGGCGGCGGACTTAACAATCTGATTGATATTGACCGGTTTTTTGCCGGCGGCAAGCGTCCCGGAGAACATTCGCAGGCTGTTGCAGAGGCGCTTCATCTTCTCCGCAGTGTCCAACACGGATTGAAACGAGTCTTCTTGGAACTCGGGATTGTGCCGGTGGCGGGGAGCGTTCTGGGCGATGTAAGAAAGGGTGGACGCGAAATTTTTCAAGTCATGCAGCACAAAGGTGGAGAAGGCGCGAAATGCTTCGTCTTCCTTCGCCTGGACCAGCGTAGCCAGCAGGTCGGACTTGTGGAATTCGCCGGCGGCATGTCCGGCGAGCGCGCGGAGGAACTCCTTGGCCTCCGGGTCGTACGGCCGCCCGCTTCGGTCGGATCCTACGCAGATGGCGCCCACGATGCGGTTGCTGGACACCAGCGGGACGAGAAGGGAAGCGCGGCTGCGCTCCATGAAAGCCTTGACGGTTCCGACTTCATTCATGTTTTCAAGATCATCCCGCGATACCGGTTCCGGGATATTCAGCATTTCCTCGACCACGCCGGAAACTTTCTTATCAAGGGAATCCGCGGCCGGGCCCAGAGTGCCCAGAAGATGCAGCCGGTTGGGATTCCACAGTCGGACCCAGACGCTGACGTCGATCGCCCCCAGCGCCCGGTGGACGATATCCGCCAAAGCCGCAGCGGTTGCGGCGGGAGGATCGATCGAGCGCACGCGTTCAGTGGCTTCGAGCCAGAATTGCCGGTAATCATACCGTCCGGCGAATATGTTCCGGCGCATCCAGGCGCGGGCGCGGTGCCGGAACCCGGTGGCAAGCAACACCGCCCCCAGCGCCACGGCCGAGAGGAGAAATATCAGAGCTTCGATGGGCAGGCCGATATCGCCGTACTGGCTGGCCCAGCGCGCGATCAGGCTGGAGGCGATCAGATAGACGCCGACGCTCAGCAGGGTGATCGAGCCGTAGATGGCGCTGTGAGAGACGGCGATGCGCGCGCGTCCCGAGCCTCTCCTCCAGGAAATGATGATCAGGCCGCAGGAAACCAGGAACATCAGGTGGAGCAGTCCCATCGCGCCGGCTGAGAGCAATCCGCTTTGGGGCCGATAGAGCAGGACCTGGGAGCTGACATATATGATGGCGGCAAATAGCGTCCCCATCCCAAGCAACAGGAATTTCAGTTCCCAGCGTACGGTTTCCGGAGCGCGGCGCAGCATCTGCTCGAGTTTGGCGAGGGTGATTACGGAGATAACAAGCAGGAATAGGGCGGAAATATATCCCGCAATCCCCAGGGGCACATAATCCTCAGGAATTTGCGCGCCCTGAGCATAGGGCGGGAGAATGAGATACAGGGAAGCGGCCAGCAGAATGGCCAGGAGATATGCGATGATTATGTATTGGTGTTTTGCCTGCTGACTGAGCTTGGAGGCTGCGGCGTAGCCGCCTGCCGCCGCCAGGATGATGAGAGCGAAAGAGAGCCTGAGCGCATCCTGCGCGGACAGTCCCGCGACGCCTGCGCCGAAGCCTTGCACCGCCGCCGAGAGACATGCCGGCAGGATAAAGAGGATCAGATGCCTCGACCCGGGCCCAAACCGCGGAAATACGGCCAGCAGGCCCGCGAGCCCCAGCCCGGCAACAACCGCAATCCCCTCAATCCAATCCATTATTTTTTTGGTCCTTAGGCCTGCAGAAGTCCGCCTCTTCTATCTAGTTTCTGTCCCGAAACCATTCAAATTGGCGGCCAGTCCAACCCCGAAGGGGTGCCGGAGAATAGCCAGGGGCGCAAGCCCCTGGATAGTATATTGCATTTGATGGAGCCCC
>JBBISO010000085.1:4977-10745 GCA_037441325.1 Acidobacteriota bacterium | reverse complement strand
CTTTTTGTTTTTGCTGTGTTCGGCCAACGTTCTACTCCGGTTTTAAAATGACGCCCTTATTCTGATGTCCGTTGATTTTTGTCACGATTGGCTTGGAGAGGCGGATGTGGCGTACAAATTGCCTCTGCTCCGCGGCCGGAATTGAGCGAAGCCATTCCCAGTCGACGAAACCGTCCTGCGTCATGGCATTCACCGTGAAATAACCCACCCTGAAAGAAGTGATGTTATGGAAAAAGTGTGAACCTTGCGAAGGATCAACCTCCATGTCTTTGAATCCGGCTTCTATGATTACTTTTGCCCCGGAGATCTGATCCCATCGCACCGGTATTCCCAGCCATGGGTCCAGCGAGCCCCATCGGCCGACTCCTATTAAAAGATAAGGCCGTTGTGCGGACAGGAGCTTTTCATTGAATAACATGACTTCATGTGCGGCTTCACGGCTTTTCGCCCTATCAAACCGGTCCACATCCACGAAAACGATGTCATAAATATTGCTTAAGACGCCGTGTCCCAGAACCTGGTTGCTTTTACAGATCAGGCTGTTGGGGGCAACTTCTCCTATTTCCAGCTGATCCGTTTCCTTGCTGAGACCCAAGGGACGCAACTGCAATAGCGCGAACTGCCTGAGTTGTCTTGGCGGCACGGACAGGGTTACGGCGAACTCCATCTCGATGGGTGCGCCCATGCCCCAGCTGCCCATATCCATAAGGAGCTCGCAGATATGGGGCAGGGGAAAAGTCTTATTTCGGAGTATCGGAGCGAAAGTGACAATGCGAAGGCCGGATCGGGAAATGCCGTCATAAAGAGCGTCATTTTCCGGCGAATAGGTGGAAGCGGCGTGAAGAAGCGTTCCGTCTTCCTCCGCTTCGCCCAGACTGAAGCTTTTGACCAGCATGTCGCGGGTGTCGGCCTCCTGGGTGGGCAGCGCCTCGAGATCGAGCGCGAAAAACTGCGTTTGGTTATTTGAGCGCGTCTGCGAGGTGGAAAAGAACTGCAGCAGGTGATCGGGATATTTCGGACAGAAGCGGACTGTGACCCCGCCGTCGACAATCGTTTTGCCCAAGCCGAGGGCTGCAGAAACAATTCCGTCCAGCGGCCTCTGGGGCGGTACCGGATAGAAATTGTATGACTTTGCTACTCCGGAAAAGTCCGGATAAAAACGGGACCCGTGCCGGAGCCCGACCATTTTCTGCACGATTACGGACATCTTTTCTTCTTCAAGCCGGTAATCTGTGACCTTGAAATAATCCTTCGCGCATTGATAGAAAGTTGAAGCGTATACGCGCTTAATCGTCGTAATGAGCTGTCCGAGCCGAACAAAGGGATCCGGGTGATCGTTCGGGATCATGTAGGTTTCATAAACGCCTGCGAACGGATGATACTGGGAATCTTCCAGCATGCTCGAGGACCGGACGGCGAGCGGTTCGCGTATTAAATGCAGGAAGGCGGCAAGGTCGCCCAGGAGATCTTCGGGGAAAATTCCCCGGTCGAGGAAATTCCTGGTTATGTCGATGTCATCCGCGGATTCCAGAGCGAATTTGCGCAGGTTGCTCTCGTCGAGAAATCGGTCGAAAATATCCGTGCCGAGGACAACGGCGGGCGGAACCGCAATTTGAACGCCTTCGAACTTCCGGCGAACGTCATAGTTATTGACCAGCATGTTGAGGAAGCCGAGGCCGCGCGCCTTGCCGCCGAGAAATCCGCCCCCTATGCGCGCGAAGCTGCTTTCGGGATCGAAGGTGTCCTTTTTGAATTCCGTAATCAGTCCGCGCTGCTGCAGCCTTGTGTATGCCCCGAGGGAGGAAATCAAATCGTCGCGCAGGTCCCGGACGGTCGGGAAATCCGAGACTTTCCGCGGCCGGAGCTTGTATGCGAGGCCCAATTCCGTTCTTGCTTTAAGCCAGTTTGAAAAATGATTCCTTTCGGCGTGGTATCGAATGCTTTCCTCGGGCATATACAGGAGCTGTTCCCGCAGGCCTTTCAGATCCGATGCTCTTCCGACTTCATGCCCGTCGGGGGTTCGAAACACAAAATCGCCGAAACTGAAATATTCGATCATGAACTGCCGGATCTGCGCCGGCAGGTTCGGCGCGTCTTTCAGCATAAAAGATAGATTCAATGCCCGGGCTTCGGCTTCATAATCCGAGGTTAGGGACTGCAGAAGAATAGGCAGGTCGGGGTTCTCGCGCCGCACAGCTTTTGCGAAACGGATCCCCGCCCCATGGTCGGGTTTGCCGCCGCGAGGGAAGTCGATATCGGAGATGATGCCCAGGACATGTTCCTTATAAGTCTCATAATAGTTCCAGGCTTCCTCGTAGTTCTGACAGAGCAGGATTTTCGGGCGGGCAACCGTCCTGAGGGATTTGTGGGAAAGATTAATGCCTTCCGAGATAAGCCGCTGCGATTGATGGAGAAGCTCCGTGTACAAAATCGGCAAAAGGGTTGAATAATGGCGGATATTGTCTTCGATGAATATGATGGACTGGACGCCGACCAGCCGCGTGTCATGATCGACATTCATTCGATCTTCGAGATGCTTGATGATGCCGACAATCAGCCTGTAATCGCCCTGCCATACGAAAACCCGGTCGAACGCGGCCGCGTGGTTGTGAGCTTTCAGGTCTTTCAGCTCTTTGCTGTCGTAAGCCAAGAGCACGATTGGGATTTTGACGCCCGATTCCCGCGCCAGTCGGGCGAGCCGCACCGCAGTCATGTCCTCCACATGGAGGGTTGTCAGAATGAGATCAAAGCGGCGCTCTTCTTTCGCCAAAAAAACGGCTTCCTTCCCGCTCGAAACCCTTGTCAAATCGGGGGAGTGGCTTAGGCTCAGGCGCTGATACTCATTGCTTATAAGCTCGTCAAAACGGCCGTCCTCCTCGAATTGGTAAAGATCATAAAGGCTGGAAACCAGAAGAACGTCTCTGATTCTGCGGCGCATCAGGTTTTGAAAACCCTGAAAGCGCGTCCCGTATCCGTGTTCGATCCAGAGCGGATCCAGATGTCCTTCAACCATGATTATGATTCCTTGTAATTAGTATAAAACAAAAGCCACGAATTGCACGAGCTAGTAATGCATCATGCAATTCGTGGCCGGTGTATCCTTGGCTGCCCGAAACGTGCGGGCGCTTGCCTATACGAGTCCCTGGTCCAGCATGGCGTCCGCAACCTTTAGAAAGCCGCCGATGTTGGCGCCGTTGACATAATTGCCCGGCGTTCCAAACCGTTCTGCGCACTCCACGCAGGTTGAGTGGATACCCTTCATAATAAGCCCCAACCGTCTATCGACTTCCTCTCTCGTCCATGGAAGCCGCATGCTGTTCTGGGACATCTCGAGGCCCGATACCGCAACACCGCCCGCATTGGCGGCTTTGCCGGGCGCAAATAAAATCTTTGCATCCAGGAACAGCCTGACGCCTTCATAGTGGGTGGGCATGTTTGCGCCTTCCGCAACCACATAGACTCCGTTTTTCAAGAGGGTTTGAGCATCTTTGGCGTTAATCTCGTTCTGGGTTGCGCTTGGAAATGCGCAGTCGGCCTTGTGATCCCACAGGGGATTGTAATTCTTGGTAGGATCGGCCTGAATGTATATGGCATTTTTATATTTTTCCGCGTAAGCCTTAATCCTGCCGCGCCTTACGTTTTTGAGCTCCATGATGAATGCGAGCTTCTTGGTGTCAATGCCCTCTTCGTCATAAATGTAGCCGTCAGAATCCGACACGGTCACGACCTTGCCGCCCAGGTACAGGATCTTCTCAATGGTGTACTGGGCGACGTTTCCGCTTCCGGACACAAGACAAGTCCGGCCTTCCAGAGTTTTTCCGCGCGTTGCCAGCATTTCGGATGCAAAATAAACGCAGCCGTATCCCGTCGCCTCGGGTCGAATAAGCGAGCCGCCCCAGTTCAACCCTTTTCCGGTCAGGACGCCGGTAAACTCGTTGCGCAGCCTTTTGTAGTGCCCGAAGAGGTACCCGATCTCTCTGCCGCCGACGCCGATATCGCCTGCCGGGACGTCGGCATCCGGGCCGATGTGCCGGAAGAGCTCCGTCATGAAGCTTTGGCAAAACCGCATGACCTCGTTGTTGCTCTTGCCCTTGGGATCAAAATCCGATCCTCCTTTCCCGCCGCCCATGGGGAGGGTGGTGAGGCTGTTTTTAAAGACCTGCTCGAATGCCAGGAATTTCAAAATTCCCAAGTTGACCGAAGGGTGAAAGCGCAGGCCGCCCTTGTAAGGGCCGATGGCGCTGTTCATCTGGATGCGGAACCCGCGATTGACCTGTATCTCTCCCTGATCATCCATCCATGGAACTCGGAAGATGATGACGCGTTCCGGTTCCACTATGCGTTCCAAGATCTTTGCAGATCGGTATTCCGGATGCCTGTCCAGAACCAGCGACAGGGACTCTACAACTTCCTGGACCGCCTGATGAAATTCGGTCTCGCCCGGATTTTTGGCCTGAAGCCGGGCCATAAAGATGTTGATGTAATCTACCATATGGTTTGCTCCTTTTGGCATAACCGGTAATGCTGGACAATTGGACCTTTCGGCTCAACGAAAATTTTATGGGACACAGTCTTGCCCCATCCATCCTGGATCAGCAGGAATGACGTGCCCCAAAGCTCAACGGAATAGAGGCGATTATGGGACGGCGGCTACAACCGTGCACAATGCTACCGCCTTAAGCTGCCGGCTGGATTGTGCATCCGAAAATTTGCAGGCCGCCAACCTGCAAAAAACCTGCGGGACAAAACAATAGCACAGATATGCGCATTTAATACTGATTATATTTCAATTTTTAAGCTGACGGCAAGCCAGCCCAGGCGCCGCGCCCGCAGTCTGTGGTTTGGTTTTGGGGCGGAAGGTAAAAGCTCGAATTAATTTTGCAGATTTTTGGCGGCCTCTTGCTCATCCCTCCAAAGATCCATGATTCTCCGCGCTCCCAGGTATTGCATGGTGTACCAGATCTTATTGAGATCGCTGACAATCACCTGCCGGGCTTTTCGCGCCGCGTGAATGAACTTATCGTTTCCGATGTAAATGCCCACATGGGTCGGCGATTTCCCCCCGGAGGAAAAGAATACCAGATCGCCTATCTCCAGTTCTTCTCGTTCCACTTTTTCGCCGTGTCTAAATTGATCCCGGGAGGAACGCGGCAATTCGATATTGAATTTTAAGAAAAGGCTCTTAACCAATCCGGAGCAATCGAAACCGCTTTTCTCGGACATTCCGCTGTGCCGATAGCGAACGCCCAGCATCTCGAAGCCGGCCTTCACCAACTGAAGGCGGCGCGGTTGGCCGTTCTCTCCCAAAATCTGATCGGTTTCCATTAATCGAGACATGCCCGGGTAATTAGCTTCGTCCCTTGGGATGGGCGAAACGGTTGCAGCCTTTGCAGCCGTTTCGCCTGCAGTATTGTGCGCGCCGGGGATGATAAATTCCTGCCCGGGTTTGATTTTATTGTTCCGCAGTTTGTTGGCGGACATCAGCGCTTCGGGAGTTGTTCCGAAAGCCCGCCCGATCTTGTGCAGGCTGTCTCCCGGGCGGACTATGTAATTGCCGGCCGAATTCAGTTTGGGTGAATCTTGCGAAACTTGCTTCTTCGGCTTGTTTTTGGCGGTAGCCTTGATCAGTTCCGCCACGTTTTGTGAATAGGCCGGGAGCGCGGGGAGCAACAGGGCAATTACGACAATTACAAAAGAACTGAGATATCGTCCCTTCATCGATTCCCGTCCTGTTTGCCTAACCGAATGCGCGAATGCCCCGCATTTAC
>JBBISO010000085.1:0-4958 GCA_037441325.1 Acidobacteriota bacterium | reverse complement strand
TCGTCCATACTTATTCTGCGGTTGCCTGCCGAGACGCCCAAACAATCCCAACCATCATATAAAATTCAAAACCAAACGCAACTAAAAGTTGCAAAAATTTTCTCTTTCGGCCTGCGGGCGTTACGGCCCGATTGAGGCATTGATGATCGCGAGAAGCGCCTGGTCCGCGGCTGGGGGCACGTTCCTGACTTTCAATTCTTTATACTTCTTGGACTGGTACGGGGCCAGAACTCCGGGGATCTTGAGCACTTGACTATGCACAGCTTTTCCGTCTGCGTCCAAATAACGCGCGCGGATTTCAATGCCGGAGTATGCGGCTCCTGCGATGTTTTTCAATGTAAACGAATGAAATGCGATTCGGGCGCCGTCGTCATATTTCCAGGATTCGCCGGAAACGCGAATGTATCGGTCGGGAAACTTGCGATAGTTATTGAGCAATTGGGTTTGAGGATCCTGCTTCCGGAGCGGCCGGTTTTGCGGTTCGGCGGCCCCGGCATGAACCATTAATACCAGCGCCGCCAAAAGGATCAAGCATGCAGCCTGGCCCCGGAACTTGCTCATACGGCCTCCATTGAACCGCTTAATCCACCGCCTTATTATTGCGCGGCCATAATCCTATATCGATTGGATCGGCAAAGTCATGAAAATAGTGCTCAGCGGTTTGCCGCCGACAGTGAAAATGAAAGGGCCCTTTTCAATAAAGCCGCATGTTTTGTAGAAATCCACCGCACCTTCGGATGAATAGACAAAGATATCACCGATTAGAAAACCGGGCGCCATGACTTTGATATGCTCGACAAGCGCCCGCCCGATGCCGCGGCGCTGATGCGCCGGAGAGACGCAAAGGAGCCGCACTTCATTCATATCTAATCCCGCGACGCCCAGGACCTGTTCCTGTGATTCATATACGGCCACATAGAAAAGCCGCGCGCGCTCGGCCATGCTTTCCGGCGTCTCGCGCCGGCAAAGCGCCGCCCGCAAAGCGGGCGGATAAGCGGCATCGCCTTGGATGCATTCACGAATTAAGCGGCAACAGGAATGTGCGTCTTCGGCCCGAAACTGCCTTATCATGTGAGCTATTCTATAGCAATTTTCCGAGAGCTTCGAGATCTGAGGCGAATGTTGGCCACAGTTGCTTTCTGCCGGTAATCTCTGTTACCTGCGGAATTGCTGTCATCCGGCAACTATTTCACTGGTATACTTGGAGCCCTGATTGTTCCCGAAAGGGTGTTTTTGGAAATCTTGGGAGGCGGGCAAGATGACGATCTTCAAAATTCTTCTGGCTTGCGTGGTCTCAATATCTGTTGTCCTTCTCTGCGCATGCGTAAGCCCTCCTTCAGGATTGGAAACGGAGCTCGAGATTGATAGAACCGCCCCCGGATTCAAACTCCCGGACCTGAAAGGGCGTGAATTCTCCCTGGATCAATACAAGGGAAAGGTCGTGCTGCTGGATTTCTGGGCGACCTGGTGCAGTCCCTGCCGGATGACCATGCCTCTGCTTGAAAAGCTGCAGGAGGAATATCGCGGAAATGTGGCGCTCCTGGCCATAAACCTGCAGGAGCCCAAGGATATTGTCCGGGACTATGTGCGCCGGCAAAACCTGAGTTCGCAGGTTTTGCTGGATGAGGAGGGAACCGTGGCGGAGGTTTATGGAGCTCGGTCCATTCCCATGCAAATCCTCATCGATCGGAAGGGGATCGTCCGCTACGTCCAACTGGGCTTTAATCCAAGAATGGCAGCCCAGCTAAGGGCTGAAATCGAAAAACTGCTTTAATCTAGTTTCGGTCGCGAAATGCATCTTAAATCTTAACCCTGCTATTTGTTAGGCGAAGCCCGTGGAGGGCGCAAAGCTTGCTTGCGCCTTTTGCAGTGTGAAGATTATCAAGCACTGGAAGGCGGCAGCGAGCGGCCGCACCCCAAAGCACCTTGCGGGTTCCAATCATTTATCTGCACCCGATGAATGAATTTCGCGACAGTCCTCCATGCGCCGGGGCGCACCCAAGCGGATGAAAATCGGCTGCGCCGACGCTCATTTAGGTGAAGTAATGGTGTAACTGGACCATCAATTTCGCTATTTTCGAGACAGAAGCTAATCCAGCTCGCGGATCACCCTATCCGCTAGCGCCTCAATAAACTTTGGATAAAGATTAAGCGACGGGACTCTGCGGAATTCTTTGATCCCAAGTCGGGTTGCAAGCTCCCTGTAACCGATATCCATCTCATACAGTGTTTCCAGGTGGTCAGATACGAAACTGATAGGAACCGCCAAAATTCGGGTGCGCCCGCTGCGCGCCAATTCAAGCAGCACCTCTTTTGTGGAAGGCCGGAGCCATGGAACCGGGCCGACCTTGCTTTGGAAAGCCAGCAGTGAGTGATGGCTGGCGCCCAGCCTTGCGTCAATGAGCGCGGCGCACCGGCGTGTCTGTTCCAGGTAAGGATCGCCTTCCTGCGCATAGCGCGCCGGAATGGAATGCGCGCTGTAAAGCAGGCTGATTTTTTCATCTTCAGGCCGGGAAAACAGCTGCATGCTTTCCCGGATAAGATCTGTCATTGATTCGATGTAAAGCGGCTCATCATACCAAGCTTTGACGGTTCGGATATTCATTTTTGATGAAAGACCGAGCTTATGATCGAGGTCTTGGAAGCGCTTCAGGCATGATCCGGTGGTTGTTACGGAGTACTGGGGGAAAAGAGGGAGAAGAACCAGCCGGTTGATCCTATTCTGAAGAATTCGTTCCGCCGCTTCATCGATGCTTGGTTTCCAGCAGAGCATTCCCACATAGACGCCGGCGTCCAATCCTCTGGAACTCAATACTGATGCAACCGCGTCGGCCTGCGCTTCGGTGATACGGCGCAAAGGCGATCCTCCCCCAATCTGTGCGTAAAGACGCCGCGACTTGCCTTGGCGGATTGAGGCGATAAACCAAGCGAGCATTCGCCGCAAGCGGCCGCTTTTTATTCTGATTATTTCGGGGTCGGAAAAGAGGTTGTACAAAAAAGGGCGGACATCCTGAAGCGTTTCAGGTCCGCCCAGATTGAACAGCAGCACTCCTGTTTTTTGCACGCCCTTGGGCTCTCAGGGTACTTAGGGTTATTTTTAAAGTGTCTTAGGTGATTTAAGAACTACTTCTAATGCTTATGCTATCAGATACGCCGGTCCAGAGGGTGTTTCCAACCCATTTTTTAGGACGCTCCCTCCAACCACGAAGACCTTCAAGGCTTCAAAGCATCTCTTTTTCTTGGTCTTTGCGGTTTGCTTTTAAAGCAAATATAGTTCTTAAATCAGCTCAAAGTGTCTTGGAAAAAATCGGTTTATCGGCCGGTTTCCGCAAATATTTGTCGAATACCATCCCAACATTGCGGATGAAAATGCGCCCGAGCTGGGTGGCCGAAATGCTCCCGTCCGCCAGAATTATTAGGCCGTCTCTTTGCAAAGGTTCCAGCCGGACGAGTTCATCCGCAAAGTATTCGTCAAAGCGGATCCCGAACTCGGATTCGATTTCGCCCTTATTCAGCACGCAATGGCACAACAACTTGCTGATAACCGCCCGGCGGATAATGTCGTCTTCTTCCAGACGTATGCCGCGCATGGTTGGAAGAACCCTTTTTTCAATGGCGGTGTAGTAATCCTTAATCGTCCTGTAATTCTGGGCATAGATTTCGCCCACGCTGCTGATTGAGCTTACGCCGAGCCCAAGCAGGTCAGCTCCCGCTTTGGTGGTGTAACCCTGGAAGTTCCGGTGTAATGTCCGGTTTTTCTGCGCCAGACAGAGTTCATCGTTAGGGCGCGCAAAGTGATCCATTCCTATATACAGATAACCTGCCTGAGTGAACCGTTCAATCCCGGCGCGGAAGATCTGAAACTTGGCCATTCCCTGGGGAATATATCTGGCGATGGCGCCCTGCTGCTTTTTAAGCCACGGGACATGGGCATAGCTGAACATCGCTACGCGATCAGGGCCGAACTCGATAACCTTGTCGACCGAATCCAGGAAGCTTTCAGGAGTCTGAAGGGGGAGGCCATAGATGAGGTCGATGTTGACGGACTCGAAGGCGAGGGAACGGCACAGGCCGAATATGGTTCTGGTCTGTTCGTATGGCTGGATGCGGCGGACGATTTTTTGTACGTCAGGATTGAAATCTTGGATTCCCATGGAAATCCGGTTAAAACCCAGGCGGCGCAGTGTGATCAATTGATCTTCCTGGGTTACGCGCGGATCTATCTCTACTCCGATTTCCGCGTCCGGAGCGAACACCAAAAACTCTTTTGTGGATATGAACAGTCGTTCGAGCTGGGAGGCGCTGAGGTAGGTTGGGGTTCCTCCGCCCCAATGGAACTGGACCACCGGCCGGGATTTGTCGAGTCGTTGGGCGATCTGTCCGATTTCCCATTCCAGATTCTCAAGGTACGGGATTGCGGCATCATGATTTCTATTGATAACGACATTGCATCCGCAGAACAGGCAAAGGCGGTCGCAAAAGGGGATGTGCGTGTATATGGAGAGCGGGCGGGCGGGACGATCTTCATTGGATTGCCTCAATGCCTGCTCAAAATCCAGCGGCCCGAAAGAATCCGTCCATTCCGGTGCCGTGGGATAGCTTGTATAGCGGGGGCCCGGCACGTTATAGCGATCCAGTATCTCCTGCGCGACATTCAGGGTTTCACCCTGGATCTTTATATCTAATTGCGCCATAAGCAAAAAATTTATCGCAGCACCGCCGGTGGCCGCAACCCCATTGAGGTGATCTCCTGAGCCGCCTTGCGGCTGCCGGCTGCCGGCCATCAGCCTTCAGCAAAGCAGCATTATGGCTGTTTCCTTTTCACCCGCATTGCAACTTCACCAAGAGCCTCTTCACAAATAGGAAGGAGAAAGTAATGCCCCCAAAATAAAACTTACGCATTTGGAGCAAAGGATTGGGGAAGCATGAACGTTGAGATCCAGGCGCTAATTGTCCCT
>JBBISO010000084.1:0-10777 GCA_037441325.1 Acidobacteriota bacterium | reverse complement strand
CAAAAAGTCACGGATACGATTTCAAACATCCAATCGCAGTATTGGGATTTGGTCGCGGCGATCCGGGATTACGAGATCAAACGCAACTCCGTGCGGCTGGCCCAAATCACTCTCCGAGATAACAGAAAGAAAGTTGAAGTCGGCACCCTGGCTCCCATCGAAGTCACCGATGCGCAGGCCAACATGGCGCAGCGGGAGGTCGACCTGATCGCCTCGGAGGAAAGAATCCTCAGCCAGGAAAACAACCTGCGCGCTCTGATATCCAATGATAGAAACGCCGAAATCTGGAACAAAGTCATTGTCCCGACCGACACTCCCGACTTCCGCGAGTATAAAGTAGATCTGAACGCGGCCATTGAAACGGCGCTGAAGAATAGGCCCGAACTCGAACAGATCGATATCAATCTGAAAACTTCGGACATCAACCTGCAAATGACCCGAAACAGCCGCAAATGGCAGTTCGACATTACCGCCGCTTTCGGCAGCACCGGCGTGGCCGGCCCGCAGAGTTTTCGAGCCGGAATGCCGCAGACTCCCGAGGCGCTGATCGGCGGAATCGGCACGGCCTATAAGACCATCTTTACGGAAGGCTTCACCAACTGGCAGGTCGCCTTCCAGGTATCGATCCCGCTGCGAACCCGCAGCCTGGACGCTCAGCTCGCGCAGCAGGAAATCACGAAACGCCAGCAACTCATGCAACGCAAGAACACGGAGCAATCCATCCAAGTGGATGTGCGCAATGCGGTCCAGAAGCTTGAAACCACCCGCAAACAGGTGGAGACGGCAGGAGTATCCCGCACGCTTTCGAAAGAACGGCTGGACGGTGAGGAAAAACGTTTCCAGGCAGGGCTAAGCCAGAATTATCTGGTTCTTCAACGGCAAAATGAGCTTTCCCAGGCCGAGTACACAGAGCTGCAGGCTCTGATCGCTTATAAAAAGGCGATCATCTCCCTGCAAAAGTCAGTATACACTCTTCTGGAATCCAATGATTTCGACATTGCAAAGGGCAGCTCCAACAATGTCCCGAATTTAGAGTAGCAATTTACGCTTTGCGATTTACGATTGACGATTGAAAATCGAAATTGCCGCTGTCACTCAGTCGTCAATCGTAAATCGTTAATTATTTATTCCTCAAATAATCCACTCCTCATCTAAGATAGCTACATGCCAATTGTCGCCTTCGTCTATGCTCTGTTCGGACTTGTGATCGGAAGCTTTCTCAACGTGTGCATCCACCGGATTCCCCTGGGAAAATCTGTTGTCTCCCCCGGCTCGCATTGCCCGCACTGCGGGAACCGGATACGCTTTTACGACAATGTGCCGGTACTCTCCTTTTTGTATTTAAGAGGAAAATGCCGCTCTTGCGGGAAAAGCATTTCCTGGCAGTATCCGTTTGTCGAGCTGCTATCGGGTGCGGCCTTTTGGGGCTGCGCACAGAAGTGGGATTTCTCCTCCCCGACCTACGTGAACTCGCTCTTGCTTTCCGTGGTGATCATCCTCGTTTTCATTGACTACCAACATAGAATTCTGCCCAACACCTTGACCCTGCCTGGCACGGCGGCAGGAATAATCCTGAGTCCTTTCCAAATGCCTTCCTTCTACGCAGATCCAATTTCAAGGAAGGCGGCCTTTTGGATTTGGCCCGTAAATCCAGGAGCAATTCTGCCTTGGGTGGGTTCCTTGTCGGGCGCTATCCTTGGAGGGGGGATTCTTCTCGCCGTGGCTCTTGCTTATGAAAAAATCCGCAGGAAACAAGGCCTAGGAATGGGCGATGTCAAAATGATGTCCATGGTGGGCGCATTCCTCGGCTGGCCCCTTGCCTGGCTGACGATTTTTTCGGGGTCGCTGTTGGGAAGCATGATCGGGATCTCCCTCATGCTCTTTCGCAACATGAATCTTCAGACCAGGCTTGCATTCGGCGTTTTTCTGGGCATCGGGACCACTCTCTGCCTTTTTTACGGCCCGCAGTTCTTCGGTTGGTGGTTGAATAACAATCCGGGGACAGGCTACGCAATCCCCGAACAAAGATAGCATTCTGGCTGCAGCTAGCATTCACCGCGAATTCGGGGATTGCGTAGCCTGTCCCCGGACTAATCCGAAGAGGGCAGCGGTCTCGGCTCCTGAAGCTTCATTTCCTTTTCACAGCACACAAACACGCCCTCGCCGGCCTTGGTGCAAAGAACTTCTGTGCCGCAAACCTCGCACTTGTATCTCTTTCCAAGCTGACTCATCGATTGCCGCCTATCTTTCGCGCGGGAGCATGTGAAAGCTATTTTTTCAAATCCATCGGCTGCCCGCAACAATGCACCGTCCCATTACCGGCCCTGGTTATAATAACTTCCGCGCCGCACTTGGCGCATTTGTACCGTTTCCCTACTTGATTTGCCATCCTATAATCTTTCCTTTCCCGGCAGTCCTCCGCAAATCCCCTACAGCTCAATCTCCTTCAGATCGGATACGATAAGGAGCGTAGGTTCCGTAACCGACTGAATATCCTGCGTGCTTAATCCGGGATAAATCTCCCGCAGCAACAGTCCCTGCGGCGTGACTTCAATAACCGCCAGATCTGTAAAAATCATGTTCACCCTTTCTTTTGCCGTTGCGGGGCAAGTCAACTGGCGCACTATTTTGGGCTCTCCGTCACTTGTAGTATGCTCCATCGCGATAAAAAGCTTCTTGGCTCCGGCCGCGAGATCCATCGATCCGCCGATATTCCCAACGCCGTTCAAGCCTCTGGAAGGATTCAGCCAGGAGGCAAAATCCCCGGACGCATTGACCTGAAATGCGCCCATTACTGTAACATCCACATGGCCGCCCCGGATCATGGCAAACGATTCGCATATGTCGAAATAGACCGTACCCTTTTCTTCCAAAACCGGCTGGCAGCTGGCGTTAATAAGATCCTGATCGATAGCATCTCCTTCCGCCAGGCTACCCGTCTTTAGCATGCCGATCTCAGATTGCAGGATTACATCCCTGCCTTCCAACCAGTTGCTTATCAGGGTGGGGATCCCAATACCCAGATTTACATAGGAATTGTCCTGGATTTCCCTGGCGACCCTCAACGCGATTATCTCCCGCGGGAGTCCTTCATATTTCTTCACCGCATTCCTCCTGGGTAGAATTCCGGAGACATTCACATTGTTTATTACTCGAGATCCGCTCAGCAAGAGGGATTAGGGTTGAACAAAGGCAGCTCTCTCCGAGATTCATAGGCTAGTAATGTCAAAAGCAATCCTCGGCACCCTGACAATCCTTTGAACGAAGATTCCCGGAGTATGGACCGATTCAGGATCAAGGTCGCCGACAGGTACCAGGTTTTCAACTTCCGCGATTGTCACCCGGGCCGCCATTGCCATTATATGATTGAAGTTTCGGGCGGTTTTGCGGTACCGCAGGTTACCCTCCATATCACCTGTATGGGCGTGAATGATCGCAAAGTCAGGTTTGAGAGCATATTCGAGGATGCAATTGTGCCCGTCAAAAGTCCGCACTTCCCGCTTCTTCCGGTTCCGCTCGATGTTTGTAATAATGGTCTCCTCCACCATGGAGCCCTCGCCCACGGGAATATAGCATGCTGGTATACCTGCACCGGCCATCCGGTACTTTTCACAAAGGGTGCCCATTGGGTAAACCTCCAGCTCGATCTCTCCCGAACGCACCTGCTGCTCCAGCAGGTGCTGAGCACCCTTGGTAGCAGACCGGAACAGTCCGTAGGAATCAATCAATTTCTTGACCTGCCGGTTCTTCAGCAGCAAATCCAATTCATCCTTTGCACCCAACAGAGGGCCTGCTCCACAGGCTAGAGTGAGGTTTTTCACACCTCTATGGATAAGCGCCCCCAGCAGAATCCTCGGCACCCCGGCGGCGAAAAAGCCCCCGATGGCTATCACCGTTCCGTCTTCAATTCCTACTAGGGCTTCTTCGACATTCCTCACAACCTTATTCATGCCTGCCCATCCTCTTCAAAAGGCCGCCGGAAATCAATTTCATTCCGAAGTCCGTCCTCTTAGTCCCGCAGCAAGCCTCGATTCAAGTTCCAGTCCCTGGTCAAGAGGCATCTCCAATCCCCTTTGAACCGCCTGTTTGGCCATCCTCACAACCACGGGATCGAAGGAAGCGATCCGGCAAGCCATCTCTTCAGCTTCTTGCATAAGCATTTCCCGGGGCACCAGCAGGTTGACCAGACCGGTCTGGAGGGCCTCCTGCCCCCCCAAACGTCGTCCCGTTAGGAGCATGTCCAGCGATCCGGCTAAACCGATCGCGCGCGGCAGCGTCTGAGTCCCCCCGGCGGCGGGGATGATTCCCAGTCCCACCTCCGGCATACCGAAAACAACATCATCCGAAGCAATCCGGATATCGCAAAACAAGGCGATCTCCAGCCCGGAACCAAGCACATAGCCATGAAGGGCCGCGATAAGCGGCTGAGGAACGCATAGAAAAAGCCTCCAAAGGTCGCGCAGCGCGCGGATATTCCTGGCTTTGGTGGCCGAAGGAGCCGTGAGAAATTCTTTCAGATCGGCGCCCGCGCAGAAGGCTTTATCGCCGGCACCCTTGAATAGCACAATACGCACCTCATCGTCCGCTCTGACGGCGCTCAAAACCTCATAAAGGTCATCCCGCATTTGCACGCTGTATGCGTTCAGCGCCTGAGGTCTGTTCAATGTCACATAGGCGATTCCCCGGCTCTTTTCATAAATGACTGTTTCAAACGCGTCCGCCATGATTGCTAAATTCCCTCGAATTTCGGCTTCCTCTTTTCCTTGAAGGCCGTGATGCCCTCAACGCGATCTCGGGTGCCGAATAACAGAAGATAGAGGTCCAATTCCATCTTCAAACCCTGATCCAGTGTCAGGTCCATGCTGCCGTAAATCGCTTCCTTCGCATAGCTCAAAGCTGCCGGGGATTTCAATGCCATTTCCCGGGCCAGGGCATTTGCCGCTCGTCGCAGCTCCTCTTCCGCAACTACCCGATGGATTAGACCGATCCTTTGTGCCTCCTCCGCATCTAACCAGCGGCCGGTGAGAATCATCTCCATCGCTTTTCCCAGCCCCACAAGGCGCGGCAATCTCTGGGTTCCGCCGCCGGACGGCAAATGGCCCATGCTGATTTGCGGAAGGCCAAAACGGGCGTTTTCCGTTCCGACTCTGATATCGCATGCCAGGGCCAGTTCGAGACCAGGTCCGAGGGCATTTCCTTTTATGGCCGCAATCACCGGCTGTTTCAGTTTGGCGGCCAACGCCGCCAGGCAGCTGCTGGTTTCGCCGTTGAACTCCAAAACAACGACTCTCACCTCTTCATCCCATGCAATCCGATCGCACAATTCCGCCAGTTCCGCCGCTATTCCAGCGGACGCCGCTTCATCTTCGGGGCCGGTCGCCAGCTCCACAAAAATGCAGTTTCCGGCTTTGCGATAGGTCACGAACCTGCTCCCGCCTTGATTCACCCACACACCTCCGCTATTGGAGAAAGACCGCTAGAATCAGCCGCGAACTGCATAAATATTGCCGATTTTATTGGGGAATTCGTGCGGTTTCGCGGCTTGCCGCCTTATATTGCCGCCAGTCCACCGTCCACGGGGAAAGCGACTCCCGTGACATAAGAGGCCGCGTCCGAACATAACCAAACAGCGGCTTCGGCCACTTCCTCGGGTTGGCCCACCCGACCCATGGGTACTCTCTCCAGGGTTGCGGCCTCCACGCCGGGAATCGCCGCCACGATCCTGTCAAACAAGGCGGTGTATATCGGCCCGGGACAGACGCAGTTCACGCGGAGGCCTGTTCGCGCGTACTGGGTGGCAGTCGATTTGGTAATGCCCACTACTCCGTGCTTGCTGCTGACATACGCGGGATCCGCCGCATGACCCGATAATCCCGATATGGATGACGTGTTTACGATCGCCGTTCCTTTTCCGATCTTGAGCATTTCGGGGATTTCATACCGCATGCAAAGAAATATGCCTTTGAGATTCACATCGAGCTGCACGTCCCAATCATCTTCTTCATACTCCCCAGTCAATACGCCGATTCCCCGGTTGATGGCGGCATTGTTGTGCGCGTAATCAAGCCGGCCGTAGGTTTCCACCGCCTTTTTCACCAGGGACTCCACTTGAACGGCGCTGGAGACGTCGGTTTTCACGAAAATCGCCTCCCCTCCGGTATCCTTTATCATGCGCGCGGTCTCTTCGCCTCCCTTAACTTCCACATCAGCGACCTCTGCGGGCGAAGGCAATCGCCGATGCCCTGCCGATCCCCATGGCGGCTCCGGTAACGATCGCAACCTTGCCTTCAAATTCGCCTTTCATCCGTTCTCCTCCTTGAAATGGAATTTAGTGCATCAGGTGTCCGCCGGTGACATTGATAGCTTGCCCCGTCATATAGTCGGACTGGTCGGATACCAGAAAAGCAACGACATTCGCGATATCTTCCACATTGCCCATGCGCTTCAGGGGAATCATGGTAAGCAGTTTTTTATATTCTTCCTCTCTGAATTCTTCAATGGATATCCCCGCCTTCCGGCTCTTGAGGATGGCGTCCTCATCCCGCAAATTCGTAGCAAAAAAACCCGGATTAATGGCATTGACATTGATTTTATAAGGAGCCAGCTCCATGGCCAAAGCCTGGACGAAACCGATCACAGCCCATTTCGAGGCGGCATAAGCCGCGCTCCCCGGAACAGGGAGTTTTCCCGCGGCCGACGCGATATGCACAATCTTCCCGCCCTCATTCCTGCGGACCATATCCTTAGCGACGGCTTTGGACACAATGAAGCAGCCGATCGTGTTCACTTCAAACTGCAGGCGCCAGTCCGCCTCATTGCCTTCGACAACAGGAACGCCCACCGGCCCGCGGATGCCGGCGCAGTTGACCAAAATATCGATCTTGCCGAACTTATCAATCGCCGCCTTCACCGCCGCGTCGATTTCCCTGGAGTCCTCCACCCCCGCCACTACCGCCAGGGCTTTGCGGCCAAACGACACGATTTCATTGACCACATCCTCCAGGCCTTTCCAATCCTCATCCCCGGCCCACGCGCTTTTCGGCGCCGCGTGCTTGTCCGTAACAACGACATCCGCTCCCTCCCGGGCCAGCCTCAGGGCAATCGCATGCCCCATTCCCCTTTTTGCAGCCGCGCCGGTAATAAAAGCTACTTTCCCGCTCAAGGCATTGCTCATAGGATTTTCTCCTTGTGTCATAAATTCAAGATTCATGCAAAACTATACGGCTTGGAATTCAGCCAAAAGCCTGTTAAGAAATTGCATGTCGGCCGCGAGGCTTATTTATGGTTCAGAAGCTTACCCGCACAGGAGACGAAGAAACTGCCTGACATCTTGAAGGCACTCCAGGCGCGCGATCAACTCTATGATCTCCTCCGCGCGGCCATGATCCAGGGCGCGGGCGCAATTTCTGAACTTCCTCGCGCAATCATCCAAGGACATGGGCCTTTTCAGACTTCCCAGAGGGTGCTCCACCTCCTTAGAAAAAATAATTCCATCCTTTGTCGTAACGGTTACTCTCGTCGGATCTACGCCCCCCTGCCTGACGAGGGTGTCGTCCACCGCAATCTCCATTTTGCGTGTGATTTCCAATCTGGCCGGATCCGCAATTGCCTCCGGCGTGAAATCTTCCAAGCCGGCACGCCCATGGGCGATCGCCGTGGCAACACCCCAGGGAATGCTGAACTGGGCATCCACCGGACTTCGGGGGGAACGCTTGACATCCTCAGGTTTACAGAGCAGCGAATAATGGGCGGAAGTTACATGGAGCAGAATTCCCTTTACTTCTTCGGGCCTGAGATTCTTTTCACCGGCCAGTTCCAAGGCGGCATCAATTGCGGGATGAATACCCCGGCAACAAGGATAAGGTTTGATCGCGACGTTGATTCCCTCAAAGCGCTTTCCCAGCTCTGAGGTTAGGACTTCCCGGCTATAATCCCCGCGCATATATAGATAATAAAGACCCCATTCGCCTTCCAGGCAGTTCTTGGCGCCCGTGACGCCGCGTTTTGCCATCAGCGCTGCGGCGATGCCCCCTCGCACAGCAAAACCCGGCCCCAGCCTCTTTGTCAGAGCTCCGTCCCTGACACATTGCCCATTTCCCGCACACTGATGGTAGCCGATACCCACGGCATGGACCGTCTTCTCTTCATCCAGTTTCATCATCCTCGCTGCGGTGGCGGCGGCCCCGAGAAAACCGAATAGCGCGGTGAGGTGCCATCCCAATTCGATCGGGCTTCTTCCGGGAGTCGTCGCCAACGCCAACCGGCACATCATGTCAACTCCCAGGGCGGTGGATGTAATAAACTCCTTTCCGCTCAAATTCCCTTGCGCTTCCGCCATAGCCATGACGGCCGGGATGGTAACGATGCCCGGATGTATCACAGCCGCTTCATGCACATCGTCATAGTCAAGCGCATGGGCCATGGTGGCGTTAACCTGCGCCGCATTCGGCGCCGGCAACTTCCGCCGGCTGCCAATGACGCTGCTCTCTTCACTGCCACCCCATTCCGCAACGAGTTCCATCACTTCCTTGCTTCCCGGCTCAGAAATGCCGCCCAGAGCGACGCCCAACAAATCCAGGATCTCCTTCTTGGTCGCCTCAACGACATCAAAGGGGAGATCCTCATACCTGGTATTGACGAAATTGCGGGCTAACAACACCGCAGCATCCACAATCAAATCCTCTTTCTGAACTCAAGAGTCGAACATCGAGATGAACAATTGAAAGCTAAAAATCCGGTCTCGAATTATTTATCCAGGGCCTTGAAGTATTCGTTCTTTTCGTGGGCAGCTTCCCTGACGCCTTTATCCCGCCTCATCTTGAAAAAATTGATTTCCCCTTCATCAAGAACTTTATTGGTCTGCAGCGTATGCATGATGTAATGGTCCACCAGTCCCCGATCAATGCCCATGGTAACGTACATCATCTCCCTGCATGCCTTGCCAATGGCAATCCCGTCTTTCGGGTGAAGGGCCAGCCCATGGGCTAATTCACTGACTTCCTGATCCAAAATCTCCGCCGGCACTGCCCGGTTGATCAAGTTGTATTCAGCCGCCTGCTTCCCGGTAATCATCTTGCCGGTCAGGCACAGGTCCATGGCTCTCGTTAATCCGCACCTCAGGACCATAATCGGGGAGATGGTCATACCTCCCTGCCCCAGCCGCTCTTCAACATGGCCGAGCTTGCAGTCCTCGCTTGCAATAATAAGATCGCAATGCAGCATTATATTAAAGGCCATGCCCAGACAATAGGTGTGGAGCTGGGCAATGGTCAGTTTCCTGCAATAAAGTATTCTTCGGTGAAAATCCAGAAAAAGACTGCGGTCGAAGTCTAGCTTAACTCTCTGCGCAATGCGCTTTGAGGTTTTTTTCTCTCCGGGCTTTGGTTCCTTCATACCGTAAACAAAGCCGACGCCGGTCAGATCGGCGCCGGCGCTGAAAGCCCGGCCGGCGCCCTTAAAAACAATGACCTTAACATCATCATCCTTCTCGGCTTCCGTCAGCGCTGCCGTCCAATCCCGGTTCAAGATGATCGTTGCTATGTGTTTTTCCTTTTCATACAAAATAAATTCATATTCCATGGCACCGCCTCCGTCGCGTCACTCCAGCACTCCCGCTTTTAGAAGCTCGATAAATTCCTCATCCGTTTTGCCCAAAATTTTCGTCACAACATACTTATTGTGCTCCCCCAGGCAGGGGCTCGGCATGTGGGACTGCGCGGGCGTCTTCGAGAGATTCATGCACGTACCGAGATGCGTGAACATGCCCATTTCGCTATGCTCCATGGGCCAGAACAGGCTGCGCCTGCGCAACTGGGGATCTTCAAAGAGATCGGCGGCGTTCGCTACAATTCCCGCAGGTATGCAGGCAGCCTGGAGGAGCGCCATGACTTCTTCCGGCAATCGCTCGGCTGTCCAGGCTTGAACCGCCGCATCCACCGCCTGCTCATTCTCTTTCCGATGGGCCGGCGTGTCGAACCGGGCATCCGTTGCGTATTCCGGCTTGACCATGATCCTGCAAAGCGCAGCCCATTGGGCGTCATCGAACACCGCGATGGTGCACCACCGGTCCTTTCCCTTGCATGGATATACACTGTGAGGGGCGGCATCGGCGCTGGCATTTCCTTTCCGGACCGGTTCCCGATCATTGGCCGCCGCATCCAGAAGCCCCGGAAGCAAAAAATAAAGAGCCGTCTCAAATTGCGCCAGATCGATCAACTGCCCCTTGCCCGTGCGGTCGCGGTATTCCAGAGCTGCGATCAGAGCTGCGGCGGCGAAGCGCGGGCTGATGCCGTCCGTATAGGCGCTTACCCCCATCGGCAACGGACCTCTATCCGGCCAGCCAATATAATTGGGAATGCCTGCAATGGCGGCGAGGATCATTCCGAAAGCCGCCAGATTCCGGTACGGGCCTTCCGAACCGAATCCGTTTTGACGGACCATGATGACGTCCGGCTTTATCTTTACCAGTTCCTCATAACCGAGGCCCCATCGCTCCATAACTCCAGGCGTGAAGTTTTCCATTACGACGTCGGCATGCGAAATCAGATCCTTTGCAACTCCGGCGGCGAGCGGATGATTCATGTTGAGCGATAGGCTCATCATATTCGCGCTGAAGTGATTGAAATATCCGCTTCGGTTGAGCCCCGCGATGTTGTCCTTGAAAGGCGCGGAAGTTCTCGTGACGCAAGGGCGGCGGCTTGTTTCCACCCTGACGACTGTTGCGCCATAATCCGCAAAGAACTTCAATGTCAGGGGACCTACCATCGCCCAACTGAAA
>JBBISO010000083.1:0-10827 GCA_037441325.1 Acidobacteriota bacterium | reverse complement strand
CTAGAAGGCTTCAATTGCGCGAAGGCCTGCGAAAACAACGACGCGGGCGGCTTGGTGGAGCGAATCAACGCTTGGAAAAGTATCCCGCCAATACACGATGCCCTCGATGCGATCTTTCCTTCAAGGCTGGGGTCTGGAAACGCAGAAATGCGACACGGGCAGCGGATTGGCAGTATAAACTATGTCCGGCGTGTCTGCAGATCAGGGATGGCACGATCGGAGGAATCGTGCAGTTCAGCGGAACTTTTGCCGGCATCCACCGCCAGGAACTTATAAGCCGGATAAGGAATGTGGAGAAATATACCCAGGAGGAGCGGCCGCTGGAGCGAATCATAGAGATGAAGGAAAACCAAGACGGCATTGTTGTATCCGCTACGACCGAACATCTGGTTGCAAGGATCGGCAAGTCGATTCAGCGGGATTTCGGCGGAGAGCTGAATCTAAAATATGCGCCGGAGGATAAATTCGCTTTTGTTCACTGGCGCCGGGATATTTGAACGTCTCGGAAATTACCTAATCAATTGGGCGCGCCCTATTTCCCATGGCGCTTTTTTGGATTGTCACAAGGACCAAGGGACAAAGGCCAACGTGGCGCCGCTTCCCTGTCCTCAGCTCGCTTTTTGGCGTTTGTTCCCTTTGCCCCTTGACCGCTTTGGCCTCGGCTCCTATAGTTTGTGGGCGGAACGAGCTCATGATCTGCGCAGAAATATAATCACATTTTGCTGCAGGTTCCCGGCCGCAGCCCGAAAGGGCGCGACGGCGGGCCGGCATCGGTCGCGTGGCCGTTCCTCGAAGATGATAGCGCATCGCCCGCGTCGCAGCACCTTCCATCTGCCCGCCCGGCGCACGCGCCCAAATGTGGATTTATTTCTGCGCAGGCCCTAAGTTCACGTGGCCGGACAGAAAAAGGAGAGATCTGTGGAGAACGAAATAAGCATTAAGGGTGAACCAACATTTAATCCGGCAACCTGCAGGTTCACGGTTGACCGGCCGGTATATCCCGGAGGTTCTGCATATTTCGGGAATCGGGAGTCGGCTAATGTTTCTCCCCTCGCGCGGAGAATCTTTGAGATTCCCGAAGTTGAAAATATTCTGATCGCGGAAGATCAGGTGACTGTCACCAAATCCGGATATGAGCCGTGGCCTTCAATCGGTAAACAAATCGGGGCGATAATTCGGGAACATATTCGGTCAGGCGATCCTGCTGTCAGCGTGGAATACGACCGCACAATGCCGCCGGAGGCAGAAATTCGCAAGAAAGTTCAAACGCTTTTCGATGTGGAGGTCAACCCGGCTCTCGGCATGCACGGAGGGTGGGTGGAACTTATCGATGTGAGGAAAAACTCGGTTTACCTGCGGTTGGGCGGTGGATGTCAGGGCTGCGGATCCGCCAAGATGACCTTAAAGCTCGGCATAGAAAGAGTGATCCGCGAGAAAATTCCTGAAGTGGGGGAGATCATGGACATCACTGATCATGCGGCAGGCCGCAATCCTTATTATCAGTCGTGAAAAAACCCTAGGAAAACTGGCCGAGTGCGAGGGCGGCGGGGTTGCCGGATCGGCGTCGCAAAGATGGCTAGCGAGCGTTTCCAATTGCAAACGGCGAAGAGGTGCGAGAGCAAAATGAAAACGGAGCGCTTGGTTCGTATTAACCGCGCGGCGGTGGAGAATCGTAGCCCATATCAATAATAAAGGGGTTTTGAAAATCATTATTGCTTTTTCCCAGAATATCCGCAAAATGTTCCTAGCTTGTTTGCTGTATTCCGGTAGATCCTAACATTATTTTATGGGAGGAGTTGAATGGCTGGAAAAGTGATGACGAAAGCTCAGTTGGTATCTCTGATAGCAGGAAAAGCAAGCGTAACAAAAGCCACGGCCAACGCGGTACTTGACATTGTCGCCAGTACCGCAGTTGCCGAGACCAAGAAGAACGGTCAGTTCATCATCCCGGGCATCGGGAAAACAGTAAAATCTCAACGCAAAGCCCGCATGGGGCGGAACCCGCAGACCGGCGCTGCCATCAAGATTCCTGCAAAGACGGTGGTGAAATTTCGAGTCGCGAAGGCATTTAAAGATGCTGTGGTACCACCCAAAAAATAATAAACCCCGCGTTGAGTTTGAATGGGATCAGAGCCCTTAGAATCCATCTGATCCGGTTATCTGGGCTTGAGCTTACCAGGGGTTCTAAGGGCCTGATCCTATCGCTTCTAAATCCGCATTATCTGACTGTCTGGATCTCTGCCATTAAACAGGCTGCTGAGTGTATTCAGGCAAAGCAGGGTAAGAAAGACCATACACAACGGCAGAAGGTTCCACCAGAAATCGGTGATGACCCGGAGGTCTTTCAGGCTTCGCAACATGTATCCCCAGGATTCTGCGGTGTCGCGAAAACCTACGTTCAGGAATGAAAGAACTGCTTCGCCGAGCAGAAAAATGGGCGCAGCCACCGCTGTTTGAGTCATTGCATAGGGGAGAAGAGAGGGAAGCATGTGGCGCCGGAATATATGCAAGGGCGTGCCTCCCAACGAATGTGCTGCTTCAACGTGCACGGAGCTTCTGAGCTGCAAAATCAGGCCGCGAACGCCGCGCGCCATTGGGGGCCAAGCGACTGCGGCGATGGTCCCAACGGTTAAAAGAAGAGTCTGCCAGAACGGGATGCGCAGAGGCAGAAGCGCCCTCAAGGCCAGCACCAGATAGAGCGCGGGGAGCGCCAATACAAACTCTGAAAACCGCATTAGAAGAATGTCCGTCTTGCCCCCCAGCAAGCCTGCAAAAGCGCCGATGGTTAATCCAAGGGCCGCATAAATAGCCATACCCAATGCCACCACTAGCAGAGAAGTGCGCGTGCCCGCCAATACGCGAGCCATTACATCGCGGCCCAGCTCGTCGGTTCCGAAGGGATAGTATCGAGGGCCCTCTCGTCTGCCTACCAGATGGCGATCCCATGGAATCAATCCAAAAAGTTTGTAGGAATAGCCCCTGAAAAAAAACTCAAGGGGATAGGCTTGATCCTTGCTTTCCCGATATAAAACATTCAGGGGGTCTGTCAACTCCATTCGATGAATAAATGGCCTGCGGGCCAATTTCCCTTGGCTGTCAGCAAAATGAACGCGCGATGGAGGGAGGTAAAACTGACTGAGATTCTGCATGGAAGCAGGATTGGCAGATAAAAAGTCCGCAAAAGCCGCCGCAAAAACCAGCAAAGCGGCAAATGCTGTCGCGCAACGGGCGGCGCCGAGGGTTTTCATCAGAGGCCCTTCCGTACAAGCGACCGTGTTCTGGGATCGAACGTCACCAGCGCAAGATCGGCCAAAACATTCCCCAAAACAAGGAGCAAGCTGCTGCCCACGACGCATCCGGCGAGCAGAAAAAGATCACTATTGAATAGGGCGTCATAGGTAATTTGCCCGAGGCCGGGCCAGGCAAAAATCACTTCCAGTACGAGACTGCCGCTGAGAACTGCCCCCAGCATCGGCCCTGAAACCGACAAGACCGGATTCAGCCCCGGCCTCAATATGTAATGCAAAAAAAAACGAATGCTGCCCAGTCCGCGGGAGCGGGCGGACTGCAGGTAGAGAACGTCATAATTGATTCTAGTGGCTGCATATTGAATGCGTTCAACCGACGCAAGGATTGGGATCGTGAGACAGGCTACCGGGAGCAAAAGATGTTGGATGCGATCCCCCAAAAAATACCACAATCCGGCATCGGGGTTTCCCGAAGAGCTCATACCTCCCAGCGGAAACCATTGCGTATGGGCGGCAAAAAGCAAAGCCCCCAATCCCAGCAACAGGGACGGCAAGGATAAAGCAATAGCAGAAAGCATATCCAGAAAGCGTCCTAGCGGGCGCTGTGCGAGCATTCCACGGAAAGCCCCAAGAATCACTCCGCCTCCGAATCCAAGGATGAGCGCGGGAAATCCGATCCAGGAAGTGTTGATGAGTGCATCCGCGACAATAGATCTAACGGGCCTCTGATAGAACAAAGATTCGCCTAGGTCCATCCGAAACAATCTTTGTAGCCAGCGTAAGAATTGAATGTGGGCGGGTTGGTCCAGACCATATTTATGCCGGAGCTGTTCAACCGTTTCCGCGCGCACTCCGGAATCTAAACCCTGCGTGCTGAAAAAGTCGCCTGGAATGATGGAAGACAGCCAGAAGGTCGCGAAGGCTACTAGCAAAGCGAGTAACACCAATTGGACTGTGTGTTTAAGGAAATAGACGAACGTTCGCATATTAAGGAATCGGTCTGACCGGCATATATCACAAGATTTCTACTGCGGCGCCACATCCGGGCATGTTTACTTCATTGTGCTCCCTGCGAGGACGGTTCTCCAGAGCCATCCTCGGGCCGGTCTGGAGGCCCGGCCGCACATGTCGCACGTCTTGGATCCACGTCCGTTCGCGCCGTTTCGCCGGAAAAGCTTGTGAGAAATGCTGGTCGGCACAAGCGTCTTGTGTGAATATTGCTTCTCGGATCAGGTTTTGCTTTTGGTTATTTCTTCGGCATTCCATATAAGATGCGGCGCTAAAATCGAGGGGCGCACGTTGCCCAGTTTTTTGCTCCAGCCCAAAAGAATATTGGGCGCGATTGTCGGGATCGCAGGCATTTGTTCGGCCCAAATCTGTTGCACCTGATCAAACGCGGACTTTCTGACTGCAGGATCCATGCTTCTGACGAGTCTCGTGATCAAGGCGTCAATGGAAGCTTCCCACGGGCGTTCCGGCTTCTTTTGATTCGGCGCCCAAAAGTGCATTTTACCGCTGCTATACCATAGGTCGGTTTGCAGGTCGGGCGCAATATCAGTCGGCGTGAATCCAAATAGAATGGCTTCATAATCGAACGAGTTCAGAAAGCGTGACGCTATCTCATTCGGAAGGAGGTGTTGGATCCCAGCGCGGATTCCTATTTCGGACAAGTTGTCTTGGATGATCTGAGCCGTTTTTTCGCGCACGCTGTTGCCGCGTGAAGTGAATATGGTGATTTCCAGCGGGCGCCCCCTGCCATATTCCAAAACCCAATCGTTATCAGCAGCCCTATCTTAGCCAGCAATTGGCGGGCCTGGATTGGACTATAATCGGTCTTAGCAACGGTGCTGTTATACCAGAGACTGTTTCCTGAACTGACCGGTCCGAACTGCGGTGTCCCCAGACCCAAAAGGATTGAACGTGACATGCCCTCACGGTTCAAGCCATGGGAGACTGCTCGGCGAAACTCGGCTCTTTCAAAGATTGACAGTTTTTCCGGATCCGCAAAGCGCTTTCCCGAGCTCCTTGCGCCCCGGTTAAGGTTAAACCAGAGGAAGTCCATTGCGAGGCCGGGCCCCAGGTCCCTGAGAATGCAATTGCCGGGTTTGCGCCGGACCATGGCGTAGTTTTCGGGATTGAGCGAATTGACCAGATCCAGCTCGCCTTGCTGAAAACGAAGCGCCTCGGAATTTAGATCAGGAATGATCAGAAATGTAATCGAGTCCAAATAAGGGAGTGTCTGTCCCGAGCGATCCTTTTTCCAATAATAAGGATTGCGCTCGAGAACGATCCGAATTCCGCGCTGGTATTCCTTTAGCCGAAATGGTCCGAGTCCCACGATATCTCCAGGTGGCGCTGTCGGTCCCCACGCCGCCGCAAACCTGCCTTCCTGGTAGGCTTTGAATAGGCGGTTTTTCGGCAGAATTGGAATAGAGTCGAGCATCCGGAGCCCCATTCCTACAGGGCGCTGAAATACCAACCGCACGGTATGGTCGTTCATTTTGGTGACAAGGGGAAAGGTTCCATCTGTCTCGATCTGACCGGACAGGCGCTTTGTATATTGGGATCTGTCAGCACCTGGAAGGTGAAAACGACGTCGTCGGCCGTGAAGGGACTGCCGTCGGAAAAACGCACGCCGCGGCGAAGGTGAATCGTATAAATCCTTCCGGCTTTGTCCACATCCCATCTGGTGGCTAAAGCCGATTCGAGCTGAAAGCTGCTTCGGTTGATATGCACTAGGTCTGCGGAAAGTCTTTCGCTGATCATCGTATTCGCCAGACCTGACGTCAGCATTCGATTGAAATTGGACGGGTCGGAAGTTACGGCGACAACAAGATTTCCTCCTCGAACGCCATTCAAATCCTTGATCTGAAGATAGTCGACCGGGCCAGCCTTCTGTGCAAACGGCACACTTTGGCCAATTGCGATGATAATGGTGACGAGACAAAGAATTGAAAATCCTCGGAATAGGCTGAACATCAGTGGCAGTTTCATTGAATTTAATCGTGCTGTCAAGAAATTCACACCTGTAGTCGGGAGCAAATAGAATCGGCGGCGTGATTTTTCCTTGTGCCTGTGCAGCCCGCAGATTGAGTGAGCGTTTGGAGATTATGAAGCTTGGAGGTCACATTGCCTCGCCGGCCTTTGCCATGTGAATCGCGGTTGCGCATGGTGATTCGGTTTTTTATAATAAAGCGCCCTTAATCCCTCATTGCCTTCGGAGAATCCTCTTTAAGCCGAGGGCTCAAAGCCGGTTATTTATGATAGTAAAGCAGCGGTTAATCCTCAAATGCCAGGAAAGACATTGCAGCAAGCAATGTCTCGATCTTTGCGAATAGTGAGCCTTGCCGATTGGAGAAACTATGCCGATAGCACACAAGCGGTTAGGAGAAGCCTATATCATAGGGGAGCGTTATGAAATTGAAGGATTCCTCGGTTCAGGCGACATGGGGGCCGTCTATCAAGGCCGAGATCTGAATGAAGGAAAAGCTCGGATTGCGGTAAAAGTTGTGAATGGTTTCGATCCAATCCCGTCCGTGAAGGAATCCTTGAGCCGGGAACTCTCGTTTCTACGCAGACTGAGTCATGCCAACCTCGCCCGGCTGCTGGATTTTGGAATTCTAGAAGACACCGGGGAACTTTTTCTGGTTGAGGAATTTATTGATGGGAAAAATATCTATGCTGCATCTGAAAGGCTGACTACGGAGGAACTGCTGGATTTGCTTTTGGAGCTTTGTAAGACGCTCCATTACCTACACCTTCAGGGCATAACCCATGGAACTCTGAAACCATCCAATGTGATTGTGGCCGGTAATGCGGATGGTAAGAAGCGACTCAAGCTGCTCGATTTCGGTCTTGGACGATGGATTCGGAACGTTCGGCAGTGGATCGGCAACGCGATGCCGATCTATACGGCGCCGGAAATTTTATTGGGCGGACGCGCCGATGCCAAGTCGGATCTATATTCATTAGGAATTATGATCTATCAATTGTTGGCCCGGCGGCTTCCGTTTGGAGATGATGATCCGGGCTTTTTGATTCAGAAGCATTTACAGGGAAGTGTTGACTTGCGTCCCATCGAGCGCATGAGCGGCGGCTCGGCGTTGTCGCGACTATTGCGCGCGCTGCTGGATAAAGACCCGCGCAAACGCCCTGACTCCGCAGAAACAGTGGTCAAGTTGCTGGCGGAATCTCTAGGCACTAGCTCTTTGGAGAAAAATATCAGGCAATTGGAGACTCTTTTTTCCGTAACGCGGCTGGTCGGCCGAGAGAAAGAAATATCACACCTTCAAGAAAGCGCAAATCGTGTCCGCGGCAGCGGCCGAGGATGGACGATATTCATAAAGGGTGAAGCCGGTTTGGGGAAGACAAGGTGCATGGAAGAATTGCGAAGCTGGGCGCTTTTGGAGGGATGGCGGGTCATAGAAGGAATGTGTGGAACCCAGGGGGAAGAATCCTATGCTCCATTTCGGCAAATCCTGTCCCGCACTCGGCCGGCAAATGGAGAAGTTTTATTTGATTTTGGCGAAACACCCCGAGTGTCCGATTCGGGAAGCTTCGATCCTGCCTCCGAGCTTGCCGCCGGACAATTTCGCGATCTCATGACGCGAGAACTAATTCGCCGGCTGGCGGAGCGGCCGACTTTGCTGCTATTGCACGATTTCCACAAAGCGGATGAAGCAACCGGGGCCGTCCTGGATTATCTGAGTTCTGATATTCAGGCCCATGCGGTTCTGATGTGCGTGAGTCTTCGTTCCGGTGAGGATACAAAAGGGATGTTGACGCGTTTGATGGATCTTGCCATCAGACAACAGCGCGGCGAGGTTCTGGAATTGGACCCTCTATCAAGGGAGAACGTCGGAGCATTGGTGTCCGGCATGACGGCGGATGATGATTTGGCAGAGACCCTTGGAGTTTGGATTTACAGAAATATTGGCGGGAATCCTTTTTTCCTTGAGGAGATGCTGAAGCATTTGGCGGAACAAGGCTTGCTGCGCCATGAGTCGGGCAGGTGGATATTCACGGAAGAGGATTCGCGGAAGTTTGAGATTCCGGCCAGCGTGGGTGTGGTTCTTCAGCGTCGTTTGGCGCAACTATCCGCTTCAGCCAGGGAGCTGTCGCAATGGCTGGCTTTGATTCATCGCGCTGTTTCCAGAGGCTTTCTGAGTTCAGTCGCGACCAAAAGCGATCCTGAGTTCAATGCGGCGCTCCAGGAGCTGAACTATCGCCAGATGATACGCATGGAGGCGAAAGAAGGCGAGGAGACCGTCGAATTTCGCCATGCCCTTATTGCCGAAGTAATTCGATGCGAATTGCCGAAGCGGCTCAGCCGGAAGATGCATCGCACAATAGCCGAAACCCTCGAGCGGGAACTGGGTAAAGAAGCCCCTCTTCAAGAACTGGCAATGCATTATATGGAAGGAAGAGGAGGTAACATTGCAGTTAAATATGCGCTTGTCTTAGCATCGCAATTAAGTGTTCAGTTTGCACACGAGAATGCTTTTCGATGCTTTGAATATGTTCTTAAAGAAAGAATTGGCTTAACAAAAGAAGAGCTTTGCGCTGCTGCGATTAATGCCAGCGACTCTTTATTTGCATTGGGCTTACCGAATCGAGCAATTAATTTGCTAAAAAAGGAGTTAGCTCAAAGTAGGAGCATTGCATTAGATATGAGGGCACATCTGTTCATGCAGATTGCGCGCGCCTATCAGCATTGCGGCAACTCCCACATGCAAGAGATTTTCTGTAAAAAGGGATTGAGGCTTTTTCGCAAACAGCCATTAAATAAACCCAATTTAATTAAGTCGATGCTATGGGCGGAATTAGCATTCGGTGCCGTAATACAATCTCATCCGCAGCAAGGATTATTGTTTCTGAATAAAGCTCTTAAATGTTGTCCCGATTCTGATTCCGGTGCATTGGCAGGACGAATACAAAGCCTGGCTGCTTCGCTCCATAGAGTGGCCTGCAATCTTCATCAAGCACTTATTGCAAGCGAAAAAGCAGCGGAGATTCTAGCTCATTCAGAGGAATCTTATCTAACTTGCTCTGCCTATTCGACTCTTGGAACAGTTTTGATGGGATTTGGCAGATTTGGCAAAGCTCTTGAAATCCATGAAAAAGCTGTTTTTTTAAGTCATAAGAGTAGATCAGTTGTTTTGAGAGCTCAAGCCTTGGGAAATCTTGCTGAATGTTTATGCCGAATGGGCCGCGTTCGGGATTCTATTACTGTCGCAATGCAAGCATCTAAGTCGGTTTGCGACTGCAATAACCCTGCAATAATACATGCCTTCAATACAATCTTGGCTGAAGTTGAGCTTGTAGCAAATAATTACAAAGCATGCAATGAAATCATAAACGCATTGGGGATAGAAAACCGAAAAAAGTTAGCCTTATACAGTTTGGGACACGCAAACTATGTTTCTGCACTTATGCATTTTATTCTGGGCAATTTTGATGATGCCATTAGGCATGTTGATAACCTCTGTCGTATTGAAACGCATCATGCACCCTTTTATGAGCATGAGATGGCGGAAGCGCTTAGAGCTCGCATATATTTTGAACGTGGTTTTATTAACAAAGCCTTAAGCATTCTAAATTTCCTTGATAGGAAAGTTGCCAAAAAGCACTGGCCATATCACATATGCATAATCAAGTTGCACATAGGTGAAATACTAATCAAGCAGCAAAGGCCGACCGTGGCTGAAGGGTTTGTTAAAAAAGCGCTTAGGCTAGCAAAAGCCATGCAATCGGGTGTTTTGATCAGCCATGGGCACTTGCTTTTAGGCATAATTTACTCCCTCATATGGCGTTCAAATGAACAATCTGATTTTTGCGACAAAGAAGATCTGTTAAAATGGCAGGAATCATATCTTGATAAAGCCTTGCGTGAGCTTAAAACCTCTCTTGAGATTTGTGAGAATGCCGGATATAGCGAAATTAGCTGGAGGGGACATACTGAGCTTTATCAAATATACCGATCATTACAAAACAAAAAATATTACCTCGAACATGCCGCGAAAGCATATGAGCATTTATGTAAATTAGAAACTCAAGTGCCATCTGAAATGCTGCCAACTTATTATAACGCTTTTAGGCGAGGCCAGATTAAATCGGAATTAATGAAAATAATTGAGGAAAATAGGCGGCAGCACCATATTGAAGGCTTAGCAATGGCAGAGCTGGATGATGATGAAAAAACCAGAATCTTGCTAAATGCAAGTGCCACTGTCAATACCATACGAGAGTTGAATTCTTTACTCGAAGCAATTCTTGATCAAATAATTCATGCGGTAAGCGTTGAGCATGCTTTTGTATTTCTTAGAGATGAGGCAACCGAAAAATTGCAGCTTGTCAAGGGGAGGAATATTAATAGGCAATCTCAAACTGAAGAAGGAATTGTAATCCGAGGCATTCTGGAAGAAGTGTATGACGAGAGCAAACCACTTGTGAGTGCGAATGCAAAGGCGGACATGCGTGTTTTGTCTAAGTTATGTAATTTATCTAGAATGCCAGGTAAACTCTTTTGTGCCCCTCTGAAAGCATCTGAGCGAGTGTTGGGTGTGCTTTATGCCGACCA
>JBBISO010000082.1:0-10841 GCA_037441325.1 Acidobacteriota bacterium | reverse complement strand
CGAGGATCCTGCCTGGGATGCAGTTTCAAGGCATACTCAACTGCATCGCCGACCGCCTCGATGACCGGCGCCTCGACGGCATGGACAGCGGCTTGAAGCCCTGTCCGATGAATGGCGGCAAGCTCTGCGTTCAATTCTTCACGGCAAGGATTCAAACTTCCGGTAACCTGCTCCGCGATAATTTTCACGCCTGCAAATCGCAGATCCGTCTCCTCGATTCCGGATTCATGCGAATCCCGTTTCGCGCCGGCAAAATGCTTGCAGCCCATCATTACGGTGAGCCGGGGCAGCAGGATCCGCTGCGCTTTCCATGCCTCAAATTGCTCCCACCTGCGCCGATCATTGGCGGAGGACGCATCCTGAATTGAAGTGATGCCGCAGGAAAGCAATTTTTCATTAACCCGGGCGGCGCCCCGTTTCAATTCGGCTTTGTCCAGAAACGGGATTCTTTGGGCGAGATAGGCGTTCATGCCGTAAAGAATGCCCGTTGGCTCGCCGGTTTCGAGATCACGGCCGATAAGTCCTCCGGGCGGATCGCCGGTTTTTCCCGTAATTCCCGCATATTGCAGAGCAAGACTGTTCAGGACATGGGCATGGCCGGAGCGATGAGTCAACTTTACCGGATGGAATGGCGCGGCCGCATCCAAGTCCCACCGGTCCGGGTGGCGCTTTTCGACCATATGGAACTCGTCGTAGCTTTTTCCCCGAATCCAGGTCCCGGGAGGTTTATCTCCGCAAAAATCGCGAATTTTTTGCTGGATGTCGGAAATGGAAGAAACATGTGCGCGCGGTGAAAGGTCGAGCGAAACTAGGCTTTCGGCATAGGCGTGTACATGGCAATGCGCATCAATAAAACCCGGCAACAAGGTTTTGCCGGAGCAATTGACTATCCGCGTCCCGGGTTTTTTAAGCCTCCTAAGAGAATTTTCATCGGCGACTGCGAAGATCTTATCCCCTTTAACGGCGACCAGGCCGGCCGTGGGCCGCACCGGATCCATGGTGACGGCCCGGGCGTTGTGTAGAATCAAATCGCACATTGGTCTTTATTTGCCTGTTTCATATTACTTCGGCGGAGTGCTGAAACAAAGCACGGCATTCCAACCCTTCACAATTTATTGGCTCAACGCGGAAATCCTTCATTTAAATATCTGTGGCAGACGATAAAACCGCAAAACCGGATAAATCCCGCGGCTACGGTCTGGTGGAAATGATGATAGTCCTTGCGTGCGCGGCGGTATTGCTTTCCGCCGGAATACCTAATATTTTCCGGCTGCAACAGGAGTGGACCCTGTGGGGAGGAGCGCGGCTGCTGGAATCATCCATGCAATGGGGCCGAATGCAGGCGATTGCCGCCAATACATCTCTGCTTTTCGAGGTCCAAGACAACGGAAAGAAATTCTATTGGGCCGATGCCTCGACCGGCGAACCCTACAAAGCTTCCCTCCGATTCCTTCCGGGCCATGTTCGGATTGTCGCAGGTCCGAGGCGTCCCTTGCGCTTTTATCAACACGGGAATGCCGCACCTGCCGGGACTTACGTCGTTGAAGGAGAGGCGGGGTCCTATTCCGTGGTCGTAGCCCCGGGAGGAAGAATTCGTATTCAGAGAAATTGAAGTTTCGGATTGGGCGCCGCGGCGCCCAATCCCGAATTATGGTTGAGGAGCAAGCTTTTGCGTCAGTGCGATGAGTTTTTCGAGGCAGGACAAAGCCTTCCCGGACCGGATCGACTCGCGTGCGAGATGAATGCCTTCGCGCAGCCCGGAGGCTTTTCCTCCGACCACCAATCCGGCGGCGGCATTCAAGAGGACGACATCCTTCCGCGTGCCGCCTCCATCGGAGAGAATTTCGCGGATGATGGAGGCATTTTGCCGGGCATCGCCCCCCTGGATGGCCCGGAGGGAAGCGCGCCCGATTCCGAAGTCCTCCGGAGTTACATAATAGGTCCGGACCTCGCCCTGTTTTATCTCGGATATCTTGCTCTCCCCGCTGATGGTTATTTCATCAAGACCGTCGGAGCCGTGCACCACCAAGGCTCTCTCCGTTCCCAGTTCACAAAGGACCTGCGCCATGATCTCGGTCAGATCCTCGCTATAAACCCCGAGCACTTGGGCAGTCGCGCCCGCGGGGTTGCAGATCGGACCAAGAAGATTAAACACGGTGCGGATTTTCATTTCGCGGCGTGCAAGCACCACATAGCGCATTGCATCATGAAGCAGCGGGGCATACAAAAATCCAATTCCCACTTCCTCAATACATCGGGCAACATCTTCGGCGGCCAGATCGAGCCGGATTCCCAGAGCCTCTACCACATCAGCGCTTCCGCAAACGCTCGAAACCCTCCGATTGCCGTGTTTGGCCACCCGGATACCGGCCCCGGCCACCACAAATGCGGTGGCGGTCGAAATGTTGAAGGTTCCCGCGGCATCTCCTCCGGTGCCGCAAGTGTCGACCAGCATCTCCCGGTCCGTGCCCGAAAACGCAGCCGCTACGGAAATTTTGGGGCGAACCGGAGAGGCCTTGGCGCGAATAACCTTGGCAAATCCGATGAGCTCGTCCACAGTCTCGCACTTCATGCGCAGCGCGGTCAGGAACGAAGCAATCTGGGCATCCGTGGCATTGCCGGACATGATTTCGTTCATGACCGACTCGGCCTCGGAACGGCTGAGATGCTGTCCTTCAACAACTCTACGAATGCCATCGACAATATTCATGTTAGCCAGTATATCCGGAGCCGCCGCAGGATGGGAAAGAAAAACGAGATGCCGCTGATTATTGGGCCCCGCAGGCACGCAGAAGGAACGCAACATGGTCGATATAAATATTCTCCAACCCGATGACACCCGGCGCGGCATGGCCGCTCCCTGCGCGCTCGGCGTTCTCTGTGCGGCGGAAAATCTTTTCCAAGAAGCTATGAATTTTCATCCTCGTAGCGCAAAGCTGTTGCGGAAGCGATGGTTGGGCGCGGGGCAATTCGCGGCTAAGTATTGGTGTTCGTAATTGCAAATACCAGTACTAAGCAACAACATCAGGTATGCCGATTAGATGGAAAGGATGGGTAGATATGCAGAAAGCCAATCGTTTGCACACGAACCAGGGTTTCGGCTTGATCGAAATCATGGCGGCGCTTGTGATTATGACTTTTGGACTTCTGGCGGCCGGCCAGCTGATGGTCGTTTCCGCGGGCGGGGGGTGCCTCGCCCGGTCAAAAGATGCGGCCGGCGCCTTGGCGCAAGATAAATTGGAATTCCTGTCGGATCTCTACCGCCGGAATCCGAATTCGGCGGATCTCACTTCAGGCAGCCATGGCCCTCAACAAGCCCGCATCCTCAATCCTATCGATGGAACTACTTTAAACCTTTACAATATCGATTGGACCGTTACCGATCTTGCCGATCCACGACCCGGCAAATCGCTGGAGGCCAAACAGATCAGCGTCAAGATTCTTCCCGTCAATTCCTCCGGAGATCCCAACGTAAGAGCGCCGCTCAATAAAACTCTTACTATTACGGCGATATTCAGTCCCCAAATGCCATGATGGATTCCAATACCAGATATCCAGCCATTTCCCTCAGGATAAACCGGCCCGGCAATGAATCGGGATTCACGATAATGGAGTTTATAATTTCGTCCTTTATCATGGTGGTCATAGCAGCCGCCGCTTTCGGCGCGCTGGCCGAAGTGCAACGTGCGGCGAGTTACCAGACTGAAGTTCAAGCCGTACTCAACAACTCCCGAATCGCGATGCAGACTCTGGAAAGGTACCTCCGACATGCGGGGAATGATCCTCTCGGCTGCGGGTTAACAGGCATATCCATTATCAGCCCAACGGAGGTAAGAGTTCGCTCGGACCTTAAAGGATCCGCCGGTCCCGGAAATCCGGATAAGGGGGACCCGGACGGTGATATAAACGATTCAGGCGAAAATGTGACCATCAGATTCAACCGAAGATCGCGGACCCTCGAAGTTGTGCAAGGCGGCGCCGTACAGATTGTCGCAAGCTATATTTCAGGCCTTTCTATGCAGTATTTCGATGCCGACGGCAACGCAGCCGCTTCCGGAAGCTCCGTTCGCATGATTTCGGTCACGATTTCAGCGGCCAGCACTTTACCGGATCCTGCGACTCATCAGGTTTTTGGCCTGCAGTTAACCAGCAGCATTCAAGTATCAACCTAAAGAAATGGTTCAATAATTTATGGATAATCTATTATAAATAAAAATAAATATTGATAAGATAATATGAATATTATGATTTGCATATCTAAAAAGGTAACAGGGTGTATCATGCTAAAACTTGCAGCGCTATTGCCGCTAACATTTCTTGCTGTCCTTGTCACCGCGGTTCATTCACAATCCCTGGCTGATCTTGCGAAGATGGAAAAGGAACGGCGTCAGGAAATAAAGAACGGAATTAAGGTGATCACCAACGCCGAAGCCGCCAAATACACGAGCGGTCCGGTGACGACTTTTTCGGTTTCCGCCAAGCCTGCACATAGATCGGAATCCGAAGGTGAAGATCGAAAAGCTGAAAAGGAAGCCCAGGCTTCCAAAGCGGATCCGGACGAGCCGGTTGATTTTCAAGGCAGGCCCGAGAGTTACTGGCGCAAGACCATGGCCGAAGCCCGCCAGAAAGTAAGGGACCTCGAAAACGAAGCAAATGTCCTTAGCTTGAAGCAAAACGACCTTCAAATGCAGTTCTACCGGGAGGACGACGGCTTCAAGAGAGAAGGAATACAAAGAGAAATTCAAAAGACGCTTTACGAGCAGGACAGGAACAAGGAAAATCTGGCAAAGGCAAAAGACATGCTTGCGGATCTGGAAAAGGAAGCCAGAAAAAGCGGCGCGTTACCCGGATGGATCGAGTAAATCCGGATTAAAGAATTCCCCACTGCAGAGAAAGTGACGGGGCGCCGCGAGCCCAACCGGCGGAAATGCCAGACTGGATCAATATGGCGAAGTTCGTTAGCTCCGGCCGGCGCTCCCGATAAGAAGTATTGCGACCCCGGCCGTCAACATCTTGTATTCCACATTCACAAAGCCTGTGCGCTCAATCGCTTTTTTCAATTCTTCAACCGGAGGGAATGCCTGAACGCTTGCCGGCAGATACCTATACGGGCCATCCACGCCGGAGATAATCTTTCCTACCTTGGGCAATATCCGCAGGAAATAGATGCGATAGAGGGCAGCCAGCAGCGGAATGCTCGGCATTCCGAAATCCAGGATGCCCATAACTCCGCCGGAACGCAAAACCCGGCGCATTTCTCGAAGACCCAGTTCGATATCAGACAGGTTTCTCAGGACAAAGGCCGACACCACGACATCGAAAGCATTCGCAGCGAATGGGAGCGCAAGCGCATCCGCTCCCAATAATGACACGAGCGCATTCCCGGCTTTATCCCTCACTTTGCGGGCGCCCACTCGCAGCATCGCCTGGCAAAAATCGCAGCCGATCACAGGACCAAATTTGGAAAAGACCAGAGAAAGATCCGCGGTTCCGCAGCCCACATCCAGTATTTTAGGGCGGGGCGAGGAAACCCTTTTCGCAATCTCCTGAAGGCAGATGCTTCGCCAGCGGCGATCGATATTGGCCGAGAGAAAGTGATTGAGGAAATCATATCGCCCGGCGATTGCCCCGAACATTTCGCGCACCCTGCGCGATTCATCCCCGGTTTCGATTGCACCCACGTCTTTAAAATCCCCCGGAGCTTTGAACCTTAATCCGGATTTAACGGTTCAACCGTTTGCCTCAAGGAATCTCATCAGGAATCGGCGGAGCATGGCAGCATCAATACCGGAACGGATTTCGGCGGCTCCCAGCTTCCGCAGGAAAATCATGCGGATATCGTCGGTTCCGAACTTTTTGTCCCGGACGAGGGCGTTCCACAGATCGCCGCAGGATATTCCTTTTAGAGACGGCAGCCGTCCCACTCTGTGGATAAGCCGCTCCAACCTGGTAACCGATTCGGTCTGAAGGAAACCCAAATCCCGGCCGTATTCCAAAGAGGCGACCATTCCCCAGGCGACCGCTTCCCCATGCTTGAATCTCTTATAATCCGTGGCAGCCTCGAGGGCATGGCCAATCGTGTGGCCATAATTCAGGATCATCCGCAGGCCGCTCTCCCTCTCATCGCGCGCCACCACCGCCGCCTTGATGCGAGCCGCTTCAAACACAATATGTTCCATTTCCCGAGCGCTGCAGCGCAGAATTTGCGGGAGTCTTTCCTCCAGATAGCGGAGCAGGGCTGCCGAGCGTATGGCGCCGCATTTGATCACCTCGTAGAGGCCTGCAGCCAATTCCCTCTTGGGCAGAGTTTTTAAGGTACCCGTGTCGGACAATACCGCCGCCGGCTGATGGAACGCGCCGATCAGATTTTTGCCCTGGCTAACATTGATGCCGACCTTGCCTCCAATGGAACTGTCAACCTGCGCCAGCAGCGTCGTCGGGACCATTACAAAAGGGATTCCGCGCATGAAGGTCGCCGCCGCAAATCCGGCAATATCCCCGATGACTCCTCCGCCGAAAGCCAGGACCCAAGAGCGCCGGTTGGCGCGTTCGCAAAACATCCCCTGATAAATCTTCAGCAGGGTCGAATGGTCTTTAAAGCGCTCCCCATCCCCGATTCTAAGGACCGGAATCCGTCCATATACGCGGCGCAGGGACCCCAAAAGCTCCCGGCCGTGGAGGCGCAATACCGTTTGGTTGCTGATAACAATGGGAGGACCATCCAATTCGGGCCTGGCTGAAAGCAATCTGCCGGCCCCGGCCAAGACGCCCAAGCCGATAATGATCGGGTATTCTCGCTTCCCCAAATTTACGCGCAAAATTTTCACAATGCGAATCCCTGCGGAGTTACGCTTTTTGTTGATCGCCTATCATAGGCATTGCATTTGCGGCAAATCAAGTATTCTGTAAAATGGTAAGGGCATGGTTGGCGTTTCCTTTTTGGAGAAACACGTGGACAGCCCGACCGAGGAATTAAAGAAACGTCTTCGCGCAATTTATTCGGATACCACTGTAGACCACATACTGCACCCGCGTAATACCGAAAGCTTTCCAAATCCGGATGGTTTTGCCGCTCGCGCGACCGGCGACGGCGAGAACCTGGAAATCTGGCTGAGGATCCGGAACGGCATGGTTGAACAGGCCGGTTTCTGGACAAATGGGTGTGCAGCCACCATTGCCTGCGGCAGCATGGTTACGGAACTGATCCGGGGGAAGCCTTTAGAAGAGGCCTTGGCCGTCACCGCTCGGGACATCGCGGAAGCGCTGGTGGATCTCCCTCAGGGAAATTTACATTGCGCCGAGCTGGCGGCGAGAGCGCTCAGGGATGCACTGAGGGACTATCATGCCGTTCAGCAGCAACCCTGGAAACGGTTCTATCGACGATAGGCCGCGGCAAGTTTCCGGAGCATCTTATTGCCTCGAGGCAGACCGGATTCTATGCCGGGATCTGCTGCCTGTGACCACCCAGAAAAGCCTTGACACTGCTGGAATTAGTCCACTAAGATTCTGCCTGCGAAATTAATTCGTTCCAAGTATTTGATTTTATAATATTTGCAGCTTGCCGTTGTTCCGTTGGACCCGGTCTGATTGCTTCGGGAAATAGGTTTTAACATGCTATCTGAAACAGCATGTCGGGAGATTCAAGCATTAATCGGCAGGTATCCCCGCAAAAGGTCCGCTTTGATCCCCTCGCTGCAACTGGCCCAAAAAGAAATCGGCTATCTTTCCCACGATGCGGTGTGTGAGATAGCCGGAATTTTTGAATTATCGCCGAACGAGGTCTATGAAGTCGTCAGTTTTTACACGCTGCTGCATCGGAAGCCCGTGGGCAAATATGTGATCCAGGTTTGCACGAACATTTCCTGCCTGCTTTGCAGCGCCGAAGAGATCCTGGCCCATCTTGTCAACAGGCTGGGCATCAAACCGGGAGAAACCACGCCGGATAAGTTTACGCTGCTGGAAGTGGAATGCCTGGCTTCCTGCGGAACCAGTCCGGTCGTTCAGATCAACGAAGACTATTACGAAGAACTCACGCCGGAAAAGCTGAACCGGATATTGGACGGACTGGAATAATGGAGACTGCATTTTTCTATATTTTCGGCGCCATCGCCCTTCTGTCCGCCATTAACGTAGTGGCGCAGAAAAAAGTCTTCTATTCAGCCATCTCCCTCATCATTTGCCTTTGCGCGGTAGCCGCCCTGTACATGACGCTCGATTCCCCCTTCATTGCGGCCATTCAAATCATCATATACGCCGGCGCAATCATGGTCTTGTTTATATTTGTAATCATGCTTCTGGATCCGTTTTCGGCCGCGCTTTTGCGGGACAAAAAAAAATCGCTGAAGTATTTCGCGATTCTCCTGGGCCTTCTGGTATTGGCGGCACTTTATCCCATCCTCAATTCTTACAATCCCGCTCAAGCCCCCAGAAATATTGACGCCGCAGGCGGCACGGCCTCGGTAAGGCATCTGGGAAAAGTTCTTTTCACCGAATATCTCTTGCCGTTTGAACTGACATCGGTGCTGATTTTGGTGGCCATAATCGGCGTGGTTGTGCTCGCGAAGCGAAAGCCGTAGGACGCATATGGGATTATCACCTTATCTTATCCTTAGCATGCTTCTTTTCGTCACTGGAGCAGCCGGCTTCATTATCAAAAGGAATGTGATCGCGGTATTCCTATGCGTGGAACTTATGCTCAACGCGGTGAACCTCAGTTTTATTGCTTTCGCCAGGCACCTGAACCAGGTTGACGGACAGATATTCGTTTTTCTCGTCATGGTCGTGGCCGCAGCGGAAGCCGCTGTCGGTTTGGCGATCGCCATTGTCCTTTATCGCAACCGCAAGACCTTGAGCGTGGACGACGCTGACATGATGAAATGGTAAAAGGCGCTTATTCATGACCGACTATCTCTGGCTGATCCCGCTTCTACCTCTGGTCGGTGCGGCCCTCAACGGCTTTGCGGGCAAGCGGCTGCCCAAATCCGCTATATCCGCAATCGCTTGCGGCGCATCGGGCGCATCCCTGATCCTCGCCTTGGCCTCATTTTTCGAGCTGCTGAAGCTTGCTCCCGAGCAAAGGCAATTGCTTAAGGTTTATTTTACCTGGATCGCTTCCGGAGACTTCGTTGCTAAAGCCGAATTCCTTTTCGACCCGCTTTCATCCGTGATGGTCCTGATCGTGACCGGGGTCGGATTCATCATTCACGTTTATTCGATCGGTTACATGCGCGCAGAAGATGGTTATTACCGCTTCTTCGCATACATGAACCTGTTCCTGTTCTCGATGTTGATCCTGGTCTTGTCCGGCAACTTCCTGCTGATGTTTGTTGGCTGGGAGGGAGTCGGCCTCTGCTCATACCTGCTGATCGGCTATTACTTCGACCGCCGGAGCGCCGGCGACGCGGGGAAAAAAGCTTTTATCGTCAATCGCATCGGGGATGTGGCGTTTATCCTCGGCATCTTCCTGATATTCATGATCTTCAACAGCTTGAATTTCGGCGAAGTCTTCCGCCAAATCGCCGCCGGGCCGCAACGCTTTCCCGTGGAAGCAGGAATTGGGATCCTCACCGCCATCGCCTTGCTTTTGTTTGTCGGCGCGGCGGGAAAGAGCGCGCAAATCCCGCTGCATGTCTGGCTGCCGGATGCGATGGAAGGCCCGACTCCCGTCAGCGCGCTGATCCACGCGGCTACCATGGTGACCGCCGGCGTATATATGGTAGTCCGCTGCTCCCCCATCTACAGCCGGGCCCCCGTTGCCCTGGATGTCGTAATGATCGTCGGAATTCTCACCGCACTCATGGCCGCCACCATCGGCCTGGTTCAAAGAGACATCAAGAGGGTCCTTGCATATTCAACCGTGAGTCAGCTCGGCTATATGTTTGTGGCCGCCGGAGCGGGGGCGTTCTCCGCCGGGATTTTCCATCTTATGACACATGCTTTTTTCAAGGCCTTGCTGTTTCTGGGAGCCGGAAGCGTCATCCATGCGCTGGGCGGAGAGCAGGATCTTATGCGCATGGGCGGCCTGCGAAGATATACCCGCGTCACTTTTTGCACCATGATGATCGCTGCGCTTGCCATCAGCGGCATCTTTCCCCTCGCGGGGTTTTTCAGCAAAGATGAAATCCTCTGGTCTGCATGGGCGGCCGGCCATCCCTTCGTCTGGCTCTTCGGTTTGATCACGGCGGGTCTCACAGCCTTTTATATGTTCCGCCTGATTTTTCTGGCGTTTTATGGCGAAGCCCGCTACCCGGAGCAAGTGCGCCATCACTTACATGAATCCCCGCTCAGTATGACCGGCCCTTTGGTCATCCTGGGAATCCTTTCAGTTGCCGGCGGGTTCATCGGAATGCCCGTTTGGATGAACCTGGGCCCAAATCGGTTTTTTCAGTTCCTGCAGCCGTCGCTTTCCCTCGCACGGATGCCTGAAAGCCATGAATTTTCGCACCTGACGGAATTGGGATTCGCCACACTCTCTCTGGCCGCGGCCGGAATTGGAATAGCCATGGCGTACCGATTTTATGTCGCGCGTCCCGAAGCGGCGGAGGCACTGGCATCCCGGCTCAGCGGAGCTTACAGATTGCTGTTTCGAAAATATTACGTCGACGAATTGTATGACGCCGTCCTGGTGAATCCGACGGTCCGGGGATCCACGGGATTGCTTTGGAAACAAATAGATGTGGCGGGCGTCGACGGCGCCGTCAACGGAGTCGCAACCGTGATTCAAAAGCTGGCGGATCTTCTCAAATGGGTTCAAAACGGGCTCATCCGCAGCTACGCCGCGTGGATCTTGCTGGGAACGGCGGCGGTCCTGCTCTATATATCTGTTTTCCGCAGCTAGGCAC
>JBBISO010000081.1:0-10926 GCA_037441325.1 Acidobacteriota bacterium | reverse complement strand
TGTTAGGCACGCCGCCAGCGTTGATTCTGAGCCAGGATCAAACTCTCCAATTAATTCTTGGTGGCCTGAATTTCACACTTCAGACCGCTGGTGTCTGTTTTAGGAATGAGTATGTTTGGGCACGCACTATCTAGTTATCAAAGATCTAGGCTGTATTAAATTTTAGGACCTAAAATTCAGCTTGTCAAGTTCGGCTGAAATTTTAACCCGGCCCTCACTCCGGCCGACTGAGCGGGGCATTCTACCCGGCCCCCCCTGCCGCGTAAAGATAAAAATGCAAAAAAATTCCTGCGGATTGAAAACTCAAAAGGGCAAATGAAGGCAGAAAATGATCAAACCCCAATTCATCTACCCTTCACCCCCCTGTCGCTCCGTTCGATTTATCTTGTCCAACATCAGCGCGATTGCGCGCCAGTAGATCTGATGCTCCTGTTCCAGTATGCGCGCGGACAACGATTCTTCCGTGTCTCCGTCCAGAACTTCCACCGCCCGCTGCAACAAAATCGGGCCCGTATCCACGCCTTCATCCGCCAGATGAACCGTGCATCCGGAGACTTTCACCCCATACTGCAAAGCCTGCCGCTGCGCATGCAGTCCCGGAAAAGACGGCAGCAGAGCGGGATGTATATTCAGAATCCTTGCCGGATACTCTCTGATCACCACCGGGCTGAGGACACGCATGAACCCCGCCAGGCAGACCAGCGCCGGATTAAAGGGGCGCAGCGTATTAACCAGCATGCGGTCGTATTCGGCCCGGTCCATCCCCGCCGAGGAGAGGCAGACAGAGGTCAAGCCGAATTCGCGCGCGCGCGAAAGCCCTACGGCATCGGCTACATTGCTGACGACGCAACATATTCGGGCATTAAGATCTCCTCTCCGAATCGCTTCGTAAATGGCTACGAAATTTGATCCGCGTCCGGAAAGAAGTAGGGCGATATTCCGGTTCTCCATGACGACACCCATTTCAAAATGGCCGCCTCCGGCGCCCCCGAATCCGCCGATTTGGAGGCGGACGGCGGCAAAATCAGCGGCTTTTCATTGTTTGCCCGCTCCCTGCGTGTTCCCACCATCGCGGAAAAGATCTCTCTGTTTTTCCTCGTGAACCGTTTCCGTCGGATATTGATCCGTGAAGCAGGCCGCGCAATACTGCTTTCGGTCCTCCACCGATTTCAATACGGCCTCCAGACTCAAATAGCCCAGGGTGTCCGCTGCTATAAACTTGCGAGTTTCTTCCACCGATTTGGCGGACGCGATAAGCTCACCCCGGGTCGGAATGTCGATGCCGTAATAACAGGGCGCGACGATAGGAGGAGCCGTGATCCGGAAATGTATTTCCTTGGCACCAGCGGAGCGGACGATTTGCATGATCTTTCTGCTGGTCGTACCCCGCACAATGGAATCGTCCACCAAAACGACGCGCTTGCGGCGCAGGATTTCCCGGACCGGATTGAGCTTCACCTTGACTCCGAAGTTTCGAATCGACTGCTTGGGTTCGATAAACGTTCTTCCAACATAATGGTTTCTGATCAGGCCGAATTCGAGCGGAATCCCGCTCTCTTGTGAATAACCCATGGATGCGGAAACCCCAGAGTCCGGAACCGGAACCACGACGTCCGCATCCACCGGATGCTCCCGCGCAAGGTATCTCCCCATCGCCGTGCGGCTGCTATTGACCGTCCGGCCGAAAACGACGCTGTCGGGCCGGCTGAAATAAATGTGTTCAAAAATGCATTGCGACGTCTTTTGCTTGGGAAGCGGAAATTGTGATTCGAGGCTGTTATCCTCAATTCTCAAAACTTCACCGGGTTCAACATCCCGAATAAACTCCGCGTTGATGAGATCAAAGGCGCAACTTTCGGAAGCAATCACGTAGGAACCGTTCACGCGGCCAATTGACAGCGGGCGGAACCCATTGGGGTCTCTGGCCGCCAGAAGGTATTCCGGAGTCAATAAAACCAGGCAATACGCTCCCTGAACCATCCGGAGAGCTTCCACATAGGCCTCCTGCAGGGTGCGGCGTCTGGAACGGGATATCAGGTGCAGGATGACTTCGCTGTCGCTGGTCGAATGGAAAATGGCGCCGTCCCGTTCAAGCTCGCGCCTGAGATGCTGCGCGTTGGTTAAATTTCCATTGTGCGCAAGCGCAATGGATCCCCGCCAGCAGTCCACCATGATCGGCTGGGCGTTCCATGCGGCGCTTTCACCTGCAGTGGAATAGCGGACGTGCCCCAGAGCCGTATCCCCCGGAAGACGCTCCAGCCGCCTCCCATCGAATACGTCGGCTACGTAGCCCATTCCCTTTTCAAGGTAGAGTCTCTTGCGATTGGAACTCGCGATCCCTGCCGACTCTTGTCCCCGGTGCAGGAGCGCGTAAATACCAAGATAGGCGATTCGAGCAGCTTCCGGATGAGAAACAATCCCAAAAATTCCGCATTGTTCTTTGAGCTTATCCCAGGGCAGCATTTTTTATTTCCAGTCAAAAGCGTTCGCCGCCTGCAGCATGAGCGCTGCAGAATTAAAAAGCAATATATCATATCTGGCGCGGCCAGGATCCAAACCAAATGTTCGAGATTGTCCAACCATGAGAATTCCTTGGCCTGACGCCGCATAGCTGCGGGCAAATTTGAAATATATGCGTGCGTTTCAGCCATAGTAGGATCTACAATGTTTCCCTATTCTTGAGATCGGCTCTGTCCGGATACTGATAAGGAGAAAAGCAATGTTGAACTATACGATTTTTCACCAGGTTCCGCATGTCCGGCTGCCGGAATCAAATGCGTGTTGGTTTGCCTGCCTGACGATGCTTGTGCGTTAAGGAGATGCTAAAATGAAAACAGGTCTTGCCTCATTATGGCCTTTGCTCGCTTTGGCGGCCTCGGCACTCCTGCCGGCGCCGGCGGCAGCTCAGGAATCTTGTGCAAGTTTGGCGAAGCAAAAGTATGACAAAGTGACAATCGCTTCGGCGGTCTTCATGAACGATCCTCTGGGTTTTCTGCCGCCCAAAACGCCGGGACCTTTCGGCACTCCTGCCGGGCTTAAGGTAACGGCGCCGTTCTGCCGCGTAGTTGGCTTCATTAAGCCGGTGCCGGAATCACACATCGGTTTCGAAGTCTGGTTGCCGCCCGCGGATAAATGGAATGACAGATATCTGGCCGTCGGCAACCCGGCCTTCGAAGGGGCGATAAAATACGCAGGTCTGGCGAGCTCTCTGCAACGAGGCTACGCCACGGCCTCGACCGATACGGGCCATCTCGATCCCGGCCATAAATGGGCGATGGGCCAGCCGGTAAAATTGGTCGACTGGACGCATCGAGCCGTGCATGAAACGACGGTCATTGCCAAGCGCTTGATACAGGCATTTTACGGCCGGCCGCCGCGCTACTCGTACTGGGACGGCTGCCACAATGGAGGGCGTCAGGGACTGACCGAGGCTCAGCTTTATCCCGAGGATTTCGATGGTATCGTAGCGGGTGATCCGGCCTATTATCTTACCCGCCTGCAAGCAGGCTCGGAATATCTTAGTTGGGTGGCGCTGAAAGACGGCGTTGACGCACCCGGTTTCATCCCGCCGGCCAAATATCCGGCACTGCACCGGGCTGCCTTGGATGCCTGCGATGCCAAAGACGGGGTGAAAGACAACGCGATTGAGGATCCGACACGGTGTGACTTTGATCCGGCTTCCATCAAGTGTCCCGGTCAGGATGAGCTATCGTGTCTGACACCGGCACAAGTGGATACGGCCCGGCGCCTTTATGCCGGCGCAAAGTTTGCCGACGGTACGCAGATCTACTCGGGTTTCGAGCCGGGCAGCGAATTGCGCTGGGGCGCCATGATCGCCGGCCCCGAACCGCTCTTTATTAACAATGACTTTTTTAAATACATAGCGTTCGAGGATCCAAATTGGGACTTTCGCACCTTCGATCTGGAACTGGACACTCGCCGGATCGAATCCCGCTTGGGACCCATTATTGATAATACCGAAACTGATCTGAAAGCCTTCAAGCAGCGAGGAGGCAAACTTCTCATATACCAAGCCTGGAACGAGACCTGGATTCCGCCGCGGACCATCACCACCTATTACGATAATGTTGTCGCGACCATGGGAGGAGAGGACCAGACAAAGGACTTCTTCCGTCTGTTCATGGTGCCCGACATGGGCATGTGTCCGGGAATGAATCCGGCGACTTTCGACGCCCTGGGAGCAGTGCAGCGGTGGCGGGAGCAGGGCATCGCTCCCGATCAAATCACGGCTTCCTATGCCGACCGCAATCGGGTCTACAAGACACGGCCGGTGTGCGCGTATCCGCAGGCGGCAATCTACAAGGGAAGTGGTGATGCAAACGACGCCGCCAGTTTCCGCTGCGGCATTCCAACTTGGTGAAAACGCTGTGCCGGGCGGCGGCGCAAGGCTCGGCAAAGGACTTAGGACCGACAGCCGCCGCTCTCCCATACGTTTTCCCGAGCGCTGTGAATTCCCAGGAGGCGGCGGCTATGCTGAGGCGGGAGGACCTTATAAATTCCAAAGAAAAAGGGGAAAATGACATGCGTTCACTCAAAATGGAAACTGTCCGTACAAGAAGGAGATTTGTCAAGGATGTGGCGGTCGGAACTGCAAGTGCCGCCATCGCCGGCGTCCTGAGCGCGGCCGCAAGCATGCCGACCAAAGACGGAGGAGCTGCAGCAGTGAGCTCCTCGGCTCAATCTCCGGCGGAAGCAGAAGAGCCAAAATACCGGAAATATTTCCTGAACGAACTTAAGCCCGAGGAGCGCGAAAAGGGATTTGGCGCGCAGAATATGTTCGTTGTGTTCTCTGATAGGGACATTATTGAGGGATGCCAGTTTTTCTCGGCCATGTTCATGGGAGAAGCCGCTACCAAAACACTGGGACACGGCCCGCATAAGCACAAAGCTTCCGAAGTCCTGGTCGCCTTGGGTACGGACCCGAGCAATCCGCGCGACCTGGGAGCGAAGTTTGAGGTATTCATGGGCGCTGAAATGGAAAGACATGTGGTGGACAAGCCTACGCTGATCTACATACCTCCCAATACTATCCATTGCCCCTTCAGGGTTATCGAGGTGAGGAGACCTTTCATTTTTATACAATCCCAATATGCATATAAGCTTGAAGAAACCGCTTTGCGAGACCTCGTGCCCGCTGATATGAGGAACAAGTATATCTTTATCGACGCGGACGGCACACAGGTAGACGAGTACGTGCCTCCCTCAGAGAGGGGAAAGCCAAAGCCAAAAAAATGAAGGAGGGCGGCAGACTCCATATTGGGGTCGAACCACGATAAATATTGATTAATGGTTTCCATGAGAGCTTAACAAGAACGGCCCGCTGCTAAAACCAACGTCGGCCGTAGCGCAGACCCGCATGGTATCTTCGGGGCAGCAGATATGAGGCAGCGCCGCCGGATATGACAATACATTATTCATGCCGCTGAAAATGAGAAATAATTACCTAGAATAGGAGGCCTTATGAAAACTAAACCGTCGCGCAGGAAATTCCTGCAGGCAGGATTGATGCTGCCTGCTGCCGAACTCATCGCATCACATAGCCGGGAGGCGCTTTTCCAAGAGTCCGCGGGAGTTACTTATAGAATGCTGGGCAAGACCGGCTTGAAGGTTTCGGCCGTTGGATACGGGCTGGGATACGATCCACAGCCGGAGATCATTGAGCGGTGCATTGATCTTGGACTCAACTATTTCGATACATCGCGCATTTATGCCCAGGGCAACAGTGAACGGATACTTGGCGCCGCTATCAAGGGCAAGAGGGACAAGGCCGTGATATCCACTAAAACTCCGTCGAGAACTAAGGCGGACATCTTGAAGGACATGGACAACAGCCTGCAGGCGATCGGCACTGATTATGTCGACGTCTATCACCTGCACGCCAGGGATGCACCGGAGAGGGTGCCCGACGAAGCGGTTGAAGCCTTGGAGATCCTCAAGAGGCAGGGAAAAACACGGGCCATCGGTATTAGCACGCACGATCCCAATAACATGCTGGACCACATCATTAAGTGCAAGTTGGATGCCGTCCAGACCACTTACAGCTATGCGATCGGTGCTCCTTACCGGGATGCGGCAATAAAAAAGCTGCATGAGGCCGGTATTGGCGTGATAGCAATGAAGGTTGTCATAGCTTTGACTACTGCACCGAAAGATCTGTCTCAGAAACCCGTATTGAAGGCCGAGGAGACGCCTGTTGCGGCAATTAGGTGGGTTTTAAGAAATCCTGCGATCAGCACGACGGTTCCTCATCACGGGAACTTGAAAGAGCTCGAGATGAATATCCGGGGCATGACGGGATCATATTCACCGGCCGACGAGAAACTTTTATATGTAAGAAACGAGCAGATCCGTCCCTTCTACTGCCGCATGTGTTACCAGTGCAAAGGGCAATGCCCGCAGGGTGTGCCGGTGACGGATGTGTTGCGTTTTCTGGCTTACAACGATTTCGGCGGCAGTCTCTTTCAGGCGCGTCTGAGTTTCATGGATTTGCCCAGGAAAGTCCGTAACGTGCGGTGCAGCGATTGTTCATCCTGCGCCGTCCAGTGCCCGAACGCAGTCAGGGTCCAGGAACGGCTGATCCGGGCACAAGACCTCCTGGCATAGTTTTGCCGCCCTCGAGGCCTAGCCCGCATTTCTCAGCAGGACCTCGCCCTTTATTCACGGCGCCGGTGGGCGGACCATCGACAGCACAAAACACAAGGCATACGGTCCTATCACGCTCATTTTTCACCGACGCTTTTGGCCGTTTGTGCAACTCGAGGGGAGTTCTCGTCCAACCGCAGTTCGACCTGGAGCTACCACCGCGGCTGATAGATTATGCGGACAGGTATTTCCAAAATCGGCTTGCATGTTCCATATGTGATCTTGAAGCTGCACACCCGGTTAGAAATGACTGCCGGGAGTAATAGATATGATTCCAGATCCGGTTCTAATCGCTAATTAGTTTCTGTCGCGAAACCATTCAAATTGGCGGCCAGTCCAATCCCGAAGGGGTGCCAGAGAATAGCCAGGGGCGCAAGCCCCTGGATAGTATATTGCATTTGATGGAGCCCCGGCAGGGGCGAAAGGCTTTGCATTGCAGGGCTTTCTTTCGCCCCTGCAGGGCTCTTTCTTTTCCAATTATTACCAGGGGTTCGCTGCGCTCACCCCTGGCTATTCTCTAAACGCCCCTCCGGGGCTTGCTTAAAAAAACGGTTTCGCGACTGAAACTAATTATGACCCACATTGAGCGGCGATGTTGGCGGAAGAAGAGGCGCGCATCGCGGAGGCGCTCAGCCGTAAACTGGAAAGTCGCCGCAGCCGCGCGCTTTCCTTCAGTTGGCATGCCCCGCCGATGCCCATGGCTTCGATTGTCCAGACTCCTTTAACCGTCGGCAGTATCTTCAACGGCCGCCTCGATTTTCGTGCTATAGGCCGCGAGCAGCGACAGAACTGCGATGAGACAGACAGATAGTGAAATGCGTATCATTGGACTCTTCCTTTAGGTTGGTTCCTATGCGTTTTCGCAAAAGCCTCGCATTTCAAAAGAGCATCGGATCTTTAAACCTTCTGCGCTCGAAGACTCAAAAACACGACGAAATGTTTTCGCTCACAGCAAAACATTACTTGATCTTAGGCGCAGATCTGAACTCTCTATAGCCGCCTGTCTGGTAAACTCCGTTGAAATAGGGCGCTAGCTGAAGCGCGCTGAAGAACAATGGCTTGCCGACTTTTCTGATGTCACAAGGATTATGTTCCATTCCTGCGGGGATATAGAGAACCGTAGCCTGGGTAATAATGTGCTTTTCATACTCTTTGCCGATAAAGTACTCAATTTCCGCATCAAAGGACCCCACGAGGTCCGGAAATGTTGCACCTAGGAAGAACAGATATTCGTCGGTATCGTGATGGTGTGATTCCAATTCCAGCCGGTATGGTTTCACGAATATCTGCCAGCCCATGTTAATCTTTGCTCCGGGAAGATCGCTTTCGCCCCGGAAATACGCCTGAGGACCGGGAACTATATCCGGCACCATGGAATTTTCTTTTAGCTTTGTACTGAATAGATGGTCATACTTGTTGCCTATAGTGCCCGCCGGCCATGGTGGAGGATCTTTAAAAAACGGCGACGAAGCGCGCTTGGGTGCGGAGTCTTTGGCATCCTGGGCAGACGCCATGGCAGGAGCGGCCAATTGGGCTAAGGCGCCGGCAATGGCGACTCCGGCAGCGCCCGCCGTCACGTCTTGAAAAAACGCTCTTCGAGTCGAGCTTTCCTGGCTTTTTCGTGTGGAACTCATTCAATTTCTCCTCTCAAAAATAAAATGGACATAATCTGCTGCGCCGGCCTGTGCCCGGACGGAATTGAAGGTCCGCCACATCAATCGCAGTTAAGCCGCGCCGGAGCAGCCATACGGGACTTTGCCTCCCATTCCATAGTAACTCCAGTTATGTACATTCGATGCCATTTTATCCGCAGAACTAAGTACGTCATTTCACAAATACGGTGATTTATTTTAGGACAGGATAACTGGGTAGGATTTTTGTCCGTTGGGATACGGATTAACGGATGAGCGCGGTATTTATTTAGGGCTACCGTGAAAACATAACCCAACGGGAAATGAGATGATGCAGAGTCTATTACTCAACAGGAACTTCTCATGAGGCGAAAAAAGTATAAGACGATATCGAGCGCAAAGGGGCGGGGGAAAGCTCGAGAGAATCCTCTTTTCAGCATTTATTTGTTCCAACCCGCTGCAAAATGGCAGTCGAAGTTGCAGTGAAGCACCCAATAAAGTGGCGCTAATCCGTACGCTTCAGAGCGCGGGAATGAAGCTGTCATCCTGTATATTTCCAGCGCCAATTGGTGAGCTCGCTGCCATACCTTCAATTGTCGGAGGTCCTTCACGGTGGTTTCTCCTTGCGCTTTTCTTCGTCCAAGGACGGAATCCTGTAGCAGTGAAGCGGGCGCTCGGGCACAGGGATTCAACGATAACGAAGTGCTCGAACGCATTCACCCCCGCGTGTCGAGCTTTTTCACTATCATCTCCCAGATCTCCAGGAGATCCAACCTTTTAGCCCAGTCGCCTATATATGCGTTATCGATCTCCGGGCCGCTGATTTTCATGATACCTGCAATATCACGCAGGTGCTTTTCGGAGCCTCCTTCTTTGAAATAACGCATCTTCATAATAATAATGTCTTCCGGAGAGGCAAAATCCGCCTCATAGCCCTCGCCGGGCTTTATGCGGCGGATCCGGTTGAACCGGCTGTCATTAAAAGGCGTATCTTCCCGAATGATGATATCTACCTTTAAACCTGATGCGGGGTGGATGATATTGAACTGCTTCTGATGGCGTATAGCCTCCCCGATCGCCTCCTCGCTGACATGGAATTGTTCGGCTGGAAAGGCAGCCATCAGGCTGGAAACGTGGATATCCTCGATATCGGCCACGATATCGATATCGTTGGTCAGCCGGGGCTCGCCATAAGCCATGGCCGCTATCGATCCTGTCACCAGATATGGAATGCCGAGGTCCTCCAGGATTCGGACTGTTTTCCCGAGCAACTCATATGGCCCCATGCAGCAGCCTCCTGGCTACTTCGCGCTCGACATCCTGCCGGGACCATTCCGGATGAGTATGCCTGATATGCGACAATAGCATGCTCCGTGCGGAAATCCATATATTGAAACCGATCTGCAGCCGCTCGGCGGGAGTCTTACGTTTCAAAACCTCCGCCACCCGATCGTCAACGACTTCCACCTGCCTCGGATCCAGTTTCATCAGCTTTAGGGTCCTTCAAACCCTGTTGCTATCTCTATTTCGATATGCCGATGTCTCCGAAGTGCTTGAATGTTCGAGTGCGGCGATTACATCCGACCAATGCGGCGCGTGGAAGGTGCGGAGATAGTCGCGGTTGAGTGCAGGCATGGCCGAACTGGGCCACCATTCGGCAAACATGCCGGGTTTTTTAAGAATCCAATGATGCCCTCCCTTGAGCACGCGCAACCCAAAGCCATGCTGCTCCGCCCAGGATCGGACCGTCGCTTCAGAACGCGGCGTCCGTTGCATCCGCCGTTGGCGCCGGCGGCGCATATAGTCATCGGGGCCCGGCAATGGGCGGTTCCGCCTGTGGAAACGAGACTGATCTTTCATAGCAATTATATCTTGGCCAGTTGTATATTACCTCATTCCTGATTGGAGATCTGCCGTGAAAAGCCTGCTTTATCCGACGCGAATCAATTCCCGTCGAAAGACCCAATCTTCTCACAAATCGCAAAGACCAAACCTGTGGGTCGCCAAAACTCCATAAGTCTGCAAACTCAATCAGTTAAGGCAGTCGCTGATACTATCCTCTGTGATATGAAACCAGACTTATGGCTCCCTTTTTGTTCGGATTGTTCGCCCGGCTTGGCACTTTCTTCCGCTCCCGCTACAACCTCAGCCTTGAGATCATTGCCCTTCGCCAACAACTGGGCGTGCTCAAGAGGAAAACTTCCCGCGACCTCGCCTAAAAAGGCGGGATCGAATGGTCTGGATTCTTCTGCGCCGGATCTGGCCTTTATGGAGCAATGCTCTCATCGTTGTTAAACCAGAAACCGTTGTTGCCTGGCATCGTGCTGGATTTCGTCTCTTCTGGCGAATCCAAAGTCCTCTCCGTATCGCTATATGATTCTGGATCGTGACGCCAAGTTTGGCTCAGAGGCTATGGATTTTCTGGCAGTCCAAGGTATGAAGCCTAAGCATATAAGCCCTGCAAGCCCCTGGCAGAATGGAATCGCGGAGCGCTGGATAGGAAATTGTCGCCGAGAGCTTCTTGATCATGTCGTCGCTCTCAATGAGGTCCATCAACACGTGCGGTTTCCCACAAGCCGGAACCTTCAGCAAGCTTGATTTCACTCCCGCGCATCGGCGGCTTGCATCATCG
>JBBISO010000080.1:1757-10978 GCA_037441325.1 Acidobacteriota bacterium | reverse complement strand
AAAAAGTACAATGCCGGCAGATGCCGCGATCAGGGGCAGGATTGCAGCCATTTGAGAAAGCTCGCCGAAATGGTAAAGCACCGAGAGCAAAGGCCGTCTGTGGGTCAGATAAGGGACCGGATTCCCCTCCGCCACCCTGAGGAAAAAATTGTCGCCCAAACGGTAATAAGTGTAACCAAAGTGCGCTGCTGCGGGGGTAACGAATGAAGCAATATAAAGCGCGCCGGCCCGGAGTACTTTGCCTCTCGGCATATATTGCGTCCGGAAATCGCAGGCGAGCAGCATCAAAACTCCCGCAAAAAAATACCAGCCTTCATAGCGACAGAGCCCGCCCAGAGCCGTCCAGGTCGCCGCAAGATACGGCAGGCGAGAATGATCGGATTCCCGCCATGCGATAAAACGATCCGTCGCCAACAGCATGAGCATCATGTAAACCGGCTCCGTCAAGGGGCAACTCTGCAGATATTGGAGGTTGGGATTGGCGAGCAAAGCAACCGCGGCAAAGACCCCTGCGGCGATCGATCCCGTCACCCGTGAGGAGATTTTATAAGTGAGCATGACTGAGAAGGCGAAGGCCGACACGGAAATCAGGCTGGGCAGAAATGCAGATCGGTACTGCGCATCAAAAATCACTAAAGGGAGGTAAATCAGGTGAAGCAAGGGCAACCAATGGACCCCGATTTGAGCATAACCCGGCTCAAGCGAGTCCACAATCCGGCGGGCCACGAGCAGGCGAGCTTTGGCGTCATAATGCGCAGTGGTGAGCTCTTGAGCATAATAATAGGCAAAAAATGCCAGACCCACGGCAAGGCCGGCGAAAAAAACGGCGCGCGAGATTTTCCGATCCCGTGGATTGCCGCCTGGATTCAAAAAGCGCGTCAAGGGTAAATCCTGTAAAGCGTGCGCGGAAATGCTATGGCTTCCCGCAAGTGGCTCAGATTACAGATCCACGCCACCACGCGTTCGATGCCCATCCCGAAGCCGGAGTGGGGGACCGTTCCGTACTTGCGCAGATCCAAATACCATTGAAAGGGCTCTATGGAAAGGTTGTGCTCCTTGAGGCGATTCAACAGCAGATCATAATCATGAATGCGCTGCCCTCCGCCGATGATTTCTCCATATCCTTCGGGCGCGAGCATGTCCACGCACAGAGCGACCTCGGGACGTTCCGGATCGAGCTGCATATAAAAAGCTTTGATCGCCGATGGATAGCGGTGCACCATCACCGGCGACGAGTATTGCTCGGACAGTAAGGTTTCGTCGGTCCCACCGAAATCTCCCCCCCATTGGATCTCCGAACCGGCAGCCTGGAGTTTTTTCACCGCCTCGTCATAACTTAAGCGGGGAAAAGGCCGCGCAATCCTCTCCAGCGCCGAAATATTGCGCTCCAGTATTTCCAACTGAGTCCGCCGCCTGTTCACAACCCGCTCGATGATGAAGCAAACGAGACCCTCGGCCAGCTGCATTGTGTCTTCGAGGCCGGCATAGGCGACCTCCGGCTCGACCATCCAGAATTCCATCAGGTGCCTGCGGGTTTTGGATTTCTCTGCGCGGAAGGTCGGGCCGAAACAGTAAACTTTTCCAAACGCCGCTGCGGCCGCCTCGTTGTAAAGCTGCCCGCTCTGCGTCAGATATGCGGTTTGATCAAAGTACTGCGTTTCAAAAAGCGTCGTGGTTCCTTCGCAAGCGTTGGGCGTGAAAATCGGCGTATCGACCAGGACAAAGCCGAGGTCGTCGAAATAGTCCCTGCAGGCTTTGATCACTTCATGGCGGATTTTAAGGATGGCATGCTGGCGCGAGCTCCTCAGCCAAAGATGCCGGTTTTCCATTAAAAACGCCGTCCCGTGCTCCTTGGGAGTTATCGGGTAATTTTCCGTCATCTGAAAGATTTGAAAGCCAGTCACCTCCAGTTCATATCCGCCCGGCGAACGCGCATCCTTGCGGACCTTCCCCCGGATTTTCAGGCTCGTCTCCTGCGTAACTTTGTCCAATGCATCAAACTGCTCGGCCGTAAAATTACCCTTAAAGGCTACGCATTGAATCACTCCCGTTCCGTCCCTTAGCAGGATGAATTGAAGTTTTCCGCTGCTCCGCTTGTTGTAAATCCATCCACGGAGGGTGACTTCGCTTCCCTCATAAGCACCGACATTTTCAACATAAACATCCGGCATAAGCGTCCCGTTCCAGCTATATTGAGGTTCGAAATCCGAGTCGGCCCGCATTTGATTCAAAAGATCATGTCCCCGGGAGGTATACCCTGTTTTCGGCAGTGCTCCAAATATAGGGAATAATAGCTGTCCCTTAAAAACTGCGAGGGATCTATTCCCATTTTGCGCGCCAGTGCGTGAATCCGTTCTTCGGAGCCCTCAAATTCCACATAGTCGCCTAAGGGTGTCTCATCAACCGCTAAAATGACTTCATCGACTTGGAATTCCCGCCGGTACTTCTGGTATCGAAACCAAACACGCAGTCCGAGCTTTTCGAGAATCCGCCACAGGGCCTCTCCGTCATCCAGTTTCGTTTGCAGCTCCTCTCGGGTCTTAAAAATGCCCTCAGCCTTCGGCGGCCCCTTAAATGTAAGCACAGACTCGCCTTCCGCATATCTCATGCGAATCAGGCATTGGCTGGACCGAAGTCTTCCGTTTGGAAAGTCAAGAAGGTGGTTATCTTCAAAATGTCTGGCTGATAAAACCTTGGGATTCAATGCCTCCAATTGGCGGACGAAGCCCTCGGCATCCGCAATTTCCACTTTGATTTCCGTCTCGGTGCTCAAAGCCGCCTTCCTTCACTGGTCATAAATTGCAGCGCATTCAGTCTCGAATCTGAAATTAGCTCAAACCTGATGGCGGCGAACCACGACTCCGCATTCCCGCAAAAGATTCATGGCACGATCATTCAAAGGATAGTCTTGGTTGTACACAACTTCCACGATGCCGCTGTTAATGATCATTTTAGTGCAGAGAAGACAGGGAGCATAAGTGGTGTAAAGCGCCGACTCCTTCAAGGAAGTCCCGTGATAGGCCGCCTGTGTTATGGCATTTTCCTCACCGTGACAGCACAGGCATTCCTCCAGCGCAGTCCCGCTTTCAGCCATACTATTGCAGCGAGGGCATCCTCCTTCATTGCAGTTCCTGGCTCCGCGCGGCGTCCCATTATAGCCCGTAGAAATCACTCTTCTTTCTTTTACAATAATCGCCGCCACTTTACGCTTCATGCAGTTGCTGCGCATCGCGACCACTTTGGCAATGCTCATGAAGTAGTCGTCCCACGAGGGACGGCTGAATCGGCTGATAAGGCCGGAAATCAGCAAATCCAGCCGGTGATGCAATTCCTCCAGCGTTCCGTTATTGGCGACGACATGATCCGCAAGTAGCTGGGTCGCATAAAGCTGCTGGCCGGCCGGATCCTTCGAATCAAGCTCTCGGGCTTCCTCTTCCACGAATTGATCTAATGTCTGCGCAGCTTTTTCCCGGCCTCTCTTCCGGCTGCGTTCAAACCGGACTGCCTGGTCAGCCTCCACGGACAACAGGACAAAATCTTTTCGGCGCCGAAAAACATCCACTTCGTGTGGATTGCGGATCGAATCAATAACGAAATTCCGGCCCTCCTCAAGCCTTCGCAAGATTCTTTCGGCAAGAATTCCGGGACCGAGCCTATTTCTCAGCTCATTGCCGGCTTCAATTAGAATATCGCGGGTAATATCTCCCCTGCGACTTCGTATTTCTTCGCGTATCTCATCCGAAAGGGAGTAACACTCGAATCCTCGACTCTTGAGGTATTCGCAAACCGCAGTCTTGCCGGAACCGTTTCTGCCAGTCAGTCCTATGATCATAAACGCTGTATGTTAACACACATATCAAAGAAGGGGGCAAGGAACAGAGATCGGAAAGCGGCAAACACAAATCCTTCGCGCAACCGGCCGATGCAGCCTGCGACATGCGACCTGAAACCCTTGAAGCTTTGCGCGCGGCGGCCTGACCTTATATTCCGCTACTCATCAATATAGAAGGTAAGGTTTCCTCTGTCGTTGGAATACTTCAACATCTTTCAGCCAGCTTTGGCGAAACTCATCGCACGGGGCTTCGCGCAGGATCATATCGATGATTTTTCTGTCGCCGCAAAGGATCTCCATCGGCATCTTTTGGTACTCGTATTCGTAGGGCGGGTCGCGCCATTTGAAAGATTCGGGATACAAGGTCCGGGCTGCAGAAATCACCGCGATGCCGGTCAAATAGGGCTCAAATTTCTCGCGATCCGTTACATGTATCTGAATTCCCCCGCACATCTGACCAGCCCACTTCTGAAATGTGGGTTGGAAATAGGCCGGGCGGAAGCGGACACCGGGAAGCGCCAGCAGATTCAGATGTTCGGCATAGACGCTGCTGCGAATATATGGAGCCCCGATCAGTTCAAACGGGCGCGTCGTTCCCCTTCCCTCGGACAGGCCGGTTCCCTCTATGAGAACTGAGCCGGGATAGACCGTGGCGGAATCCAATGTGGGCAGGTTAGGCGAGGGTTGAATCCAGGGCAAACCGGTTTGGTCAAACCACCATTCACGCTTCCACCCTTCCATTTCCACGACCGTCAATCTGCAATCGATTCCAAACTCAGAATTGAAAAGCAGCGCCAATTCCCCCACCGTCATTCCGTGGCGCATGGGAATCGGGAACCGTCCGACAAAGGAGCTGAATCCCGGATTGAGCAGGTTTCCTTCGACTTGTCTTCCGTTAATCGGATTTGGCCGGTCCAGAACGATCATGTCTTTCCCATAGCGGGCGCACGCTTCCATACAGTGTGCCATGGTGTATATAAAGGTATAGACGCGGGTCCCAGCGTCCTGAAGATCACAAAGGAGCACATCCATGTCGCTGAGCATGCTCTCCGTCGGCCAACGCGTTTCACCGTAAAGGCTATGCACGGGAAGGCCGGTGTCCGAATCCCGGTAAAATTCCGTTTCAACCATGTTGTCCTGCTTTTCCCCCCGCGCGCCATGCTGCGGCCCGAACAGTGATACCACTTGAAATCCGCCCGATTCAACAAGAGCATCCGACGTATGGCGAAGATCAGGAAGCACGGAGGCCGGATGCACTACGGCACCGACACGGGCCCCCCGTATGAGCTCTTTTCGGCCCTTCAGCAACACTTCAATTCCCGGCCGGACGCGCATAGATCCCTCTGCAGCTTAAATCATTATTTTGCAGCAAGGTCCGATGATTCCGCCGATTTGATCTCCTAAAAAATTTCCCCGTGGCGCTTGAGTTCGAAAAAACGTAATATTTGTATTTCTTAAGCTCGCGCTATGGAACATACGCTGGTCTTGAACGCAACTTACGAACCGATAAATATCGTTACCTGGAAACGGGCGCTCAGGCTGCTCTGTCAGGGCAAAGTAGAGGTCCTGGCCGAATACGACCGCGAAATCCACTGCATCAGCTTCACAATCCGGATGCCCAGTGTCCTCCGCCTGCTCAGATACGTCAAAATCAGAAAGCGCTTCCGGCATGTGAAGTTCTCCCGCGCCAACATTTATGCGCGGGACAATCACACTTGCCAGTACTGCGGTAACAGGTGCTCCACGGAAAACCTCACATTTGACCATATAATTCCGGTCGCCATGGGCGGCGGGAAAACATGGGATAACATCGTCACTTGCTGCATTGACTGCAACCATAAAAAGGGAGGCAGCACGCCGGAAGAAGCCGGCATGCGTATTATTCGAAAGCCCAAAGAACCGGAATGGGCGCCGACGATGCTGCACATCACCATCGGAATCAGAAGCGCCCCGCAGACGTGGCGCGATTACTTCTACTGGAACATCGAGCTCGAAAGCTGAGCGGGGACAGTATAACCAGGTACCAATTGCCCTTCAAACAAACCGCAGCGGCTGCGGCTCAGGTATCAGTTTTTCCTGGCACGCAAGCTGATAATACCTCTGCAATCCTTCGATGTGGCGGGCGCTCAGGTCATAGTCAATGTTTTTCGTCAGATAACTCTCAAGAAACGATGCCGGCAAGTCCAGAAGCCGGGAGTATTCTTGGGCAATCTCTTCCCGTCTCTTCAAACCCCATTCCTTGGCCTCATGGAATACAGCCTTCAAGTCATCGGGATACTCGCAGCTATTGCGGCATGCCCAAAAAGCGCAAACAAATGGCTTTTGCTGCCACTGGAACCATTCGTTTGCCAGATCGAAACTGTCGTAATCATCAGGCCGTATCTGCAAGGCCGCATCCCCGATAATAAGCGCCGCGTCACAACGCCTTAACATCTCCGCCAGGTCAGGCGGCATGGGGACATATTCCGGATGAAGGCCCATCTTGACTTGCAATAATATTTTGGTCAGCGCCACCGTCGTTCGGGAACTCGTATCCAATGCCACAGAGTTGAGGTCTTGCCTTCCTTTTGGTCTGACCAGCAAAAGGCTCCGGATCTCCGCCGATGAAGCGATTGCCACCTCCGGAATAATCCGCAGATCCGGTATGCGCTGGTACTCGATGCTTGGGATCAGGCCGATTTCCACTTCTCCTCTCGCCAACTGATCGGCGCACATGGCGGGCGATGAAGGAACTACCTCAAACCGGTCGCGAAAGGGGCCATGGAGAAAAGCCCAGCCCAAAGGGGCGGAATTAAGATAGTGAACAAGAGAAATTCGAATCTTCATTATTTGATTCCACTTCAAAAACGATTATCCAGTATTCATAAAATTCTGCGAAATAATCCTCCGCCTCGCGAAACAGTAATTCCGGCGGATTATATCCCGAATTCTGAATTTAATTTCCTAAATCCGGCATGCAGACCCTGAGTGATTCCACAATTAAAGATGCCATTGAGTTGACATTGCTGCCCGGCGTGGGGCATCTCGCTCAAAACCGGATCTGGAAGGCATTCCCCGACATTTCCGACTTATTTTTGGCGGGCGAGAAACCTCTGGAATCATTGGGAGTTCCCGCCGAAGCCCTCCCTTTGCTGCGATCCCGGGGCTATCGGGCGATTGCGGCAGAGATTTATGATTGGGGGATTCGGGAAGGATGTCAATTTCTGGTACGGGGATACTCGGGTTATCCGCGATTATTGGAAGAAATTTTCGATCCGCCCCTTGTCCTATATGCCCGCGGCCGGCTGGATATTCTGGAGAACCCTTGCGTGGCGATCGTGGGGACAAGAAGGCCGACCTTATATGGTCTTCAAATGGCGCAAGGGATCGCAGCCGACCTGGCCGCCAGAAGAATCGGCATCATCAGCGGCCTGGCCCGAGGGATTGACGCTGCGGCGCACCGCGGCTGCCTGGAAGGGAATGGAAAAACCATCGCGGTTCTGGGCTGCGGCATTGACGTCGTTTACCCGCGGGAGCACCGCCAGCTCACCCGAAGAATTCTGGAAAATGGGCTGCTTCTATCCGAATTCATTCCAGGCACTTCCCCGTCGCCGCAGAACTTTCCCGTAAGAAACCGAATCATCAGCGGCCTGGCTTTGGGAACCATCATCGTCGAGGCCGGCGAATACAGCGGATCCCTGATCACAGCGAGATTGGCCATGGAGCAGAACCGCGAGGTTTTTGCCATGCCGGGAAACATATCTTCTCCTCAGAGCTTCGGACCGAATTTTCTGATAAAACAGGGAGCAAAACTGATCCAGTCATGGCGTGATGTGGTCGAAGAATTGCCGCCGGATCTCCGCCGCGACATACTGATACGCGAGGACTCCCGGCCGTGCCCAAAACCCGAACTGGGACTCTTATCGCAGGAGGAAGCCCGACTTTTAGAACTGCTCAAACCGGATGAAGCAACACAATTTGACAAGGTCTATTGCAGCAGCAGCCTCGGTATTTCAGAATTGAGCGATATGCTGCTGAATCTTGAAATGCGCGGCTGGATTCGCCAGCTGCCTGGAAACCTCTACGTCCGAATTCACAAAGCTGTAAAGTGAAGAAACGGAAAAGCAGCGATCCGATGGACGTGCGCTAATTTTGCTTGGAATCTTGCCACGCATGGTATAGTTTGCGCGGTCCTATGGATAAGTCACTGGTTGTCGTTGAATCACCAGCCAAGGCGAAAACAATCGGCAAGTACCTTGGCAGCCGCTATGCGGTCAAAGCCTCCGTCGGCCATATCAAAGATTTGCCTAAAAGCAAGCTCGGCGTGGATGTGGACGACGACTTCAAGCCGCACTACGCGATAATTCCCTCCAAGGCAAGAGTGGTGAAGGAGTTGCGGGCGGCTGCCAAAGGCGTTCGAGACATATACCTGGCGGCTGATCCGGACCGCGAGGGTGAAGCGATCTGCCATCACCTCGCTGAGGAATTATCAGCCAAGTCCCGAAACATTTACCGGGTTCTCTTCCACGAGATCACCAAAAACGCCATCCAGGAAGCATTCAAGAAGCCCGGGCGCATCAATCAAAACAAAGTGGACGCCCAGCTGACGCGGCGCATCCTGGATCGACTGGTCGGGTACAAAATAAGCCCGCTCCTTTGGGATAAAGTGCGCCGCGGACTGTCGGCCGGCAGGGTGCAGACAGTTGCCCTCCGGATGATCGTCGAAAGAGAGCATGAGATCCGGGCCTTTAAATCCGAGGAGTACTGGACTCTCGCCGCCCGCCTGGCCGCGAAATCGCCTCCCGAATTCAAAGCCTGGGCCCGGCTTCTGGATGGGAAAAAATGGGATATTGCCGACGGTGAGACCGCTCATCAAATCGCGGACGAACTGAAGCGGGTTCCATTCGTCGTGAAGGAGATTCACCGGAGGGAGAAGAAGAAGTATCCTGTTCCGCCATTTGTCACGAGCAAGCTGCAGCAGGAAGCAGCCAAAAAACTGGGGTTTTCCGTTAAGCGGACAATGGTTCTAGCCCAGAGGCTTTACGAAGGGTTAGAAATCGGCCGTGAAGGCTCTGTTGGATTAATAACTTACATGCGCACGGATTCCACCCGGGTCGCCGAAAACGCTCTGCATGAAGTGCGAGCTTTGATCCGCCGCGAATTCGGGGAATTTTACCTCCCCCATCACCCGGTGTATTACAAATCCAAAAAGACCGCACAGGAAGCTCACGAAGCCATACGGCCGACCTCTGTGGAACGAACGCCCGAAAGCCTCAGAAATGAGCTGGAACCGGATCTGTGGAAACTGTACTCCCTGGTTTGGAATCGATTTGTCGCTTCCCAAATGAATCCGGCGGTCTTTGATCAGACGGATGTGAAAATCACCGCGGGAAGAGTGGAATTCAGAGCC
>JBBISO010000080.1:0-1747 GCA_037441325.1 Acidobacteriota bacterium | reverse complement strand
TAGCTAAGTTCAGCGGATTCCTTGCGGTTTATCAGGAGTCGAAATCCGAAGAAAACCAGCGAGACGGCCTGGAGGAAGAAGAGGCCTTGCCTGAAATGAGCGAAGGCGAAATTTTAGCGGTGAAAGAACTCCTGCCGGCGCAACATTTCACCCAGCCGCCGCCGCGCTATAACGAAGCCGGTCTCGTAAAAGCACTCGAGGCTAAAGGAATCGGACGACCAAGTACCTATGCCACCATTCTAAGCACCATTCAGGACCGGGAATATGTCGACAAACACGATGGAAAGTTTTTCCCCACGGAAATTGGCGAGATCGTCCTGGAGCTTCTTGTATCCAGTTTCCAGGAGATCTTTGAATATGAATACACGGCCCGCATGGAACATCATCTTGACCGGATCGAATCCGGACGAGAATCCTGGAAACAAACCATAAGTGATTTCTATGAACGTTTCTCCAAAAAGCTGGAAATCGCCGAAAAGAGGATGCGGGATATCAAAACCGAAGCCATTGAAACAGATATCGCCTGCGAAAAATGCGGCGGCAAGATGGTCATCAAATGGGGCAAATTCGGCCGATTCATGGCGTGCGCATCTTACCCCAAATGCAGAAATACGCGAGAGATTCCGAAAGCCGGCGATCCCGAAGAACCGCCGCAGTCCGGGCAGGAAGAAATCCAATGCGCGAAGTGCGGCCGGCCGATGGTTTTGAAACGCGGCCGATTCGGTGAATTTATGGCCTGCTCAGGCTATCCTGAATGCCGCAATACGAAAAAAATCACAAAATCGGCTCAGGATTTGACTCCAAGACACGACATTCCGCTTGAAGAGGAGTGTCCGTTATGCGGAAGGAAGCTTGCCATCAAGCATGGCCGTTACGGGGAATATACGGCCTGCAGCGATTATCCGGATTGCAAATATATCAAACCTAAAACCACGGGCGTCCGTTGCGGAAGGGCCGGCTGCGCCGGTGAAATCGTGGAACGGAAATCCCGCCGGGGGAAGACATTTTACGGCTGCTCCAGCTACCCTGAGTGCGATTTCGTGCTTTGGAACAAGCCTTTGCCGGATCCTTGTCCCCTATGCCAGGCGCCGTTTACGGTATTGAAAATTACCAAGCGGGCCGGAGCCGTCCGCCTCTGCAACAATGAAAACTGCAAATTCCGGGAATCCATCGATAACGAGTAAGCAGCATACAACATGGTGCGGTCTGGAAGCGCACCGCCGAGGCCAGGAAAACCCAGAGGTTCGCCGCAAGCCCCATCCGGATTATTTTGCCTGCGGACTCCGCGCCCTCCGCGCATCGGCGGCAGAGAACCTTTTCCGAGGATACGCTGGAATTGCGGGGCCCGCGAAAAGCCGCCGGGCTTTTTTCAGCCACTCGATGACCGGGAGGCGCTTGGCGCAGGTTTTTTCGCAGGCACCGCATTCGGTGCAAAAATCGGCGCGGTGCCCCTCGTTTATATAAAGCAACCGCGCCGTTTCCAAATCTCCATACATAAAAACATCGTTGTACCGCTCGAAAATCCTCGGCACATCGATTTCTTCGGGACAGGGCATGCAGCCGCGGCATGAAGAACATGGGAGCGGCCTCAGCGCGAGATAGGCGTCTCTCGCCTTGCCGATCATAATCTCCTCCTGAATGGTAAGATTATCCGGTTCGGCATGGGCGGCGAGAGCTGCGCTTTCCGCGAGTTCCGAAATTGAAATGAAGTCCTGGACGGCCGCCGCCACTTCCCTGTGATTCCATA
>JBBISO010000079.1:0-10987 GCA_037441325.1 Acidobacteriota bacterium | reverse complement strand
TTGGGTTTTTATTTACGGAAATGATCAAATCACCCGTTTCCAATCCGGCGCGTTTCGCGATCGAATTCGCCGCCACGGGTCCCACAACTGCGGGCTCTTTGGGATATCTCGGGACAGTCATCCCCTGCATGTAAGAGATGGCGACAATGACAATGGCTAGAAGGATGTTCATCAAAGGCCCGGCGACCGCAACAAGGAAACGGTGCAGCTTCGAGTGGGATAGGAACTCGTCCGGAGCCCCCTTGCGCCCATCATCATAACTCTCACCGGCCATTTTGACATAACCGCCCAGCGGAATAGGACTCAAACGGTATTCCGTTCCGCCGCGCGTAAAACCGACAAGCTTCGGGCCAAAGCCGAAAGAAAAAACCAGAACCCGGATTTTGAGCAGCTTAGCCATGGCAAAATGGCCGATTTCATGGACTGTGATCGTGATGCCCAGCACAACGACAAAACCCAGAATAGTAAGTGTCAATGGATGACTCAGAATAGCAGGTATCAATGTATGATTCCCCCCAATGATCCTCCATTATGATGCCCTAAAGATGGATAAGGCTCAACAGTAGATGTGAACTTAATAGGACGCGGATTTGAAAGGAGAAATGCGGCAATGGCCCAGGTATCTAAAACAGATGGGCTCGGGGGCTTAAGCCCTGTTATTCAACCGCGCGAAGCGCTCCGCATTTTGATTCGGCTGAGCGCGCGGGCCTCCTCTCTTGCCCATGCATCTGCCTTAAGAACCGTTTCCAGATCGGAAGCTGCTTGGGGCTGGTGAGCGTCCATAGCCGACTTGATAATCTGTGCAATCTCGTGGAATGCAACGCGGTCGCCCAAAAACGCTTCCACCGCCACTTCGTTAGCTGCATTGAGGACGGCGGGCGCCGTGCCTCCGGTTCGCAACGCCTGATAGGCCAGTCCAAGGCAGGGGAACTTATCCCGGTCGGGCTCGAGGAACTCCAGCTTGGGCATTTGAAAGATGTTCAGCGAGGTGAGCGGGGACTGCCATCGCTCAGGATATGTCAGCGCGTACTGGATGGCGAGACGCATGTCCGTCACTCCCAATTGCGCCAGAATTGAGCCGTCGGAGAATTCGACCATGGAATGCACAATGCTCTGCGGGTGCACGGCAATGTCGATTTTATCCGGCGGGACACCGAACAGCCAAGAAGCTTCGATGACCTCGAGCCCTTTATTCATCAGGGTGGCGGAATCGATCGTGATTTTTCGCCCCATGCTCCAGGTGGGATGATTCAGGGCTTGCTCCGGCGTTACCGAGGAGAACTTCTCCTTGGGCGTCTCCCGGAACGGGCCTCCGGACGCAGTCAGTATTAGGCGCCGCACCTCCGCCGGACGGCCTCCGCGAAGGCACTGGTGAATCGCATTATGTTCACTGTCGACAGGGAGAATCTCGGCCTTATTTTTCCGTGACGCGCGCATGATCAATTCGCCCGCCATTACCAAAGTCTCTTTGTTCGCGAGCGCGATGTTTTTCCCTTTTTCCAGCGCGTAATAAGTAGGGAGAAGGCCGGCGGCCCCGGAAATGGCCGACAACACAAATGAAGACTCGGGGTGGCAGGAAACCTCAATATGGCCTTCCGTGCCGTGAACGAACCGGGTTTGCGCCATGCGATAGCCGCGCTGCCGCAGGAGGCTTTGCAGTTCGGCGGATGTGCGGCCATCTCCACAGGACGCTATTTCGGGACACGCCTGTTCGATCTGGCTTGCCAGCAGCGGAACATTTCTGCCGCCGCTGAGCCCCGCTACGCGGAATTGCTCGGGCATACTGGAAGTTACCCGGAGTGTGTTGGTGCCGATGGATCCGGTGGAGCCAAGAAGCGAAATAACTTTCATCGCTGGCCAACCTGCAAATAAATTATTCTACAAATAGGGGGACAGGCTGCGCAATCCCCGAAATTGCCGGCAGGTGAGGGCCTTGTTATACTTACGGACGATTCAGGGATTGCGGCGCTCCTTATTTGTACAGCAGGGAGAGGTAAAAGTATAGGACGGGGAAGGCAAAGAGAAGGCTGTCCATGCGGTCCAGTACCCCGCCGTGTCCCGGAATTAAACGGGAGCTGTCCTTGGTTGCTGCGGCCCTCTTCAGCATGGATTCCGCAAGATCTCCCAGCTGGCCGAAGATTCCCAATAAAATGGAAACCGCGATTGTGTGGCGAAGCGGCAGATCCGCGAAAAGAAAATGCTGCGCCCCTATCGCGATTCCCACGGCAGCCAGCAATCCTCCGATGGCTCCTTCAACGGTCTTGTGAGGGCTCAATATGGGTGCGAAGGGAGTTTTCCCAAGAGTTTTGCCGGCCGCGAACGCAGCGATATCGGCTGCCCATATCACGATCAACAACAGCAGCGTCCAATGCAGGCTGGTTTGGTCGCCGAAATCATAGCGAACCGGTATGGCGGGATATAAAAACAATACAAAGTACATAATTCCCAATACTTCCGCCATCAGAGCAAATATGCGATCTCGAACCGATTGCTTGGGCCGCCATAGGGCCGAAAGAATCGCGGCCATCAGTACCATTCCTAAGATAACGGCGATCGGCAATGTCCGGTAACGAAAACCGATCAACAAAACCCAAAAGGCAATGTAAGCGAACCATGGTTGAACTCGAATCCCCATCGCCCGGGTAAGGGCGAAATATTCATACAAGCAGGCGGTTCCTATCAGTCCTATGCCGAGCAGGAAATAGTCGGGAGTTGCATATATTACTGCCAGCACCGCAAGAATAATGAGCACACTTCCTGAAATGATCCGCGCCATCTTTCCTCTTTAATGGCTAGTCCGCATTTCTCTCAAGATTTTTACTGGGGCGGCACATCCGGGCATGACTGTTGCATTTCGCGGCCCGTGAGGACGGCTCTGGAGACCCGCCCCACATGTCGCGCGCCTTGGATCCACACCCGTCTGCGACGCCTCGCTACGAAACCTTGTGAGAAATGCGGGCTAGTGTTTAACAAGTTGTCTGTACCCCATAACGCTCGGCCACCGTTGCCCTCCGGACATATCGATAGGGCGCAACGCAGACATGCCGGATGTTCCGCCGCAGCAGAAATCTTGTGAGAGGTGCGAAGGTAGCCACTGCTTTTAGATTCCGCCGTAGCGCCGGTCGCGCTGTTGATATTCGAAGATGGCCTCGAGCAAGTGTTTGCGCCGGAAATCGGGCCAGAGTGTTGTTGTTATGTAGATTTCGGAGTAGGCGATCTGCCAGAGCAGGAAGTTGCTGATGCGCATCTCTCCGCTGGTCCGAATCAGCAGATCCGGATCCGGCAATCCGGATGTGTAGAGGGATCGGGAAATCAGCTCCTCGCTGATCGGGGTTTTGTTTCCATTCTGCTTGCATTCCCGAAATAGCCGGTTGAAAGTATCAACCAATTCTGCGCGCCCGCTATAGTTCAGGGCGACATTGAGAAGCATGCCGGTATTGCTCCTGGTCAGATGCATCGCGCGGCGCAACTCGTTGCGCACAGATTCATCGAGCCCCTGAATTCGCCCGATAGCCCGAAATTTGATATTGTTCCTGCCAAAATTTTCCGCCTCCCGGCGAACGTGTTCTTTCAGCAAGGTCATCAGCGTATGGACTTCTTTTAGCGGTCGCTTCCAGTTCTCGGTCGAGAAGGCATATAGAGTAAGCACCTGCAGTCCGAGCCGGGCGGAACTCTCCACAATTTCGCGCACGGACTCGATTCCTGCGCGATGCCCCGCGACTCGGGGCAGTTTGCGCATGCGGGCCCAGCGGCCGTTGCCGTCCATGATCACGGCCACATGCTGGGGCAGCCGGTCTTGATCTATGAGCTTTAAAAGACCGGCTTCCTGGCTTCCGGGTTCGGCGAAGCCTTTTAGCTCCATACGGGCGTTCTCCAAATGGGAATAATAGCAGAATTCAACCGCACGCTCAGTAGCGAACTTTCATCAGTACCAGGCCGTGCGCAGGCGCGGTAAAGCCTGCCAATTTGCGGTCCCGTTTGACGAAAAGGTCCAGAAACTCCTCGAAGCTCATGGATCCCTTTCCGACCTCCAGAAGGGTTCCGGCCATATTGCGAACCATGTGATGGAGGAATCCGCTTCCTTCGACCGTTAAATGCAGGCGATAACCCTGTTTCTTCAATTCACACCGGATGATGCGTCGCACAGTGCCCGAAGGCAGGGAAGACTTCTTCGCGAAAGAGGCAAAATCATGTTCGCCTTCAAACAAGCGCGCCGCCCGCATCATTCTGGCGATGTCAATTGCGCGCGGATAATGATAATACTCGCGCGCCAGGTGAGGCATCATTACCGGCCCGAGGTAAATTTGATACCGATAAACCTTGGAAAAAGCATCGCGCCGCGCGTGGAAGGCGAGCGGCGCCCGGCGCGCGGACAATACGCGCAAGTCGCGCGGAAGCATGCTGTTGAGGGCGAAGGCAAGCTGCGCCGGAGGAATCGGCGAGGAAGTCAGAAAATTTGCGACCAGCCGCCGCGCGTGCGTGCCGGCATCGGTCCTGCCGCTGCCCGCGAGAGTCACACGCTCGCCGGTGATCCGCGCGATTGCTTCCGACAATAAACCCTGAATCGTCGGCACGCCGCTCTGACTTTGCCAGCCGTGATAGGCTGATCCTTCAAATGCCAGGATCAGCCGGATATTCTTCTTGGCTGTCATCGGCTGCCGGGTTTGATCGCCTGGCTTCCTGCTTTGCATAGCGGGCATTCATCCGGCGGAAAAGAAGGGATGTCGAGGATGGCAAGGGCAGCTCCGGGAACTCCCAGATCCGTCCTGCCGCCGCTGCGGTCAATCAAGCAACCGGCGGCTATTACGGTTCCGCCCTCCCGGGTTACGACTTGCATGGTTTCGCGAGTCGACCCGCCGGTCGTCAGGACATCCTCGACTACATAACACTTTTCACCTGGCCTGATCCGGAACCCTCTCCGCAACATCAGCACGCCTTCCTGACGTTCCGCAAACAATCCGCGCACTCCCGCTGCGCGCGCAACCTCATGAGCCACAAGAATGCCGCCCAGCGCGGGGGCGATGACAAAATCCGGCGGTCCGTTCAGCCTGCCGAGATGCTCGGCCAGGGCTATCCCCAGCAGCGCGGCCTGCCGGGGATGCTGGAGAACGAGAGCGCACTGCAAATAGCGGCTGCTGTGCAAACCCGAGGAAAGCCGGAAATGGCCTTCCAGCAACGCCTCCGACCGCATGAACATATCGAGCACTTCGTCTTGAGTCATAGGAAAAACGCTTTCGAAAGAGAATCTGATAAAAAATTCAGGCCGCAGAAATAATCGCATGGCAGCCTATCCGGCCGCCTGAATTCCATCGCCTGCAACCCAGAAGATCCTATGGTATAAGGCTAGCTATGATAAAATGATTCACGCTGTGGGCAAAGGAGTCATTTTATGTCGGGTCACTCCAAGTGGCATTCCATTAAGCATAAGAAAGCGGCTGCCGATTCCAAGCGCGGCCGAATATTTACGCGCCTAATCAGGGAAATGACCGCGGCTGCGCGTATTGGCGGGGGCGATCCGGACAGCAATCCGAGGCTGCGTCTTGCCGTCGCCAACGCCAAAGCAAACAACATGCCCGCCGAAAATATCAAGCGGGCGATTATGCGCGGTACAGGCGAGCTTCCCGGCGTTTCTTACGAAGACGTAAATTACGAGGGATATGGGCCCGGGGGAGTCGCGATTTACATGCACACCCTCACGGACAACAGGAACCGTACCGTTGCCGAACTCCGGCATATTCTGTCGAAAAGCGGCGGGAACTTGGGTGAAGCAGGCTGCGTCGGCTGGATGTTTGAGCGCAAAAGTTACTTCGTTGTGGAAAAGGCTGCGGCCGATGAGGAAAGCCTGCTGGAGATCGCGCTGGGCGCCGGCGCCGACGATATGCGCGAGGACGGAAGCAACTTTGAAATCCTGGCGGCGCCGGAGAATTTCGACGCCATTCGTGCCGCTCTGGATGCAGCAAAAATAGCCACAGCCGCGGCCGAGATCTCCCTGGTGCCTCAAAATTACGTCAAACTTGAAGGCAAGAACGCCCAGAGTATGCTGAAGCTCATGGAAGCGCTCGAAGACCATGAGGACATTCAGAACGTCTGGGCGAATTTCGACATCGATGAGTCGGAGTTTAAGGAAGCCTCATAAAGCGGCGCCGCGATGCGGATACTGGGTATTGATCCCGGAAGCGGGTCCACGGGTTACGGCATCATCGAAACCGATGGCTCCAAGCATGTGCCGGTCCTTTTCGGAGCGATAAGAACGCAAACGCGCCTACCTTTCCCCCACCGTCTCCTTAAGATATACACGGAACTAAATAAAATCCTCTCGCAGGAAAGGGCGGACGTCATGGCTATTGAGGAGGTGTTTCACGCCGCCAACGTGCAGTCGGCGCTCAGGCTGGGCCATGCCAGAGGGATTGCTTTGTTAGTCGCGGCGCAGAGGGGGATGCCCGTTTTTGAGTATTCACCCCTGGAGGTTAAAAACGCCGTTGTGGGATACGGACGCGCCGAAAAAGGGCAGATCCAAACGATGGTGCGTTTGCTGCTTTCCCTTCCGGAGATTCCATCACCCGATGATGCCGCCGACGCTCTCGCCGTGGCAATCTGCTATGCGCACCGGATGATACGAATGACCAACGACGATTGACGATTGGAAACGCATTGCATCGGAATTTGGGCGGCGGTTTGAGCATCCGGAGCGTGGAATGAATCAGCGGGATGTTTGTTTCCAATCGCAAATCGTCATTACGTTATGGCGATGCCTGCGTAGCCGACGACTCGATGATAATCGCCGCTCGTTTCTCCGGAATTGGTGTAGCGTATCAGCCGGCCTGCCAAAGCTCCAAGGTCTCGGCAGGCGACAAGCACTGCCACGGTCGGAGCAAAACCGCACATGCTGATATCTCTTTCCATGACCACCCGGTGCAGCCCCATCGGATCGACTTCCAATATCCGGTCAATTGCAAGTCGGTCCTGCTCGGCTGCGGCCGCAGCCGATTCGTAGTGCGTCATGTCGGAACTTGCTATGAGGAGAACAGGTTCACTCAAGGATTGAATCGCGCGCGCCATCCCGTGCCCCAGATTTTCAAGCGTTGAATAGTCTTCCGTGCGGACGCAGATCGCGGAAAAGCGAAAATCAGACTGAAGCGCCTGAATAAATGGAATCTGCACTTCTAATGAGTGTTCGTTCAGATGCGCGGACATGTCCTCCCGTAGTTCAGAGCATTCTGCCAACAGCTTCCGGTTGATTTCGCCATCAACGGCCACGGCTCCCAAGGGAGTCCGCCAAAATCCTTCCGACGAAAGCGCCAGCGCTGTCCCCCTGCCGGTATGATTGGGACCCAGAAGGATCATCCGTTTTGGCAGGCGCACCGAAGAAAAAACTTTTCCGGCGACCGAGCCTGAATACACGTATCCCGCGTGCGGCACGACGACTGCCTTTGCTTCCAGGGTCGTTTCGGGTTGATCGAGGAACGATCCGATGGCCCGGCGGAGCACTTTCGGATCCGCCGGGTAAAACTGTCCAGCAACCACTGCTTCTCGTTCTCTCATAATTGAATCTTAAACCCACGGGATAACTTTGAGAAGGATCGGCGATTCACTCTTGGAAACCTCGGTATCTCTATGATTTGAAGGCTGCGGGAGCTTCTGGAGCGGCAGCGGCCGGGAGTATTCGTCTCATGCAACGACGCAGCGCTGCTCCCGGATGTGGGACGCGAACTCATCGTAGAATTTCTGAATATAGCTCTCGATGGGCATCGCTGCCGCGTCCGAAAGCGGGCAAATAGTGCGCCCCTTCATGACGGCGCAAATGTCGAGCATGAGCTCGATCTCGCCGCGTCTGCCGCGGCCGTTTTCCAGCCTGCTCAGGATTTGATAGAGCCACTCGGTGCCTTCGCGGCACTGAGTACATTGGCCGCAGGATTCCTCGGCGTAAAACCTGGCGATTCTGCGGGCCGCTTTCACCATACAGGTTGATTCATCCATTACGATAACGCCCGCCGAACCAAGCATGCTGCCGGCTTGGGCGACGGAGTCGAAATCCAGGCGAACGTCGACCTGGTCCGCGGCTAACACGGGCACCGACGACCCTCCGGGCACAACGGCTTTGAGCTTCCTGCCGTCGCGCATCCCGCCGCAGTGATCATAGATTAGCTCACGCAACGGAGTTCCCATGGGAAGCTCGTAAACGCCGCGTTTTTTGACGTGACCGCTGACGCCGAAAAGGCGGGTTCCCGAATTGCGCTCCAAGCCGATAGCAGCATACCACTCGGGGCCGTTGTTTATGATGTGGGGGACGTTGGCCAACGTTTCGACATTATTGATTACGGTTGGAGCGCCATAAAGTCCGACGGCGGCAGGGAACGGCGGTTTCAGCCGCGGATGGCCGCGCTTCCCTTCCAGGGATTCCAGCAGCGCCGTTTCCTCGCCGCAGATGTAGGCGCCCGCTCCGCGGTGGACCATCAGCTCCAAATCAAATCCTGAGCCCAGGATATTCTTCCCGAGGTATCCTCTTTCGCAGGCCTGCCCTATCGCTTGGTTCAGGACATCTGCGCCGTAATAAAATTCGCCGCGGATGTATATGAAGGCCAGGTGGCATTCCAGCGCGTAGGCGGAAATGACGGCACCTTCAATAAGCTGGTGCGGATCCTTTTCGATGATCAGCCGGTCCTTGAAAGTCCCCGGTTCGCCCTCATCGGCGTTGACGCAAAGATAAACCGGCTTGCCGCCGTTTTTCGGCACAAATCCCCATTTCAAACCCGTCGGAAACCCGGCCCCGCCGCGACCCCGCAGACCCGATTTTTTGACGGCGTCAATCACCTGGTCGGGCTCGTATTCGCGCAAGGCTTTGGCCAAGCCCCGATACGCGCCCAGCGATTCAGCGACGGCGATGTCTTGAAGGTTGGGGACATGCATGTTCTTGGTCAGTACCTTGATCGACATTTGAAAAGCGGGCCCCTTATCCAGGGCGAAAATATACTACCACGGGCGGGATAAACTCAACGAGGAATGATAATGGGGCAATGGCTCAGTTGCCCGGGCAAACAAGGCGAAAACATATTGGCCGCCGACGTGCGCGACCAAATGGGTTGAGAAATCCTCTCTATCTCAGCACTTCCCCGTATAATTGATGGGATGTAACGGGGGTGGGAGAACAGGTGATATTGACGATCAATGCAGTTCTAATTGAGAGGCAAGGATATCTGGCCGCTTGGGAAAACGGCGGCGAATTTTATGTTCTCAGCAATTGTTTTTCCCGATCATCAATCGGAATGGCCGACCCGCACTCTGGCCGGCCGCAGCAACCGGCCGTTCATGGTATATCCGGGCTGGACTTCTTCCGCTACAATCCCGTCGAGGCTTGGGTCGTCGACTTCAACCGTGCCCACCGCCTGTCCCCAGTTGGGATCGAAAGGCTGATTCAAGACCTGGATAGGTTCCACTCCCAGGGATAGGAGCTTGGATCGAAACAGGTCCGCGGTCATCTGCACCCCTTCCAGCAGGTTTTCCACCGTCCCGGCTTTTGATCCCACGTCTATCGCCCGCTGGAGGTTGTCGAGGACTTCGAGAAAGGGGAGGAGGATCTTATGCTTTTCCAGCGCGAGCCTGCGTTCAAAATCGGCTTCCAGCCTGGTTCTGGCGCGCGAGATCTCCTCGTCGATCTGTTTTTTCCTTTCCTCGAATCTACGTTCCATCTCCGCCATCCGCGCCATCAATTCCTCCACAAAGCTCGGGTAACGCGGCTTTTCTTCGACGGGTGCTTCCATGTCGATATTGTCAAGATTTGCAAAATGTCTTTTATCTATCACTTGAAAATCCGGGCGTTCAGAATTTTCCATTTTTTCTTCCTGCAAATTCGAAATTCAAGCTTCAGGCAGTCAAGCTTGTTTTCAAGCCGGCTTCGAATATGGAATCGTCGGTCCCGAATCAAATCACCCTGCGGCCCAAAAGGCGCGCGATGCGCTTTTGAGTCGCAGGATGAGTGCTGAAAAGACTCATCAGAGTGCCGCCGGAAAACGGATGCATAATAAACATGTGGGCGGTACTCGGGGACGCTTCCATAGGGATGCGCTTGGAATAGTTTTCCAGCTTCTGCAGGGCGGAAGCCAATCCATGCGGGCCGCCGGCAATGCCCGCTCCGCTCGCGTCGGCCTGATATTCGCGGGTGCGCGAAATCCACATCTGAATCAGGATGGCGGCGATGGGCGCCACAATGATTGTGACCAGGCCGGCGAGCGCTCCTCCGCCTCCTTCATCGCGGTCCCGCCCGCCGCCAAAAAAGGCGGCGAAGCGCGCCATGTTAGCGATCCACATAATCATTCCGGCAAGGGTGGCAGCGACGCTGCTGATCAGGATGTCCCGGTTCTTGATGTGCGAAATCTCATGGGCCATAACGCCGGCCAATTCATCTTGATTTAAGAGGCGCAAAGCTCCGTGGGTGACCGCGATCGAGGCGTGCTTCGGGTCGCGCCCGGTTGCGAAAGCATTCGGCGAGTCGTTCGGGATCAGGAAAATCTTCGGCAGTGGAATGCCGGCGCGGCTGCACAGGAACTCCACGATGCGGAAAAGCTCGGGCGCCTGTTCCCGAGTCACTGCCTGCGCCCGGTACAGGCTTAGGGCGATCTTGTCCGAAAAAAAATAGCTGACGAAATTCATGGCGACCGACATTATCAAAGCAATCGTCAGCCCCTCTTGGCCCCAAAAACTTCCTACGAAAAGAATGAGGCCGGTCAGCAAGCCCAACAATAAAACCGTTTTCATGTTATTCGCCATAATTCTTTCCCACAAGCATTTACTCCGGACTCCAAAATTGGAGCTATCCGAAGCGAGCATTTAGTCCGCATTTCTCACAAGATTTTTGCTGGGACGGCGCATCCTGGCATGACGGTTGCGTTTCGCTGCCCGTGAGGACGGCTCTCCAGAGCCGTCCTGGGCGGGTCCAGACCCGCCCCACATGTCGCGCGCCTTGGATCCACACCCGTCTGCGACGCCTCGC
>JBBISO010000078.1:7665-11068 GCA_037441325.1 Acidobacteriota bacterium | reverse complement strand
AGTTTCAGGGTTTTGCCGTCCCGTTCATAGGTGACGTTATTATCGGTGTCCAGGCGCGAAAATGAAACGGAATAATCCATTCGATCGTTGCTTCCCTCCAGGCCGCCGCCATATCGGAAAGTCGAATGGCTGCCGCCTTCGAGCGCCATGGAGGGTTTGGGCGACAGGCCCTCGCTCTTTCCGCGTTTGGTAAATATTTGGATGACTCCGGCGATGGCGTCCGATCCGAACAGCGCGCTTTGCGGCCCCCGCACCACTTCGATGCGGTCGATGCTTGAGGTGGAGAGATTCGCAAAGTTATAGCTGCCTCCGGGTTCGTTCATCGGGATCCCATCGATGAGAATCTTGGCATAGTCGGATTCGCCGCCGCGCATAAACAATGAAGTGATTTTGCCGACACCGCCGCTTTGCACCAGGGAAATGCCTGCTATTTCGCGCAGGGCATCGGATACGGAAAACATTCCTCTCGATGACATTTCCTCGCCGGAGATTACGGTGACGCTGCTTCCGATCTGCGACAGAGGGGTTTCCGTTTTCGTCGCTGTTACCACAATCTGTTCCTGGGGCGGCGAGATCGGAAGCGTCAGCTTAGCCGGAGAGATTTCCTGAGGCACCTGCATCCTGTGGTCTTTGAGAGCGGCGAATCCCGCCAGCGTTGCCGATAGCTTGTATGTCCCGGGCGGCAGATCGAAGGTATACTGCCCCCGCCCGTTAGTTTGTGTGGCCGCGACCAGCTTTCCTTGTTCGTCACGAACCTCAACCAAAGTGCGAGGCAACGAAGCTCCGCTGGGATCGACAATCTCCCCGGATATTTTGGATATTTTGTAGGTGGCCTCGGAGGATTGCTCGGAAGGGAATGCCCAGTGGAGGCTCGGTGGAAAGGCGGTAATAAGACTGAATGCCGTGAAGGCGACCAGCAGTTTAAGCAAACGATTAATTCTCATGGTTTGAATCCTTATTGATGACGGGAAGAACTTCCACTTTTCCCCCGGGCAATTGCCGTATCGCGAAGTCCATCCCAAAAATTGGTTTCAGGTGTTCCTGCGTTAAAACTTCCTGTACATTTCCTTGATGGCAGATCCTTCCTTGGCCCATGAGTATGATCCGATCGCAGAAAGTTCCTAAAAGATTGATCTCATGGGATACCACCAGCGTCGCGAGATTTTTTTCCCGGGTAATTCGCCGGACCAGGCGCATGAGCTCCACCTGATAGTTGATATCCAGATTGGCTGTGAATTCGTCTAAAAGCAGAATCTCGGTTTGTTGCGCCAGAGCTCGAGCGAGGAGAAGACGTTGTTTTTCGCCTCCGGATATCTCCGAGACCCGGTGGTTCAGGTAGCCGGCCAACTGAGTCATTTCGAGAGCTTCAAGGGTGATGTTTTCGTCCCGGGCGCTTTCAAATCCCAAAAGGGAAAGGTGCGGCGACCTCCCCTGGATGGCGAAATGAAAGACCGTCTGATAGTAATAAACGCCTCCGTTTTGAGGGACCATAGCGATATGGCGCGCGATTTCCTTGCGGCTCAAACCGGAAAGAGGACGATCCCCGCCAAGAAGAACCTGTCCGGAGAGCGGGCGCAGGATTCCATCCAGGAGACGAAGGACCGTCGTCTTTCCGGATCCGTTGGGGCCGATGATTCCGGTGACCGTCCCCGGTCCCAGACTTAAGGAAATATCCCGAACAATAGGCCGGCGGTAGTCAAAGCTCACGCGGCGGGCCTCAAGCATAACGATTTCTTTGCTCACGGCTGGCCCCCTTTGCGCCTTAGCAAATAAATGAAAAGGGGCGCGCCGCACAGGGCGGTGACAATGCCCACCGGAAGCTCTGCGGGCGACAGGATGGTTCTTGCCAGCGTGTCGGCGAGGAGCGTGAATATAGCTCCGAAAATAAACACCGTCGGGAACAGCATGCGGTTATCCCTGCCGAACATCATGCGTCCCATGTGAGGACAAATAAGTCCGATATAAGCGATCGGACCGCTCACTGACACTACTGCCCCGGTGACCAGCGATGCGATGACATAAACACAGGTTTTAACCCGCCCGACTTCAATGCCTAGTATCACAGCGTCTGTTTCACCCATGGCGATCAAATTCAGGCTGTGGGAAAAGAGGTATAAAAAGAAAAATCCTGCGAGAACAAGAGCGGTGACCGGATAAATCGACACATCCACCGGCCGGCTCAGATCGCCGATAAGCCAGTAGAATATCCCCCGCAAATCCGCCTGATTGGTGCTGGTAAGGAGAAAAACGTTGATCGAGGAAAGGAAGGAGGCCAGGACAATGCCCGCAAGCAGCAGTCTGTGGGAGCTCTCTCCGGCACGCTCCGCGCCGGCCGCGATCAAATAGACCACTCCGATGGCAAATACTGCTCCCAGAAAGGCCGCAACAGGGCGGCCATACACCGCGCCTCCGCCGGCGATGGAAAATCCCGCCCAGCCGACAAAAATGGAATACAGAATCGTCCCCATCGAAGCGCCGGTGGAAACACCCAGTACGTAAGGGTCCGCCAGCGGATTGCGCAACAGGGACTGAAAGGCGGTGCCGGCAGCAGCCAGACCGGCGCCCGCCAGGGAACCCAAGAGTATGCGCGGCAATCGGACTGAAAACAGAACGGATTCCAATGGGTCCTCTCCCGTGCTGCCGCCCGTAACATAGCCGGTCAAAAGCCGAAGCGAGGTCTGAACCGGTATGGGAACACTGCCGATGTTCAGCGAAGCGATCATGGCAATGAGCCACGCCCCCAGCAATGCAAGGCTTGCCATTACGATTTTTTTTCCCGAGAGGCGGTTCATCGAAAGCGCTCCGGGTAAAGCCTTGCCGCCAGTTCTTCAACTCCATTCACGAATAGCGGCGAGGGATGTTGGAGAAATTCCGTTACGATGAATACCTTGCCTTCCCGGACGGCCCGCAGGTCGCGCCAGCCGGCTATCTTCCCAAGCTCCGGCAGAGGGTTCCCTTCCTGTTTGACGGTAATGATGGCATCCGGATCCTTAACGAGCAGTTGCTCCAGACTATATCGGGGATAGTATTGGGGAATGTCGGCGGTTATCGAGGTCACTCCGGCAAGGCCGAGGACGTCGTTTTCAAATGTGGCTTTTCCCGGCGCCAGCAAAGGATCGAACCAGGTGATGAAAAACGCGCTCACCGGGGGCAGATCCTCAATACGCCGTTTCACCCGCTCCAATCGCGCTTTCATTTCTTCCACCAGCCGGGCGCCACGCGCTTCACAGCCGGTAATCCGGCCGATTTCTTCAACGGATTGGAATATCCTTGGCACCGTGCGGGGCGCCACCACATACACCGGGAGCCCCAGGTTCGCCAGCCTCATCACTGCGCTGCGCTCATTCCCTGCGGTTGAAGAGATGACGAGATCCGGTTTTGCTGCCAGGATAACTTCATAATT
>JBBISO010000078.1:5549-7655 GCA_037441325.1 Acidobacteriota bacterium | reverse complement strand
AGGAGATCGCCGATTTTAGGTTTTTGTTTTGCCTCTTCGGGCCAGCTGCACTGAGTCGTGTTGCCGATAAGGCGATGCTGCGCGCCGAGCAGATACAGAGTTTCGGTCACGTCGGGTGCCAGCGAAATGATTCGGAGCGGGTGCCTGGGGACCATGACGCGCCGGCCGAGCCCGTCCATGTACATAATCCCGGCGGCGGAATCTTCACTCCGATCCTGCGCATTCTCGCGGGGCCGGTTTTTGCATCCGGTCCCCACAACAGAAGGCATAAGCAGAATGCATCCCAAAACGATGAAGTGCGTCCCGGAGAATGCAAATCTGAATTTGAGTCGGGATTTTTTTTGGAAATAATGACTGCTGCGGATATCCGATTGCATTTCAGGACTCTTTCTCGCGAAGAGTTGGCTGAAACGGGCGAAGAGGCAGGTTTCCTGACTTACGGGTCGTCGCCTGGCTTCTCGCCTTCCCCTTTTCTACTTGAAACGAGTGGCGGGAGCTTGCAACCTGCGAAGTCCGCAGAAGCCGGCTTTCCGATTACAGTGGCGGGACCGTGTGGGATTCGCACCCACTTCCCTTTTACCCTAGCCTAGGGCACCTCAGTTCGCATTTCAGAGACCAATAAGACGGCAACCTATACCATCAACATTCGGCGCTTGTCAAAATATTTCGCATCCAGGCGAACTGCCAGCAACGCGAGCTTGACATTTCTTTCAGGCGGAATATTTTATGACCCGCGGTGATGGCGAAACCCAAAATCACTTCAGATTCTCTGCCGGCATTGTTTTCAAACTCGGCAAGCGTTGATCTCGGTTGTCCGCAGGGCGCTTTGGACTGCGGCGGCCTGCTGCCGCCTTCAAGTGCTTGATAATATTCACATGGCGAAAGGCGCAGGCAAGCTTGTGCACTCCATGGGCTTCGCCTGAACAGTAAAAATCTCTGTGTGTAACGCGCCGCACTATTTTCGGCAATTTTCCCGAATTGTCTCGGAGTCGCCGTGTTTATCCATTTGCCCCACCGTCTTCGGCTTCATTACAGGAACCGCCGTGCCGTCGCAAATATGGGGAAAGACTACGTCAATCCTGAATCCAAATTGCGGAGATGCATGAATTCAGGATTTGCGTAGCCTGTCCCCCTATTGTGCGCTAAACTTCGCCTTTGTCGAGAATGGCAATGATACGAACGATCGAGTGGACGGAATCCGGCGTTGTGCTGCTGGACCAGCGTCTGTTGCCGGCTGAAGAGGTTTACCTCACCTATACGAACCATGCTGGAATTGCGGAAGCGATTCGTAGCATGGTGATCCGCGGGGCTCCCGCCATTGGCATTGCCGCCGCCATGGGAATCGCTCTCGGGATGAAGGAAACGGAACTACGAAATGCCGAAGACATGGATGCGCGGTTTGAGCGCATTTGTATGGATATCGGTGCGACGCGTTCCACCGCGGTGAATCTGTTTTGGGCGGTTGAACGTATGACAGCCATCTACCGCCAAACACGGCCTCATGGGCTTCAGGCCGTTTGCGCCGCCTTGGTCCGGGAAGCGCTCCAAATGCACTCCGAAGACATCGAATCCAATCGGATGATCGGCCGTTTCGGGCAGGAATTAATCCCCGATAATGCTCGGGTTTTGACGCACTGCAATGCGGGCGCTCTGGCAACCGCCGGATACGGCACGGCGCTCGGAGTCATTCGGGCGGCGGTGGAAGCCGGCAAGCGAGTCCATGTTTTGGCCGATGAAACGAGGCCTTTCCTGCAGGGGGCCAGATTGACCGCGTGGGAGCTGGAAAAGGACTCCATACCCGTGACGGTAATTACCGACAGCATGGCCGGATACTTTTTGAAGAGCGGCAGCATCGATTGCGTGGTTGTGGGCGCTGACCGGATCGCCGCCAACGGGGATGTGGCCAATAAGATCGGAACCTACTCGGTGTCTGTCCTTGCGAAAGAAAACGGCGTGCCTTTATATGTCGCGGCCCCGATCTCAACGCTGGACCTTTCGATCCCGGATGGAAGCTGCATTCCGATCGAGGAACGGGATCCGGAAGAAGTTCGCCGGATTCGGGGAGTCATGATCACTCCGGCTAACGCCAAGGTGGCCAATCCCGCT
>JBBISO010000078.1:0-5539 GCA_037441325.1 Acidobacteriota bacterium | reverse complement strand
CCGAGGGATCGCTCGGCCCCCTTTCCGGGAGTCTCTGGGCAGGCTCGCAAAATAAGGCGGGCTGAAAGCCGGAGGACTAAATGGTTCGGGATGCAGCAAAACGGTAAAGTTGATAGATTCAGCGGATTGGAAACGGACCTCAACGGCCATGCTGGTATTGGGAATTGAATCCTCCTGCGATGAAACCGCCGCCGCCGTTGTCGAAGACGGATGCGCCGTGCTGTCCAATGTTGTCTCTTCGCAGGTGAAAACCCATCGCCGCTTCGGCGGCGTGGTCCCGGAGCTTGCCAGCCGCGAGCATCTGCGCAATATCGGATATGTGGTTCACCGGGCCTTGGCCGAATCGGCCAAAACCGGCGGCGAAATCGACGGGATCGCCGTTACTCAAGGGCCGGGGCTCATCGGCTCCCTGCTGGTGGGACTTTCCTTTGCCAAAGCGATGGCATTCTCGCTCAAAAAACCGCTGGTTCCCGTGAACCATATTGAAGGACACATTTATTCGGCTTTCATTGAAAACCGAAATATCAAATATCCTTTGTTGGCGCTTGTCGTCTCGGGCGGCCATACTTCGCTCATCTACTCCCCGACCGCGGGCAAGTATCAATTGATCGGAAAAACCAGGGATGACGCCGCCGGGGAGGCGTTGGACAAAATCGCCAAATTTCTCGGCCTGGATTACCCCGGCGGGCCGATTATCGACGAACTGGCGAAGAATGGAGACCCAAGGCGTTTTCCGTTTTCCATTCCCAAAATCAGCGACGGCAGCCTTGACTTCAGTTTCAGCGGATTCAAAACCGCAGCCCTGCGTCACGTCCAGCTGGATGGGATCAAGCCGCGGCGTCCCGGAGCGAAGGTTTCGCGAATCATCATAGACCTGGTGGCCAGCTATCAACAGGCCATTGTCGACACCTTGGTCAAGCAGACGCGGAAGGCGCAATCCCTCTTGAAGCCGCGCTCTATCCTGCTTGTGGGAGGGGTGGCCGGCAACAGCTTGTTGAGGCAAACGTTCAAGACAACGTTTGAGGAGGGACCTCGAAATGCCGGTCCCGCTGCTGCGGTGCGGGTCTATTATCCCAGTAAGGCCTTGACCACGGACAACGCTGCCATGATCGCTGCTGCGGGTACGCCGAAGCTTTGCCGGACACCTTCAATGGAGCTTGACCTCAATGCCTGGGCCGATCTCCGGCTTTGCTGAACAAGGCGGCCAATCAAGGGAGTCTGCATTCTGAAGCGGACGGCCGGTTTCGTTCGCGATACGGCGACGGGAAGGCAGAAGCCTTGAATTGCGTAATGGGCTAAATGGCGGCCTTTTCCCTGGAGACGCTTTTCGCCACGGGATGGTAGGAAAACCACGAACGGATTTCGCCGGCGGAGACGCGCCGCTGTTTGTGCAGCAATCTGCGCTGCGCCCACGCATGCGGGAGAGCCCGGATCACGAGCGGGATGCCGGCAAGGGAAGATTGTTCCCGCGCCAGGATGTATAAAAAGATGCCGATATCGCGCAGGGTAATGGGAACAAAAAAGCGGGCATAGGTCCCCAAGTCCATATTCTTGACGCGCAGCAGGAAGCGATTCTTGAAGGAATGCATGTTGATTTCGGCCGGCAATGCCGAACGCCGCTCGGGCAAAACCCTTCGGGCATGATAGCCTTCCGCATCCGGCACGTACAAGCACCGCCATCCCATCCACTGGGCCCGCCACGCGAGGTCCACATCCTCCCGGTAGGCAAAAAAGCTCTCGTCAAAAAACTGATTGCCGCTTCTGATATCTTCCAGCATGGCTCGCCGGTAAAGCGCCGCCGCTCCGGAAGCGCCGAAGACGTACTCGCGGTGGCCATAGAGTCCGGAGTCCGATTCGTTGGAGCCCCGGTCGAAATGGCGCTGGTTCGGAGTCAGATAAATCCCTGTGCTGTCCAGTATCTTTGCGGGAGAACCTTTCCGCGCGAGTGGGGATTCCGGATCCGGGGCATCCATTTGCCAGCGAAAGAGTTTCCCGGTCGCTGATCCGGCGCTCGGATCCTCTTCCAGCGCCTGTACGATATGCTCTAGAAATCGTGGATCGAGCATGACATCCGGATTCAACACCAACGCATAATCGGAGGGTACCGATGAAATCAAGCGGTTGTGGGCGGCGCAAAATCCAAGATTATCCTTTGAGAAATGCGCCCGGCTTAGAAGGCTGCGATAATGCATGACGATGGCCGAAGTATCGTCGGCGGACGCATTATCCCAGAGAAGCGTGCTGAAATCCCTGTAAGTTTGCGCATTCAGGCTCTCCAGGCAGGGCCCTAAATATTTTCCCGAATTGCAGGTCACAATGCTGATCAGCAGCTTTGCGCTCATAGCTGCACCTCGCTCTGCTCCCCGACGTAACGCGCGGCGTCCCAGAATGTTTTTGCCAACGAGATCCGTGGTTCCCCGGTCGCCGGCGGATAGACGAGGGACAAGGCGCTTCGCAGCCGCAGGCCCCATATGATTAGTCTCTTAACGCGGGCGGCTGCCCGGGGGCCGTGGTGTTTCCGGAAATATCGTATCTGGTTCAAGTGAAAAGTTACGAGAAAGCTTTGCCGGGAAAGGCGGTTGAGACTGTAACCGCCCAGGTGCCGAAAGCGCGCCTCAGGCTGATACTGAATGCGGCCACCATGATCCCGAATTCTCCGGCATAAATCCACATCTTCGAACCAGGCGGGGCCGAAAGCTTCATCAAAGCCTCCGATCTTTTCCAGAGCTTCTCGGTTGACCATGAGGCAGGCAGCGGCCGGCTGGTCCACGTCCACCGCGAGCATGCCGGAGGCTGCCCCAGCAGCGCAGCTCACTGGGCGCGGCCGCCGGATTTTATCCAAAAACAACATTTCCGCCGCTACTCCGGCGACGCTCGGGAAAGGCCGCACATTGAAACCCTCCTGGGATCGTCCGGAGGCGCCGATGAGATGCCCTCCCGCCGCCCAAATGGCTTTGTCTGCTGCGAGCGTCTGATCCAGGCGCTCTATGGAGCCGGGAAGGCACTCCGTATCGGGATTCAAAAAGAGGATGCGCGTTCCTGTGCTCGCGCGCCATCCGAGATTATTCGCGGCCGCAAAACCGATGTTTTGCTTGTTTTTAAGGATTGCTATGTCCGGGCTCAATCCGGCGGCAAGCTGCAGACTTGCATCAGAGGAAGCGTTGTCGACGATGAGGATCTGGCATTCCCCGGCATTGTTGAGCAGCGATCGCACGCAGCTTTCCAGAAGATTGCCCGAATTCCAGTTTACAATGACGACTGAGATCATTTCATGACCCAAACAATTTCAAATGGGCGCGCAATCCAAAGGCCTGATTCCGGACGGGGATTGAACCCTATGCCTGCCATCAAAATAGGCGGAAATACCACTTTAAAAAGAAAGAAGCCGCCTCTGAGTCCGGAGGCGCAAAGTCACGGCGCGCCAAAGCCTCCGATTCCATAATTCTCCTCCAGAGTTGGGATTTCGAATTACGCCGGCGCCGGCGCATCCTGGCGCCGTCCCTGATCAAAGCCGGCGCATGGAGCAAGGCCTCTCCCATGCCGCGGACATACGAGGCCATACGATTGTGAGCTGCAGCCCGGACCACCCATGATATCTGCGCGAGAGCTATCATGGGCAAGCACCGCAGCAGGATGGGCGCGGGGACGCACTTGAATAACAGGAACAAGGAGTTTCGAGTTCGCAGCCGGACCGCCAAAGGAGAGAACTCGCCCCCGCTGGTTGCGCCTCCATGATGATAGACTTCGGCTGCCGGCACGTAATAGCCGCGTTGACCCGCCGCCTGCAGTCTTAACCCGAGATCGATATCTTCGAGATATGCGAAAAAGCGTTCATCAAATCCGCCGATTTCCCGCAGCAGCGGCCCGCGATAAAGGGCCGCGCAGCCGGATGCCGAAAATATTTCACATTCTTCGCGGTAATCGGTTCGGTCGCGCCGATCCTGGCCTCGCCGGTACCCCAGGCCGCAGCGCAAAAAACAATCTCCGGCGCTGTAAATCCGGTTGCGGTCCTTGAAATCCAGGATCCTGCATGCCAGAAAGGCGGCGTCCGGATGAAGCTCAATGGCCCGCACGCACTCGGATAACCAGTTGATCGCGACCTCGGTGTCGTTGTTGAGGACAGCGACCCAATCTCCGGTGGAGGCTCGAAGCCCGGCGTTGGCGCCTCCGGCGAAGCCAAGATTCCGTTTTTGCTGCAGCACAACTGCCTGGGGCGCCAGGGTGCGGGCTATCTCAACGGATCGGTCGCCGGAAGCATTGTCTACAACCACGATTTCCATTTTCGGATAGTTCTGGACGAGCAGCGACCGCAGGCAGTTCTCAAGATAGAGCGCCCCGTTATAGTTAGGGATCACGATTGAAATCAGCGGCAGATTAAGCATGGGATTCACAGGCGAAAGCCGGCGCCCTATGAGAACAAGCAGGCCGGACAAACCAGCTTTTGCGGGTATTTGCTATCTTTTTTCAATATCTGCGCACATTTATGGTACAAAGGTTCGGTTTCAGAATTGCCTGCAAGGTATTTTGCGCTCAAGAAGGAGAACAAAGCTTTCCTCTGCCGTTTGTGTTTGCACCGGGATCGGATTCACGATTTTTATCGGAGGTCGATTACTATGGCAGCGGCCATAATTGCGTATTCAGCCCTCGTTGGCGATACTCGCATCGGTTCCGACAGATTTTGGCGGCGGATGCACCGCGCCAAGGGAATCCGCAGGCCATTATAACTGCTTTGCGAGGAACGGCATATGAAACTCTCGGTGGTCATTCCCGTTTACAACGAAAAACACACAATTCTGCAGGTTCTGGACCGCGTGCGCAAGGCACCCTTCTCCAAGGAAATAATCATTGTGGATGACTGCTCAACGGACGGAACCCGGGAAACTCTTCGGGAACTGCCTCCGGCGGAGGATGTGAAAATTGTTTTTCAGCCCAAGAACGCCGGGAAAGGAGCGGCGCTGCGCGCCGGGTTTGGTTTAGTGTCCGGAGATATTGTAGTGATTCAGGACGCCGATCTTGAATATGATCCCGCCGAATACCCGAATCTGGTCCAGCCGATCCTCTCGAACAAGGCGGATGTCGTTTACGGTTCGCGCTTTTTGGGAGGGCCGCATCGCGTCCTCTTGTTTTGGCATTCCGTGGGAAATCGCTTTTTGACGCTTTTATCGAATATGCTCACGGATTTGAACCTTACGGATATGGAGACCTGCTACAAAGTCTTCCGGGCGGAGGTCCTGAAAAAAATCACACTGCGTGAAAATCGGTTCGGCTTTGAACCTGAGTTTACCGCCAAAGTCGGAAAGGCCGGACTGCGCATATACGAAGTACCTATCTCATACAGCGGCCGCGATTATTCGGAAGGGAAAAAAATCGGCTGGAAGGACGGCATGGCCGCCATTTATTTCATTTTCAAATATACATTTTTTGATTGAGGCTAGTCCGCATTTCTCGCAAGGTTTTTACTGGGGCGGGATATCCGGGCATGATTGTTGCATTTCGCTGCCCGTGAGGACGGCTCTCCAGAGCCGTCCTGGGCGGGTCT
>JBBISO010000077.1:0-11110 GCA_037441325.1 Acidobacteriota bacterium | reverse complement strand
CTTCGAGGTTTCTTCGCCGCCCGTCCGTTCCTGCACTTCCGTCCGGATGGTCGGAAACTGAATAGGGACAGCCGTAGAAATCATCACAGACTCCTTTGGGAGACGCGCATGCGCGCCCGGATGGCGACCGCCACGGCGTTCAGGACGAACGTCAGCATCAACAAGACCAGTACGGTCGAATAAAGCATCGGCTTTGTGGCATCGACGTCGGGCGACTGCGTGGACATGATGAAAACGTGATACCCCAGGTTCATAAACTGATCGTTGAGCCGTGTGGGGATTTGCGGCAGAAAATAGGCGGCGCCCACGAACAGAATAGGGGCCACCTCGCCTGCCGCCCGGCTGACAGCCAGAACCGACCCGGTCAGCACTCCCGGCATCGCATGAGGTAGAACCACACGGAATACGGCCTGGGACTTGGTCGATCCCAAGGCATAGCTGGCTTCCCTGTAACTGCGCGGGACCGCCTGAAGCGCCTCTTCCACACTGACAATCACGACCGGCAACGTCAGAACAGCCATGGTCAAGGCGGCCCACAAAAGGGCCGGCTGTCCGTAGGCGAGCTCGCCTCCGTTAAAAGCACGGTCCATAGCCTTGCCCACGAACTGGACGAAGAAACCCAGTCCGAAAAGCCCGAAGACAATGGAAGGAACGCCGGCAAGGTTGTTCACGGCCTGTCTGGAGATTGAATAGAACCAGGAGCCTCGGTCGGCGTATTCCGAGAAATAGACGGCGACCAGAACTCCCGCAGGCGCGACGAATATCGTCATGAGGATCACCAGAGCCGCGGTGCCGAAGATAGCTGGGAAAATACCGCCGCTGGTCATCCCCTGCGTCGGTGCGGATGTGATGAAGCTCCAAGACAGCTTTTCCCACCCATGGTAAAAAATGATCCCGAGCATGATCGCCAGGATCGCGATGATGCTCGCCCCGGCGAGCGCCGTGAGCCGGCGCAGGCCGCTATCGAAAAAAGTCCTGCTCCTGCCGTTCATTTAGGATTCCCCCAGCAGCCTGCGCCGGAGCCGGGCGATCACCCAAGAACCGGTGCTGTTCAGAAGGAACGTGATTAAAAACAGCAGCAGCCCGATAAAAAAGAGAACGCGGTAGTGCGGGCTGCCGAACACCACTTCCGCGAGTTCGGCCGCGATGGTGGCCGGAAGAGTACGCGTGGAATCCGTAAAAGACCACGATGTGATGGCCGCGTTGCCCGAGGCCATCAGCACGATCATTGTCTCGCCGGCGGCGCGGCCGAATCCCAGCACAATCGCGGCGAATATCCCCGGCATGGCGGCCGGCAGAACGACACGGCCGTTTCCGCGCGTGTCGCTCCCAGAGCCCAGGAAGCCTCCCGGAGCTTGCGCGGAACGGCGCAGAGAGCGTCTTCGCCCACCGTGAAGATGATCGGCACCACTGCGAGGCTGAGCGCGAGTCCCGCGACGACGGCGTTCAGACGGAAATCAAAATGGAACAGATCCTGAAGCCAGGAAGCCAGGACGATCAGAGCGAAAAAACCGAGGACGACCGACGGGAAGCCCGCAAGCATTTCGACGATCGGTTTTATGGTTTCCCGCGCCCACCGGGGCGCGAATTCGGCCGTATAGACAGCCGCCGCCAGGGAAATCGGAACCGAAAAGATCATTGCAATGAGAGTGACCTTAAAGGTCCCCAGAATGAGAGGCATCAGACTGTATTTGGGCTCCACCGAGACCGGATGCCAGGAGTATCGCAAAGGGGCTTCCGGCGTGCCGTAATTCTGAGGCAAAAACAACCTGCCCCACCCGACTTCCGCCAGCGACGCCGGCTCGTAGAAAAGCGGCACGGCCTCTTTCATGATGAACACCAGGATCAAAAACATGATCGCTATCGAAAGCCATGCGCTGATCCTGATGAAGCGGGCGATCATCCAGTCCCTGGCGCCGCGCCAGGTGAAGCGGCGCTCCAGCAATTGCATCCTGGGGAGACTCGACTTTTCAATGATATCGCCTTCCATTCCATCCTTTCCTCTTCATTGGGCGCTCCTCGGCTCTGGAGAACACTAGATCGGACGGCTCTCCCTAATAATTCGTGCGGACGGGTCTCCAGAGGCTGTCTCATAACTGAGAAATTAAAAAGATCGCTTTAATAGAATCAGTCATTTACTGCCGCCTAATGATCGGGCATGCGAGTTTTGAGACAGCCTCTCCAGACCCGTCCGTCTGTCTAAACAATAGGCTAACGCACGGCTCTGGAGAGCCGTGCTCACGATTTATGCGAATGTGCGGACGGGTCTCCAGACACGTCCGATCCGCAACCATCCCATGATGAACAGCTCAAGCTCCTTCACTTCTTGCGCATTCCCGGAGGCAGCGGATAATAACCGACGTTCTCGACGACCGATTGGCCTTCTTCGGATACAATCCAATCCGCCAATTTCTTGATCTCATCCTTGGGGGCGCCGGCCAGGTACCAATACAGGAAGCGGCTGATGGGATAGATATTCTTTTGAACGTTTTCGAGGGTCGGTTCCACGGCCGGGCCGGAGGCATCCTTTCTCACCTTCAGGGCTTTCACGCCCTTGAGATAGGCGATTCCGCCGTAGCCTATACCGCGGACATCCTTGGAAACGGCGTTGATGACCGCCGCCGTGCCCGGCAGGGTCTGCGTCGTCGGATAGTAATCCGCGTTTTCGAGAACATGCTCCTTGAAGTACGCGTAGGTGCCGGAGCTGTTCTCGCGGCCGTAAAGGATGATGCGCGCGTCATTGCCGCCCACATCCTTCCAGTTCTTGACGGCCCCGGTGTAGATCTTCTTCAACTGCTCGAGCGACAATTCCTGCACCGGATTTTTCTCATGGACATAAACGGCCAACCCGTCCAGAGCCACCGGCAGCTCGACAGCCGGAAGTCCGCGTTTCTGCAGAACGTCTTTCTTCTCGCTGTCCTTCATCGGGCGCGACGATTGGGCGACATCCGTAGTCCCGTTGATCAGCGCGGCGATCCCGACTCCGGAACCGCCGCCGGTGACTTGAATCTTCACGCCGGGATTTTTCTGCATGTAGATTTCGGCCCATCTCTGGCCGAGAATCACAAGGGTGTCGGATCCCTTGATGGTGATGCCCCGTCCCTGGGCGGACGCGGGAATCGAAAAAGCCGCCGCGGCAAGGATGCCCAGACCCAATATCGCCGGCAGAATCAAGCATTTCCTCATAGACTTTCCCTTCCTCCGATGATGTTTATGTATGTCTCTCAAGATCGATTCCTTTCTACCGCCTGCCTAGAACTTGTAGATCACGTCGAATTGAAGCCGCTTTAGATAGGGATCCTCGCAAGCGGCCGAGAATCCGCCCGCGCACTTGCCGCGCACGCCGGATGGGATCAGGCTCACGTTGTCCCAGGGATTATTCAGCCGGCCGATCCAGGCCGTGAATTGCCCGGTAAAATTGCCTTTGAACAGGTAGCCGAGGCTGACGCGGTGATTGCGCACATTGGTGGACGATCGCAGGTCGCTCTCATTCCAGGCTCCGATGACGGCGTCCTTCTCAATCAGTACAAAGGAGTAGCCGAGCTGAAGGTCTCCGACTTCCTTCTGCCGCCCGAAGCTCACGTCGGCCCAGTAGGCGCTTCGTTCCCGGGATCCTCGCGTGTTGTTCACGAAGTTGAATTGGATCGTGGTGGGGAACCTGGGATGGGTGTCCACTTCGAGCTTCAGGATCGTATCGAGGTAGGCGAATTTCGTCGCGTAGCCGACGACGGCGCCGCTCGCGCCGTAGCGGTACGTGTTGGAATTCGGCAGGCTCGGCTTCAAAGAACCGTTGGCCACGCTGACGGCGATGGGATCGGCGCGGTTGATATTGATCCCGGCGCCGTAAAGAGCCAGCCGCGCCCGCGAACTGAGACGAAACTGGGTCTGCACTTGTCCGCCGAGGACAAAGCTGTCGTGGCCGCTGGAAGTCTCGTTGATGGGAAGTTGAAATCCTACCAAAGTGATATTTTTGAAAAACGACGACGGAAGGTCGAAAGACAGAGTCTCCGCGAAACCTTCGGGGTTCACGTCGCTGTCGAAGGTGAGCGGCGTCCGGTACCAGGGATACGCGAACTTCCCCGCCTCCAGTTTCAGGAAAGGCAGAGCTTTCGGCTTGTAGGTGACGAACGCTTTGTCGATTCCGAAATTCTTTCTGTTGAAAAAGCCGGTGAGCGTCTGATTCGTGGAAATAGGGTCGTCCAGGGACCCGGTTGCCAGTGACAGGCCGCCGCTGATTTCATCGGAAAGCTTCCCCGTCATGTTGAAGCGGGCACGGATGCGTTCTCGATTCCGCGTGACTGCGCCCTCCTGAATAAAAGGTTCGTAGCGCACCCGGATGTCTCCGCCGAAATTGAAGTTGCCCACCTGCTTGACCTTCGCGTCATTCGACTTTTTATATGCAGCAACGTCGGATTCGATTTTGCCGAGACGCTCGTTCGCTTCGGCGGCACTGCCCGCGACCGCTTCCAGTTCGCCCTTGAGGATCTCGACGTCATCCATCCTGGGTTCGCCGGCCTGGGCATCGGGGACGGGCGGAGTGACGGAAACGGGTCCTTCGGCGGATGCACGCAGAGACGCATTGTTCGCCTCGATGATGCGCATCGCCTTCTCCAATTCGGCCTGCTGTTTTTCAAGGGCGGACTGCAGCTTCTCAATCTGCCTGCGCTGGCTGATCAACTGCTCGCGCATGGCGTCCATCATGCTCTCCATGGAAGCCGAGGTTTCAGGGCTTGCCGCCTCCGCGCGCGCCGTCTCCGTTTCTGCGGACACAGCCTGCGGAGTGATCCGGCCGCTTCCATACAAGATCAGGCAAAAGCAAAAACCAACCGTGATGAACTTAGGCATTTGTGACTCCTGTTTCCTTTCTATAGATTGACCCTTTGTCTTCATATTCATGTCGCCAGCCCTCAAGCCTCTCACCCCGCATTCACGCGCGTAACAATACCCGGCGAACGTTCAATTCAAGTAAAGCGTAAGTGAAAATTGTGTTAAGTCGGATTGCGGCGGGATATCATCCCTTGCGGGCTTCGCAGCAGCCCGGCGGCTGCCGGCGCGCATACCCGGGCACCTTTCCAAATTAGCCGCTCCCATATATCGCCGGAGACGCTTTGGGTCGCATCCTCGCAGACAGCGGCTTACCATAAAGCAATTATTCGTTATTAGAGAATAATCATGGCGATCGGCCGTCGCTCCTGCTAGCATGAACCCGCGGGGTCCTTCAATAGAAGATGGAGCAAGCATCCGATGGAGGGATCTGGATAGGCTGTCTCAAAAACCACATGCCTGCCGCGCTGGCGAGCGTAAATGACTGATTTTATTAAGTCGATTTTTAGATTTCCTGGTTGTGAGACAGCCCCTGGAGACGCGTCCGCACATATTTATGGTTTGACGGCGGATGGCAGGCGAGGTCGGCTCGTAAACTCCTCTGAATTCGGCTACAGCCATGCCGGGCTGCCCAATTTGCGGTCCTTCCAGCAGATCTTCGCCTGCCGCTAATAATCCGGTTCATCGGCATACGGGAATCAAGGCCTATGGCGAAAGCGCGGGTTCTGGTCATCGACGACGAAAAGGACCTGATCGAACTGGTCCGCTACAACCTGGAAAAGGAGGGCTTCGAGGTCCTGAGCGCGCTTGATGGGGAATCGGGGATGGCGGCCGCTCTCAACGAGATGCCCGACCTTATCATCATCGATCTCATGCTCCCGGGGATCGATGGGCTCGAAGTCTGCCGCCGTCTGCGCTCCGACAATCGAACTGCCGGGATTCCCTTGATTATGCTCACGGCCAAGTCCGCCGAACCGGACCGCGTCCTCGGGCTGGAGCTCGGGGCGGACGACTACGTCACGAAACCGTTCAGTCCGCGTGAACTCACGGCGCGGATCAAGGCCGTGCTGCGCCGCACAGCCGCGCCCCGGCATTCTCCCGGCGTCATCCGCCGCGGCCGGCTGACCATCGACACCATCCGCCGGGAAGTGACCTGCGCGGGCAAGGCCGTCGCCCTCACGGCCACGGAGTTCCGCTTGCTCCAACACCTCGCCGATCATCCGGGCCGCGTCTTTTCCCGTTCCCAGCTGATCGACGGCGCCCTGGGCCACGACGTTTCGGTCGTGGACCGCACCATCGACGTCCATATCACGGGGCTGAGGAAAAAACTCGGCGACTGCGGCGAATGGATTGAGACCGTCCGCGGCTTCGGCTACCGCTTCAAGGACGACGCTCCCGTCTAAAACCGGTGCAGGACGGCGTCAGTTCTCCGCCAAGGGAAGGTAGACATAAAACGTGGATCCGCGCCCGACTTCGCTCTCGACCCGGACCCGGCCGCCGTGGGCTTCCACGAGATGCTTGACGATGGAAAGTCCGAGCCCGGTACCGCCCGACTTCCTGGAACGCGCGGCGTCGGCGCGGTAAAACCTTTCAAAAATCCTATCCTGATCCGCCTTCGGTATTCCGATCCCGGTGTCGGCGACGGAAAGGACCATTTCGGGCCCTTCGACCTCGCACTTCACCCGGATTTTCCCTCCGGAAGGCGTATATCGCAGGGCGTTGTCCAGCAGGTTCTGCAGAATTTCCTTGAAGGCGTCGACATCCCCGAACAGCAGGGGCAGATTCCCCGAGTAATCCGCCTCCAAATGGATCTTCTTCTGATCCGCCTTGATCCGCGCGACCTCCAGGCAGGGACCGACGACGGCGGCGACGTCGACGGGCTGGGCTTCGCGCAGCGCTTGCCCCGCTTCGATCCGGGCCAGTTTCAGCAGATCGTCTGTGAGGCGCCCGAGGCGCAGGGCATGTTCGCGGATGATTTCCAGAAAGCGGCGTCGGTTCTCCGGTTCCTCCATCGCCCCTCCCAGGAGGGTTTCCGCGAACCCCTGAATCGCCGTCAGCGGCGTTTTGAATTCATGGGATATGTTGGCGATGAAATCGCGCCGCGCGCGCTCCAGACGTCGTATTTCGCTGATGTCGTGTAACACCATGACGGCGCCCCTGGACGCGCCCTCAGACCGGATGGGCGCGGCGGTGACGGCAAAGGTGCGCGTCCGTATCGATCCTACGACCACTTCCCCATGGCTGGTCATTCCTCCCGTTATTGCTCTTTGAATATAGGAAAGAAGATCCGAATGCCGCATGATCTCCGCTATCGGACGGCCCTCGCAGGCGACATCCGGCATTCCGGCCGCCTGCCGGAAAGCTTCATTGCAGTAAAGCACGCGCTGATCGCTTCCAATGACGGCGACGCCTTCCTCCATGCTGGCGAGAACCGCGGAGGAGCGGTTCCGTTCGTCGGTCAGGTTTTGAATCGTGCGGTCCAGTTCGACGGCCGTCCGGTTGAAGGCGTCGGACAAATCGGCCAGCTCATCCCTGTGTCGGTCCATCGGCAGGGGCCGGAAATCGCCTTCCGCCACGCGCCTCGAGAATTCCTTCAGGCGCCCGATCCGCCGTGTGATGCCGCGCGAAAAGAGGAGCGAGACGGCTCCCGCAGAAACCAGAATGAGGAATGAAATCAGCAGGAGATGGCGGCGGAATGCGAAACGCGCTTCCTCCAATCGCCGCAACGGCAGAGAAAGCCTCAGGATCAAGGGCGTCCCGCCCGCCTCATGGCGCTTCGCAAGATAGACAAAATCACAGCCGAGCGTCGGGCTGCGGCGAACGGCGCGCCCCGAGCCTTCCCGGGTGGCTGCCTTGATTTCCGGCCGCGCCAGGTGGTTGTCCATGCGGGCCGGGTTTTCCTCCGTATCCGCAAGGACCCGGCCGTCGGCGGCCACCACGGTTACGCGGATTCCGCTCCGGCCGATCCATTCAGCCCACTTCTTAAGCTCCGGCGGGTCCGACGCTGCAGGGGGGCGCTCCAGGGCAATACGCGAGAGAGCTTCCAATTGGGAAAACGCCCCTTCCAGGGATTCGCGCCTCAAAGCCCGGACCACGTAGCTGTCCAAAGCCAGAAGGGCCAATAACAGCAGAATCAGAAACGGCAGCCCGATCTTCCAGAAAAGCCGGCTTTTCATAGTTAAACCAGATATTGCCCGGCGGAGCATGGCTCTCCCTAATAATTCGTGCGGACGGCTCTCCAGAGCCGTCCGTCTGTCTGAACAATAAGCCGACGCATGGCCTTCCCTATAACCTCGTGCGGGCATGTCTCCCGATCCGTTTGGTAATCCCCGGAGCGGGCTAACGCACGGCTCTGGAGAGCCGTGCTCCTATGTCAGCAATACTTGATAACGACGAGACTGAGGTCGTCGGTCTGTTCCGCCTTGGAGCGCCGATCCTGAACAATCGCCTCGCAAATCTCCTTGGCGCTGCCGTCCTTCGCTCGGGAGACCGCCCGTTCCAGATGCGCCTGGGTATATTCGGAAAACGGATCAAGCAAACCGTCCGTATAAAGCAGAAGCACGTCCCCGTGCCCCATCAAATTCAGCTCGTTCACCGTGTACCGTTTTTTATAACCGAGCGCGCGGACATATCTCCTGGCGTCGATGTGGTCCTCACTCGGCTGCAAGCCGATCGGCGGGTAGCTCACCATCCTTTCCGGGCTGATATCCACGAAACGGTCGTATTCGCGGGAAAAGACCAGAGGAGGCGGGTGCCCGGCGTTCACGAACCGGAACCGGCCTCCGGCGGAGATTTCGCCGTAAATCAGCGTGATGAAACTGGTCGTGTCCGGATTCGCCGCCAGATTGCGCAATGTCGCCGATTTCAAAAAGCGCGTGTTGAGTTGTTCGAACAGGCGCGTCGTGATCTCCCCGTTCAGGTCCATCTCGTACAGCGCCGCCGTATGAAACACCTGGTGCAGCATCAGCGCGCGCACCGCGTCGGTGAAATCGTGTCCGGCGACGTCGGCGACCAGGATGCCGCCGCTGCGCTTGAGCCTTTGAAGCGCCTTCGCCACGTTCTCCTGCCCCTGCGAGAGGGCCGCCCGGATGCGGGCATCGAGATCGTAGCGCGCCTGAAAATTGACATAGCTGACAAGATCACCGCCGGCTATAAGATTATAAGGGATGACGATGCCGTAGATGTCGGTGTCGGGTATTCGGGGTATGGCTCCGGGAGCCGGGATGAGGCGCTGGGACATGTACTGCGCACCCCTGCGCAGTTCCTGATCGATATCCGCTTCCGGCCGTTTCATCCTTGTCCCGCCGCTTCCGTAGGTGCGGACGGCTCTTCGGACCCGTCGACACAAAAATGCGCCGGACGGTCCCGCAAGCCTGTCCGGATCTATTCGAATCGCCGGCAAATATATCAAGAATTTCACTCTCTGGGAATTTCTTCCCGAAACCTGTACCCGAAACCGCGGACGGTCTCGATCCATTCGCCGCATTTGCCCAGCTTTTTTCTCAGCGCCATGATGTGAACATCGACGGTCCGTTCCAGGACGGTGACGTCGCGGCCGAGCGCCCCGTCAATGATCGCGCCGCGCGAATGGACATAACCGGGATGCGACGCGAGAAAATGCAGCATGCGGTATTCCGTGGCTGTAAGTTCCACGGCCCTCTCTCCGCAAAAAACCTCATGACTGCCCGGATCAATCGTCAAGCGGCCTCTCCGGATGACGGCGGTCTGTGCCGGAAAAACCGAAGATCGGCGTATCAGAGCTTTGACCCTCGCGACCAGTTCCCGCGGGCTGAAGGGTTTGGTGATGTAATCATCCGCCCCCATCTCCAGGCCCACCACGCGGTCGGATTCGGAAGCCTTGGCCGTCAGCATGATAATGGGAATTCCGGACGTGGCGTTTTCCGCACGCAGTAGGCGGCACACTTCGAGGCCGTCCATTCCGGGAAGCATCAGGTCGATGATGACGGCATCGGGCTTCTCCCGGACAGCCGCCGCCACGCCCGATTCGCCGTCGCCGGCCGCGAGAACGGCGAAACCCTCCTTTTCGAGGTTATACCGCACCAGATCGATCAGGGCCGGTTCGTCGTCGATGACCAGGATGCTTCCTTTGGACATAAAGTTCGGCTCACGACGGGGGTTTCCTCGAGTTGCTTTCGTGGCGGTGACGCACTTCGCGTCCCTCGACCAGATAAATCACTTCCTCGGCGATATTGGTGGCGTGATCGCCGACGCGCTCGAGATTTCGCGAAATCAGGATGAGGGCCAGGGCGCGTGGAATCGTCCCGGGGTCGGCCATCATATAAGTCAGAAGAACACGGAAAATATGGTCGCGGTACGCGTCGACTTTCTTTTCCTCCTCCAACACCCGAGCGGCCAGGGAGCAGTCCTTCCGGACCAGAGCCTCGAGGCTGTCCCGCAACATTCCCTCGGCGATTTCGCCCATCACGGGCAGATCCACCAGCGGCTTCAGCGGCGGCGCCTGAAGCAGATGCCCGGCGTTCTGCATGATGTTGACCGCCTGGTCCGCGATGCGCTCGAGCTCCGTGGCGATGCGCGACGCCATGAAAAGAAAGCGCACATCGGTGCCCACGGGCTGCTGCAGCGCCGTCAGCTTGACGGCGCCGTCGTCGATCTCGATCTGGAGTTCATTGACTTCGTTCTCCTTTCGATCGATATCGGCGGCGAGCGATCCGTCGCGCTCAATCAAAATCCTCAAGGCCGTCTGAACCATCGATTCCGCCAGCCGGCCCATCAGGAGCAACTTTTCCAGAAGCTCCTGCATCATTTCGTCAAAGTGGCGCATCAGCCGAACCTCCCTGAAATGTATTGTTCCGTCCTCGGATCGGACGGCCTCGTAAAAACAGTCTGGGTCTTGCCGACCTCGATCAGCTCGCCCAGAAGCATGAACGCGGTGTCGTCGGAAATCCGGGCGGCCTGCTGCATGTTGTGCGTCACGATGAGGATCGTGTAGCGCTCCTTGAGTTCCAGCATCAGCTCCTCGATTCTCGCCGTGGCGATAGGATCCAGAGCCGACGCGGGTTCGTCCATCAGAAGTACATCCGGCTCGACCGCAATCAGACGCGATATGCAGATCCGTTGCTGCTGTTCCGGCGTGAGCGAAAGAGCCGACGCACCCAGCCGGTCCTTCAAGGCATCCCAAAGGCCTGTGGCGCGAAGGCTGTTTTCCACTCGCCGCGCGAGCTCGTCTCCGGGAGGCGAGGTTGTGGATTTTCGGCCCGTAGGCGACGTTCTCAAACACGGAAAGAGGAAAAGGATTGGGACGCTG
>JBBISO010000076.1:0-11197 GCA_037441325.1 Acidobacteriota bacterium | reverse complement strand
AATTCAATATCCATACAGCGCGCTCAGGCAAAGAGGCGATTTCCCGGATTAATGATGGCGGCGGATTTGCCGTTGTAGTCTCCGATTATTTAATGCCCGGGATGGATGGAGTTTCTCTTTTGAAGCGGGTCGGCGAAATTTCTCCGGACTCGGTCCGCGTTCTTTTGACCGGGCAGGCGCATCTTGAAATGAGCATTAGGGCCGTCAATGAAGGGAGCATTTTCCGCCTGCTGTTGAAGCCCTGCGCCACCGGTTTCCTGGAAAGATCCCTCGCCGACGCTCTCCGGCAGCACCATTTGATTCAAGCCGAACGCGAGTATTACGCACTGCAAAAATGGAACCAAAGCCTTGGCGGATTAGTGCACGCATTCAGCCGGCTCATTGAATCCAAAGATCCCTATACTGCCGGGCATCAACAGAGAGTGTCGCTATTTGCCGCCGCTATTGCCAAAGCCATGGATCTTTCCGACGAAATGGTGGAACAAATCCGAATGGCGGCTATGATTCACGATATCGGAAAAATCTATATTCCGGTCGAATTTCTGAATAAGCCAGGCAAGCTGAATTCCAGTGAATGGGATATCGTTAAAATGCATTCTCAGATCGGGCATGATATCCTAAGTCCTATAGGTTTTCCTTTCCCCATACATGAGATCATCCTCCAACATCATGAAAGGATGGATGGTTCCGGATATCCAAGAGGCCTGAAAGGGTCCGAAATATGCATGAAAGCGGCTATTCTTGCGGTTGCGGATGTTGTTGAGGCCATCGCTCATCATCGTCCCTATCGGCCGGCAAAAGGGCTGGCCGAAGCTATCCTAGAATTGCGTGAGTTAGGAGGAATCAAGTATGACCGCCGGATATCTGACGCAGCGTTGGCGCTAATTGAGGAAGATCACTTCCAGTTTGAATAAATGGCGGCACGTGGTGAAAATTCCTTTGCCTGGCGCGAAGGATGTGAGTGCTAACAGTACGCATTAGGAGCGTCCAGGTTTTCGGATATAATTTAAATCATTTATGCCTGGGACAAAAAAGCACTCTTCCGGCAAGGAAGCGGGGCGAATCAAATGCATTCTGAGCAAGCTGGCCGAAGCCTACCCGGACGCTCGATGCGCTCTCGCGCATAGCAATCCCCTGGAGCTGCTGATTGCCACCATCCTTTCCGCTCAATGCACGGATGAAAGGGTAAATCTTGTAACCCGCGGCCTGTTCCGGAAGTATCGCGCCCCGGGAGATTACGTGAAGGTTCCGCAGGAGAGCCTGGAGGATGATATCCGCTCCACGGGTTTCTATCGCAATAAGGCCAAGAGCATCCAGGGAGCCTGCGAGTTGATTTTGGGGAGATTCGGCGGTTCGGTTCCCCGCACCATGGAAGAACTCGTCCAGCTGCCCGGCGTCGCCCGAAAAACGGCAAATGTGGTGCTGGGCGTCGCCTTCGGCGTAGCGGAAGGGATTGTCGTCGACACCCATGTCTCCCGTGTTTCCGGGCGGCTGAACTTATCGAATTCTGAAACGCCGGAAGAAATAGAAGGCGACCTCATGCGAATTGTCCCTCGGAGCAAATGGATATCTTTTTCACACCAGATGATTCTTCATGGGCGGTCAACCTGCAAGGCCCGAAAGCCGCTCTGTCGTGCATGCCCCGTGGAAAGCGAATGCGCTTCGGAGGACAAAGCGAGCCAGCGGTAGCGGCTATCCTATCAGAATAAGATGAAGATCCATCACGTTGGTACGCGTGGGCCCGGTGACAATGAGATCCCCTAGCCTTTTGAAAAAGCCGTAGGAATCGTTGTCATTCAGGGATTCGCTGAGGAAGTGGGCTCCAAATTTCATGGAGCGCATCAGGGTGGTGCTGTCCGCAACGGCGCCTGCTGCGTCGGTAGGGCCGTCGGTGCCATCGGTGCCGATGCTGGCGGCAAGGCAGGGAGCCGGCAACTGTGCCAGTTGCCGGACGCAATGCAAGACAAACTCTTGATTGCGCCCCCCTTTCCCGCTGCCCGTAACTTTGACGGTTGTTTCCCCTCCGCTGATCAGGCAAGCGGGACGGCGCAATGGGCGTCGGTGAAAGACGATCTCACCGGCAATATTCATATGGAAGCGCGCAGCCTCACCGTTATCTCCATCCAGCCGGCTCGTTAGTATCATGGCGCTGTAGCCCATCCGCCTGGCCGCCCGCGCCGCGGCGGCGCATGCCTGAGCGTTGCTCCCGATAATGACGTTTTCGCTGTTTCGGAAAACCGGGTCTCCGGCTTTGGGCGTCTCCGGAATCTTGCCGGCGGCCCCCAGTTCAAGCCTCTGCTTCACGGCGCGCGGAATCCGGTCCGCGATCTCCAGTTTTTCAAAAATCGCAAGGCAATCAGCAAATGTCGTGGCATCGGGAGCCATGGGACCGGAGGCTATCGTCCCCACATCATCGCCGACCACATCCGAAAGGATCAAGGAAAGAACCGGCGTCGGCGCCAACAGCCGGGCCATTCCTCCTCCTTTCATGCCGGAGAGGTGTTTGCGCACGGCATTCAGTTCATAAATGTCGGCTCCTGTATTTTGCAGCAGCTGAGTGCAAGCGAGTTTGTCGCTCAGCGTAATTCCCGGAGCCGGGGAAACCAGGAGCGATGAAGCTCCGCCGGAGAAAAGGCAAATGACCAGATCGTCTTCCGCAATCCGGCTTTGGGCGAAAGAAATCATCCGCGCCGCCGCCTCCACGCTGTTCTTATCCGGCAGGGGGTGCCCAGCTTCCATGATCTCCAGTTTCTTTAATTCCAGGCCATGGCCATATTTGGTTACCAGAAATCCCCCGGCAAGATATCTTCCGAGAGCTTTTTCGACTGCGATCCCCATCGGGGCAACGGCCTTGCCGGCCCCGAGCACCCACAGCTTTCGGATTTTTGCGAGCTCGAAACGGCGGCCGTTCACCCTAAGGATGCTTCCGTCGCGTTTTACGACCTTGCGGACCGAAGCTTCAGGATCCACGGCGCTAAGGGCTGCAGCCCAGATTCGAGCCGCTTCCATGCGCATAAGACGAAGGGATTTCATGGTCAATCTGAATGAAAAAGCAGTTGCTCTTATACCATAAATGCCTTGGAAAGGCACTGCGCGCCAAGCCGACCGTGGGCTCCGGATAAACCAGCGCAACTGCCAAGATGAAAATCCGGTCCAGTCCGACACCCGGAACCATCGGCACCAAAATAGATAGAAAAGCGTTCTATTTAATCTCGGTGACGGCGGACGCGACTATATTCGCGATTGTTGCGCGCAGGCGGTTGATGTCTTTCCCTCCGTCAGGGTGCACGCGGTTGCTAAGGATAATGACGAAGACGCCGGTTGGAGGATGAACCCACAACGAAGTGCCGGTGAATCCGGTATGCCCATAGCCCCCCGTGAGGATATCCCCGCGGGGCGAGGAATACCTGGACTCAATATCCCAGCCATAGCCGCGTATCTGAGGAGAGTTGGGCGGCGACTGGGGGCGCGTCATCGCCTGGACGGCGAGCGGCGATAAAAGGCGCCCGCGGTGATAGGCCCCTTGATCCAGGAGCATTTGGGCGTAAATCGCAAGATCCTTTGCGGTGGAAAACAGGCCGGCGTGACCGGCGACGCCGCCCATCCGCCAAGCGGTTGGATCATGCACCTCTCCTCTCAGAATCTGGTCCGGCAATTCAGCCGGCACTTTCCCTTTGAGATACCGCAAGGTGTTGCTTCTGGGTTCTGTGGGCGCGATGCGCGCGGCCAGCGCCAAGGGCGGACGGAAGAATGTATCCTTCATGCCGAGCGGAACAAAGATGCGTTCCCGGGAGCATTCCGCGAGGCTTTTGCCGGTCACCGACTGAACGATCTCGCCCAGAGCGATGAAGTTGAGGTCGCTGTAAAGGAATTCCTTTCCCGGTTCCGCGGTGGCGTTGGTCTTATACAGTTCCGCAAGGGCCGCCGGGTATCCGAACCAGTCTTTTGAAAGGTCGAAGCCGGCGGGCAGCCCCGAATAATGGGTCAGAAGCTGGCGCAGTATGATGTTGTCTTTTCCGCCTCCCGTGAAGCCCGGCAGATAGAGCCGAACCCTGTCTTCAAGCCTCAGCGTTCCGTCCTCGGCCAGCATCATGACCAGAGGGAGCGTGGCCATGACCTTCGTCAATGATGACATATCAAATATCGTATCGGCGGTCATGGCTTCCTTGCGCGGCTGAACGGATCTGTTCCCGAATGCCTTGAGGTATGCGATGCCGCCGCGTCTCGCAACCAGCACGACGGCGCCAGGAATTTCGCCTGCCTCCAAAGCTGCGCCGACCGCGCTTTCGATGCGATTCAGCCGGGAGGAAATCAAGCCGACGGATTCCGGAGAGCTTTGAGTCAACGCTCCGGCGGGATCTGCTAGGGGTGCAAACATTGCGGGGGCCAATCCGGCAAAGATCAGGCAGAACGCAGGAAGAATTCGCATCGAGGAACTCCCGCAAATTCGAAGGTTACCGGATTACCGGAACTTGCGCGCTCCGATCGACAACCTGCAATCCGGAGCTACGGATGGCGTTTGCGATAGATACTCCGGTAGAGCTGCATATATTCGCCGGCAGACCGGTTCCAGGACCAGTCTTGGGACATTGCCCGGATCATGAGCGCGCGCCAGCGCGCGGCATCGGAGTAAACGGAAAGAGCTTGTCTTATGGCCGCCATCATTTCATGCGATGAATATCCGGAAAAACAGAATCCCGTTCCCTTGTTCTCCGCGTAAGGAACAACCGTATCCGCCAGGCCGCCGGTTGCCCTGACAATCGGGATCGTTCCATAACGAAAACTGTAGAGTTGATTCAGGCCGCAGGGTTCGTAGTTCGACGGCATCAAAAACATATCGCAGCCTGCCTCAATCTGATGCGCCAGCTCGTTGTCGAAGGACAGCTGCACGGCAACCTTCTCAGGATAATGCGCGGCGACCCTCTGAAAAAATTCCTCGTATTTCTGCCGGCCTGTTCCCAGAATAACCAGCTGTAACCTCAAAGACGCAATTTCTGCAATTGCATGCTCCAGCAGATCGAATCCCTTTTGGTCAGCAAGGCGGGATACGATTCCGATCAAGGGGACCGGATACTCCGCGCGCGGAAGGCCGAAACGGAGCAGCAGCCGCTCCTTGCATATAAGCTTGCCGGATAAGTCGCGCGTCGAAAAATGGGCCGGAATGTACGGGTCGGTCTCCGGATTCCATTCTTCATAGTCAATGCCGTTGACGATGCCGCTAACATCGTTTCTTCGGCTTCGCAGAGCTCCTTCCAATCCAAGTCCGTATTCAGAGGTGGTTTGAATCTCGCTCGCGTAGGTTTGGCTGACCGTGTTCACCTTATCCGCAAATTCGATTCCGGCTTTCATAAAATTCACGCGGCCCCAGTATTCGAAAGGCGACAGGGGATAAAAATGCCGGAGGTCGATTCCGGCATAATACAGCGATTCTTTGGGATATATACCCTGGTAGGCAAGATTGTGGATGGTGAACAGGGTTCCGGCTGCGGAAAAAAAGGGTTCATCATGATAGTTTATGTGAATGAGCCCGGGTATGAGCGCGGTATGGCAATCGTGACAATGAATGATATCGACCGGAGATTCCAGCCGCAGGAGCAGTTCGAGACCCGCCTTCATGAAGAAAACGAACCGCTCCATATTATCCGGATACCCCTCGCCGGTGGCGGGATCATCATATATCCCGTTTCGAGTGAAATAATTTCGCGACCCTATCAGGTAGACATCCACCGATGATCCTTCGATCCTGGTTTGAAAAATTTCGGCTCGTTCCAAAAAGGAACCCATGGGGACGTCGAAGCCGGGAACGCGCTTGCAGCGCTGAATGTCAAAGGGGCCTGAATCGGCCGCGCGATGTTTCGGGATAACCACGGCGAGTTCCGCCCCAAGTTTCTCCAGGGCCTTGGGCAAAGCGCCGACCACATCACCCAGTCCTCCCACTTTTGCATAAGGGGAAGCCTCCGCCGCGACCATTACAATTTTCAATGGATGGCTCGGAAGCATAAATCCTCTCGATCCGGCTTAGGATGCCGGGTTCCCGCGCGCCCCGGTTGGTCGTTACAGCTCCGTATCGCGCAGATATTTCGCCGCATCTTCCGGCGCAGTCGGGTTGATATAAAAACCGGTTCCCCACTCAAAACCGGCCACTTGGGTGATGCGCGGCATAAATTCGATATGCCAGTGATAGTCGAGTTCGATCGTTTCCCAATATGAAGCGGACCGTGGTTTCACCTTAATATTGGGAATCGTATGGATCAGGAAATTATATGGCGGGTTGCTCAGACATTTTTTGACCCTAAGCAGAATCTCCTTCAAAACCCCGGCGAGGTGATAAAGCATGTCATCGCTCGCTTCGGCAAAGCTATGATGGTGAAATCGGGGCGCGACAAAAAGTTCGAAGGGAAAACGAGAGGCGAAAGGCGCGAGTGCAATAAACTGGTCTCCGTCCACCACAATCCGCTTTGCGGACTCAATCTCTTGTTGAATCAGGTCGCAAAAAAGACACCGTTCCTTTTTCAGGTAATGATTCCTGGCGGAATCCAGCTCCTCTGCAAGCGTCAGCGGCGTGACCGGCGTCGCGATCAGCTGGGTGTGAGGATGGGAGATCGAGGCGCCCGCGGCTGCGCCGTGGTTTTTAAAGATCAGGATATACTTGAACCGCTGATCCCGCAGGAGATCCACGAGGCGCTCCCGGTAGATCCAAAGCACTTTTTGAATGTGGTCGACCGGAGCGTCCCCAAGATGCTGAAAGTGATGGGGCGTCTCAATGATTACTTCATGGGCTCCCACGCCGTTCATTCGGTCATAAGCGCCAAGTCCTCTGCGGTCAAGGCCGCCCTCGATTTTCAAGGCTGGAAATTTATTGGGGACAACCCGGACTTCCCAGCCGGGCTGATTGGGCAGAGATCCGTTTCTGATGGCGGTAATTTCCGGTGGAGTCTTGTTCTCGTTGCCTTCGCAGAAGGGACAAAAATCTCCGTTGGGTCGAGGTTCTTCGCGGGTGAAAGCATCGGGCCTGCGGCTGCGTTCAGTGGCAATGATCACCCAACGTCTCTGAATTGGATCGTGACGCAATTCCGGCATAATAATCTTATTTGTTTACGCGTGTTCCAGATCGGGTTCAATTAATCAGCCTGTTGCCGAAATGAACGGGAACCTGGCGGTGAAGGTTGATGCTACCATCCCCAATCCGCCAATTCAACGGCCGATATAAATATCGGCAAAAGCTGCATTTAAGATTGGTTATTTTGGCAGCTCTCAACGGGCTCCAGCATCAGGCTTTGCCGCAGATTGCCCGGCGCGGACGATCTGCAGCCATGCGGATTCTTCGGGCCGGCTATCCTGTGCAAGCGCGCTCGAATCTGGAAGATAATACTTGAGCACGTACTCCTGCACCATGCGCCAGGTAGTGAAGCGCGGAATCAGGGTGGCCATCGCGCGCCGGATTTTCTCAATCCATTTGTGGGGTATGCCGCGCTCGTCCCGGTCATAGAAGCAAGGTATCACTTCTTCTCTAAGCACTCTGCAAAGATTGGAATTGTCCAGTTTATCCTGCTCCTCGACAGATTCCGGTTGGCCGTCTTCCCCAATCGCAAAGCCGTTGGTGCCGTCATAGGCTTCACGCCACCAGCCGTCCAGGATGCTCAGATTCAGTCCTCCGTTGCAGGTGATCTTTTGGCCGCTGGTGCCGGAGGCTTCCAAGGGACGCCTCGGGTTGTTCAGCCACACATCACAGCCCGAGATCATCTGACGCGCGACGTGAACATCATAGTTTTCCAGGAATACAAGGTGTCCCCTCAAATCGCTATATTTGCTGAGATGAATGATCTTTTGAATGCAGCGCTTGCCTTCATTATCGGCCGGATGGGCTTTGCCGGAAAAAATAAACTGAATGGGCCGGAGGGGATCTTTGGCCAGCTTTACGATGGCGTCATAGTCTTCAAAGATTAGGGGGGCGCGCTTATAGGCGGCAAAACGGCGGGCAAACCCTATGGTTAGCGTGTCCGGGTCAAGCAGGCGTTCGAACGAGCTGATAGTGCCCAATGACCAGCGCCGGCTCAGATATCGGCGTCTGGTGAATTCAATCAGTGAGCGGCGAAGCCTGTACCGCAAAGCCCAGATTTCCTCATCCGATATGAATTCCGGATCGAGCAGCCGCTGCCAAAACGCCGGAGAATGGATGTCCTTATCCCAATTGAGATCCAGTTTGTTTCTCCAGAAACTACGGACCGGACCCTTCATCCAGCCCATGAGGTGGATACCGTTGGTGATATGATGAATGGGTACATCGTCCACAGACTTTCCCGGATAGAGCGCGTGCCACATTCTGCGGCTAACTTGGCCGTGGAGTTCACTGACAGCGTTGGCTGCCCGTGAAGTTTTCAGCGCCAGCACCGTCATGCAAAAGGGCTCCTGGTCATTTTGGGGATCGACCCGTCCAAGTGCCATCAGCTCATCAAAGGAGGTAGTTACTTCAGGCTGGAATAGTTGCATTGCGTATTTCATCAGTTCCGGCCGGAAACGATCGTGCCCGGCCTCTACCGGCGTATGGGTGGTGAAAACGCATTGGCGGCGCGTGTGTGCCAAAGCTTCGTCGAATGAAAACCCTTGAGCAATTTTTTCGCGCATCAATTCAAGCGAGACGAACGCCACATGCCCCTCATTTATGTGGTAAACGGAAGGCTGAATTCCAAGAGCGCGCAGCAGGCGCACTCCCCCGATTCCCAGCAGCATCTCCTGCATAATCCGGGTTGAGCTGTCTCCGCCGTATACATGCAGGGTGAGATCCCGATGGAAGGGTTCGTTCTCGGGCCGGTCGGCGTCCAACAAATATACCGGACAGCATCCAACATTCACCCTCCAGGCCTGAAAGCAGACGTGCGACAGATTGATCTCAACCTGACAGACGAGGCGCTCCCCTTCACCGTTAACGACCGGCTCGAGCGGGAGCGACGCTGGATTCAGAGGCGTGTAAAATTCCGTTTGCCAGTTTTCCGAGTCGATGGCTTGCTGAAAATATCCCTCCCGGTAAAACAGGCTGATCCCCACGAGGCCAAGCCCCAGATCGCTGGCGGAACGCGCGTGATCCCCCGACAAAATGCCGAGACCGCCGGCCGCGATCGGCAGGGTTTCATGAAAGCCATACTCGGCCGTAAAATAAGCAACCGGATTCTTGATCAGTGCGGGCGCGTGATGGGATGTCCAAGTGTCCCGCCGATTCAGGTAAGCATCGAAAGCGGTCAGGACGCTTCGGACATGTCGGGCAAAGATGGGATCCCGGAGCCGTGTGCGCAATTCATACTCCGAAATGTCCTGCAGCACGGCAACGGCATTGTGATAGAAGTCTTGCCAACCCCGGGGAGATAGCTCCTGAAATATTTCCTGGCACTCCTGGTTCCAGGTCCACCAGAGATTTTTCGCAAGGCGCCTGAGCTTTGCCAGCAAATCAGCGATGTCGTCAGTATGGGTTGACGTCAAATTCATCTTCAGTTCCGGTCTTTGCGCTCTTTATCGGTTCATCCAGTCTCGGCGGAACCGCCTCATCCGACAATCGGTAAACATTCTTGAGATGGCCGCGGAACAAAGCGTCGAACTCCGCGGCATTCTCCGTCTGATGATCGTCTCCATACCACCAGAACCAGTCGCTGCCTTCTGCGATCATGATTTCCTGAAAAGCGGAATCCAGTTTTTGTGGGTCGCCCGCGGCAGCGATGGAGTTCAAAAAACTGCGGGCGGCGCTTAGTTCTTCCCAGGCACGGTTTTTGGTCGGCTGGCCGATCCAGGTTGCAAGATTCCCATGAATCCAGCTCCCCGGCACAACTGATTTTAGCGGCTCACGATGCGGCTCCAAGTCAAGAAACTCGGAAAAGGTAACGGTGCGGATATCCTCGGACTCTGCGAGCCGTTCATATAGAAGCCCGAGGAAATCAGCGCCATTATTGGGGTAGTTTTCCCACGCATTTTCACCATCCAGAATCAGCGGCACAATGTAATAGCGCCCATTATCCGGCAGGCTTTGATGAATGATGCGCAGACGGCGGAAAAAGTCAGCTACCGCATCCTCGGAGCTCCATTGATGGTAGGAAAATCCTAGAAGATCAGACAATGCATGGTCTCGAAAAAAAAGGCATGGCCCCGCCTCGCTATTTCCCCAGCGGTAAGCACAAAACTTTTGTTCGGGCGGCAAGGGTTCGTTCCCATATCTTTCTTTTCGAATCGAGTTCCGAAGGACGATTTCATCCGAAGCCAGCCATTGAATCCTTTCATCCCGTGCCAGCGCCAAAGCTGCATCGCTGATGGCTCCTTCGGAGGGCCACATGCCGCGGACACCGCAGGCGAAAACTTCCGCGAAGGCGCGCACCGCGCGCGCGATGTGCTGCCTGGCATCCTCCGGAAAAGCAAAGGGAGCCGCGGGCATAGGAAGCGAAGGCGAAGCTTCCCGTGCGGACCTCAGGTCGCACAGCAGAGGAAGGATCGGATGGTAATAAGGCGAGACCGAAAGCTCCACTATCTTGGATTCGGACAAAGTCCGATAGAAGGGCAGAATCCCGCCTATAAATGAATATTGGATTTCCAGAAGGCGCTTCTTGTCCTCCTCGGTGAAATCTCTGCCCCGCTCCAAAAAGGCCGCTATTTCAGGATTGCGGCGAAGTTCCTGTCCGCACCAGGTCAGGTTGTACCACATCTGCAAATCCCGATAATCGCGGGCAGTGAACAGGCTGAGTCCCTCAGCATGGACACCCTGAGGATCCGGAGAGCCTCTGCGGTCCATGAGTTCTTTGTAGCGAGGATACGGCAACACCATGTGGGTCAAATTAAGCTGAAAGAACTTGCGGAGCAAAAAGGATTTATCGTATTCGTTCAACTGGAAGGCATCCCGGAGAGTCAGGGACGCGTAGCTCTCGCGCGCTCTTCCGGTTCCATAGTCCGCCAGCTGGTCGATCAAGACGGTACGATATTGATGGTCACATGGATTCCTTGGGCCTGTTTGACTAAGGCGCCCATGTCATAATAGTCTTTGACCGCATGGAATCTCGTCCACGGGAGCAGCATTTCGCGAGTCTGGGCGTGCCGGTAATCCGGTTGGTGCATATGCCAGAGGAAGGCTGCACACAGAGGTCTTTTTGGCATAGATTCTCCTGATTGGAGAGGCATAGCCTCACGAATTTTTTAGGATAGCAGGATTGAATATCCAATGATA
>JBBISO010000075.1:0-11252 GCA_037441325.1 Acidobacteriota bacterium | reverse complement strand
GACATCCTCTGCGAACGCCCGGCAGGACGGCGCGCCGCAGGCGCCGCAATCGATTTTTGGCAGATCGGCGTAAATCCGGTCCCGCTCTTTCATCTTCAAGATGGCTTTCGAGATATCCCCATTCAGCGGCCGCAATGGGCGAGCCGCAAGATTCTCATCCATCAAGAATCTCTTCTTGCGATAGGCGGCTTCCACTTCGCTGCGGTCTGCAATGCACCCGGCCGGCAGGTTTTGCTGGAGCCTGATGGCCTTTCCCCGGGCTAGGTAAGGATTTTCGACGGTCAGGCAACCGCCGATGCAGCCTTCGGAGCAGGCGTGGCATTCGATGTAATGATATTTTCTCAAGCGGCCTTTTTCCACATCGTCCAGAATTCGAATCACGTTGGCCAGTCCCGCCACCGACAGGGTGTTTTCGGCGGGCAGGGACTGGGGGAACTTGCCCAGGAAAGACCAGCTGAGCCCGGAAGCCGATTCCATGATGTCAAACTTGGGTTCGGCTTTCTGAACCTTCGACACGGCCGCCGCCAGAGTCTGAAACAGGTCGCAGATCGATACCGCCGCATCGAGGTATGAGCGCTGCATTCCCGGATGTTCCAGGATGGCCACTATCTTGGCGGGACAAGGGGTGATATAGACCGCCCCGATCTGCTCCGGAGACAATCCCGTTTCTTTGGATTTGCGGTCTTTGGCTTGCCGGGCGGATATCTCCCTGGGCGCCAGCACCGGCAGAAGCTGATCTACCAGTTCGGGATACTTGACTTGCAGGAGACGCACGACCGTTGGACAAAACGATGAGATCAGCGGATATTGCCCGCGATATTCATTCAGGAAAATCTCCGTGGCGATCGTCACGGCCTCGCAAGCGGGAGACGCGCTTTCGACATCGTCGAATCCGCATTGCTTCAGCGCCGAAAAAATCAGGCTCGGGAAGGCTTCCGAATCGAACTGGGAATACAGAGCGGGAGAAGGGATTGCCACCTTGCATTTGAATTTCGACAGGTCGGCCATCTCGTCCGTCAGGGGCACGATCGCCGCCCGGTGACATACTCGAATGCATTCACCGCAGTCGATGCATCGGTCCGCCAGCTTCACTGCCCGTTCCTTGCGAATGCGCACCGCGGCGGTCGGGCAGGCGCGCATGCAGGACATGCATCCCTCGCACCGGTCGGTGTCAAACCGTAATGAGTGGTGATATTGCGCTGCCATTATGCAACCTGCCTTACTTTTATATAAAGCTGCGTTCCACGGCCTTCTTCCGATTGGATTTCGAATTCATCCGCGTTTTTTTTGATGTTCGGCAATCCCATGCCCGCGCCGAAACCCATTTCCCTCATTTCCGGCGTGGCGGTGGAGTAACCTTCCTGCATAGCCAATTCGATATTCGGAATTCCCGGCCCCTCGTCGTCGACATTAAGCGTGACTGCCTCCAGGCTAACCTGGAGCAAGATTGTTCCGCGGACTGCGTACATGACCATGTTCATCTCCGCCTCGTAGGATACGATCGCAACGCGGCGCACCACGCCGGGGTGGACGCCGAGGCGCTTAAGCGTGTCCTTGATGGATGTGGAAGCCTTGCCGGCATTGGAGAAATCCCTTCCCGTGATGTGGTAGACACTCTCGAATGCCTCGGACATTATTTACTCTCAGAGATCGCCACGTAAATACGCCCGGCGGCATCAAACATCCTGAATCGCGTTGCGAGCACTGGGATGTTCGACTCTCGCGCCAGAGCAAGTATTTCTTCCCCGGGTTTCTTCCCCCGGACGAAAACCACGCCGCAAAGATCCGCCACGACCGCGGTTCTTATCACTTGCGTGCTGACCAGGCCGGTTAAGAGAAGCATTCCCGTCTTGCTGGTTGCCAGCACGTCGCTCAGTAAGTCGGCGGCGCCGAAAGATTCCACCTTGACCGTAAGGTCATTGCCGGTGAGCAAATCAGCGTCGAGGAGGTTTTTCACGTCCGCGAGCGTGATTACTTTCGGGCTTGCTGAGCTTGGCATTTTTGCCTTCCTCTTATCGGGTCGAACTTTGCAGGAAACCGTTCCCGCCTTTGCTTTTTCCGATCACTAGTTTTCCTTTGCGAATGACGCGGAGCGCAGGGATTTTTCTGGCCGGGCAGGATTCCCAACAAAGCCCGCAACCGGTGCACTTGGTGCGGTCCACATAAGTGGCCCTATGCCGGACTTTCACGCGGTAGTTGCCGACGAATCCCTCAACTTTCTCCACCTCGCTGGAAACCATCAGCCTGATGTTCGGGTGCTTGCCGACCTGCACCATTTTCGGAGTCAGAATGCAGGCCGCACAGTCCAGGGTAGGGAAAGTCTTGTCGAACAACGCCATGTGCCCGCCGATTGAGGGTTGCTTTTCGACCAGGTATACGGTCCGCCCCGAATCGGCGATATCCAGCGCCGCTTGTATCCCCGCGATCCCGCCGCCCACCACCAGGGCTGCCGGGTTCACGGGCACCGTCTTTTGAGGCAGCGATTGAAGATGAGCCGCCTTGGCGACCGCGCCCGCGACGAGCGCTTTGGCTTTTTCGGTCGCGGCGTTCGGATCCACCGTCACCCACGAGCAGTGCTCCCGTATGTTGGCCATCTGGAAAAGATAGCGGTTCACGTTGGCTCGCTCGCACGCGCCGCGGAACGTGGGTTCGTGCATCAGCGGGGAACACGAAGCTACAACAATTCGTTCCAATCCCAGATTCTTGATGTCGTCCTCAATCAGGATCTGGCCCGGATCGGAACACATGAATTTATATTCTCGGGCCACCACCACGCCGGGCAAGGTCTTGGCAAACTCAGTAACCTCGCTTACATTCACTTTGCCGGAGATGTTCGTTCCGCAGTGGCAAACATAGACGCCAATTCTTGCTCCCATCATGCCTCCTTGACAACTCTCGTTAAGAGCGGCGCAGGTGAATTCATTTCGCTTCCTATGAGGAGATCTCCCTTAGGGATTCCGAGCGCAAAGCCGAGAAGCTGAGTGAAATAGAAGACGGGGACAGAAAATCGTGTGCCGTATATCCGGTTTACCTGCTTCTGATAGCATTCGAGGTTTATCTGGCAAAGCGGGCAGGTCGTCACCACCAAATCGGCGCCTTTATCCGTCGCGCACTTCAAGAGGTTATGCACCATCTTGATGGCTACGGAGTTCTTTGTAATTATCAACGATCCTCCGCAGCATTGGGTTTTCAATGGATAATCGATGGCCTCAGCCCCGCAGGCGGAAAGGAGATTCTCTAAAAAATCAGGATGCTCAATGTTCTCCCTGCCCATCTTTGGCCTCAATATCTGGCATCCATAATACGGAGCTACGCGCAGCCCTTTCAGGGAATTCATCACGAGTTGTTGTATCTTTTCGAGCCCCACATCCTCCAAAAAGATGTCAACCAGATGGAGAACCCTCCCTTGGCCGCCAAATTGCAGCCCGTCCTCCTTGAGGGCGAGGTTAATATGCTCGCGCAGCTCCTCGTCATTTTTCAGGCGGATGTTTGTTTCCAGCATATTCTTGTAACAGGCGCTGCATGGCGCCACGACATCCAATCCCATCTTTTCCGCCATGGCAAGGTTTCGGGCACAAAGCGTAAGCGCCAGGATTTCGTCGATATGGAAGTAAGCCGTCGCGCCGCAGCAATTCCAATCATCGAGCTCGATCAGCTCCATGCCAAGCTTCTCTGCCGTCATTTTGGCTGAAACGTCGTAGCTCCGCGCTACGGTTTCCAGCGAACACCCCGGGAAATAACTGTATTTCATTGCTCAACCCCTACTGGAATTATCCTGTTCAGGATTCTTCTGAAGTTGCTGATTCTCTTAACCTTCTTGGGGATTACTGCCATCCGTTTTTTTTGGAACAGCCTCATTCCCATGCTCATGTTATCTATCATTCCTCTAATCCCGTATTTAAACATGAACGTGGGAGCAAGCCCGGGTTCATAAGATTTTCCCGTCTTCACGACTATTTTGACGAATTTTCTGGAAAAATCAGGACCGATCGCCCCGCTCTTATGCTTGTGTTTCCAAATGCAATATCTCTTAAGGGCATACATCATCTTGGTTATCTTTATGTTCTTAGGGCATCTTACGGTGCAGTAGTAGCACGACGAGCAGCACCAGATCGTATCGCTGAACAACACCTTGTCTCTTAAGTCGGCACGAATTAGGGCAATGATCTGCCTTGGCGAGTAGTCCATGTATTCTACCGCCGGGCACGATCCGGAACAGGTGCCGCACTGGATGCATATGTCTATGGGATTCCCATCCGTCACGCCCATCAGATTGGTAACTTCTTTTTGGAAGCTAGGTTTCTCAGCCACGCTTACTCTCCCTTCTTGGACTCGTCCGTTTTCCGGCTATGCAATAGCTTCCCTACTTCCTTTAACAGCACGCCCGGTTCAACGGGCTTTTCCAGAAATCCATCCACCGGAAGGAACGTCTCGTCCTTTGGGTCGCTGACGAAGAAAAAGCCGGTTTGGTCCCGTATCCCGGTAATCATGAGTACGGGCAGATTGCCAAGCTCTTTCTTCTTTCTTAGCTTGCGCGCGACTATGATTCCTTCCGCGCCGCGTCCCATCATGCAATCGAGGATTACCAGGTCGTACCCTTTGCTTTCCAGCGCGCGATAGCCGTCTTGCGGACTGTATGCCGCCTCGACGGTATAATCGGCTTTTTCGAGAACCATTTTTACCGCGTCCACGAAATCCGGATCGTCATCGATCATTAGGATTCTTTTCCCGTCCATGTTAAATCGCTCCTTCGTGTCATTGGCCGCGCTTGCGGCTTTCCTCATCACCGATCCTGCTTTTCACTGCCCCCTCGGCAAAATCACCGTGAATGTGCTTCCTTTTCCGCGCTCGCTTTCCACGGTGATTGAACCATCGTGTGCTTGTATTATGCGGTTGCTTATTGCCAGTCCCAGTCCGCTTCCGAGTTCGCCGGTTTGGCTTTGAGCTTTTCCGCGATAGAAATCGTCGAATATAAAAGGTAGGTCCTCTTTTTCGATTCCTACCCCCGTATCCGCAACCGAAACGCGAAGAGCATGATTCCTGTCTTCTATGGTTATGGACACACAACTGTCCGCGTCCGAGTATTTTATGGCGTTGCCTATGATATTTAAAAACACTTCCAGAAGGGTTTCCTCATCACCCTTAACCGGTTTAACCGCCAAAGGGCAATGCGTGACAAGTTGGACATTCTTGCCGGCAGCCTGCGCATTCAGCATCTCGCGCGCCTTGGATAATAGGGCGGGAATGTCGACGGGCTTAAATCTCTCTTTGAGCTGCCGGAAGTCAACCGATGTCATTTCCACCCAGGTGTTGATCAGCTTGAGCATGGCGTCGATCCTGCCTCTAATCCTTTCGAGCATCTCCTTCTGCTCCGGGCGCAGCTCGCCGGCGACGCCCGCCAAAAAAGCATATAGCGTCTGCTGAACCGCAAAGAGCGGGCTCTTGAGTTCGTGGGAAACGATGGAAGTGAAATTCTCCCGGATTATTTCCTTCTCGCGTCTCAAGGCAATCGCGTCCAGGAGAAGTCTCCGCTTTTCGATGCCCCTCTTGGTGATCAATCTGAGTTCATCCGCGCCGAAGGGTTTTGGCAGAAAATCGTATGCGCCCCTTTTCATTGCCTCCACGGCAGTATCTATGGTGGCATATCCGGTAATGACCACGGTGACAATCGTCGCGTCGATTTGCTGCAACCGCTCGAGTACCTCCATTCCCGAAATGCCGGGCATCTTGAGGTCTAAGAAAATTAGGTCCGGCTTGAATTCTTCAACCATTTTAAGGCCCGTATCCCCATCTGGCGCCGTCTGAATCCTGCATTTGTTCTTTGCCAGTATGCGCGTGCAGGAATCTCTGACCACTTCTTCATCGTCTATAATTAGTACGGCGTACTCATCGCTCACGGTCTATTAACCTCGCGTTCGCAGCGTGTCAGTGCGTTTCGCACCGCCAGCTTCAGTTCCTCCCGGTCGAAGGACTTGATGTAATAATAAAATATATCCTCTTTTCTGATCCTAGCTTCCAGTTCCTTGGTGTTTTTTGCCGCGGTGACTATTATATTGGCTTTCGGCTCAATAGTCTTGATTACGGATACTGCATCGTAACCGGCCATGTCTGGAAGGTTTACGTCGACTACGATGCACTCGAATGTGGCATTCTTTAGTTTCCTGACCGCTTCCGTAACGGATGACACAACCTCCAGTTCGCATCCTTCGTGCCTCAATATGCGCTCATATTCCCTGGCTGTTGTTATATCGGGTTCCACAACGAGAATGAGTGTTCGTCCCTGCTGTTTTCCTTCGCCCTTCTTACTATGCGGCTCTTCACGGGGCGAGCCTTTTCTTGGCAGAGAGCTTTCGCTGGCGGCCGGCCGTTCGGCAGAGTTTACGCGTTTTTCCGTGGCCAAATCCGCCGGCGGGAGCTTTGAATCGCTCGATTTATTCCTTATTATGAGGATCTTTTGGCTCCTGACCATCTTTTTGCTGTCCACTTACAGGGCTCCCTCAAGTTGCTTAGCAAGTTGCGTGCCAGAACAATCCTTTCAGTGAGAAAACGGTGTCCCAAGCCATCTTACGGGGAAATACTTGCCGGAGTTGGGAATGAAGTGATGGCATAATGCCCCATTTCTGGGGCATTATTGTCCATCCGAAGGTCGCTGCTGTAAGAGCGCTGCCAGGAAGGCCGGCGCCCGGCAACCGGCGCGGGCTCAGATCCGCCCGCGAGCGGCTCTGGCGAGCCGTCCTCACAGGGAGCGCAACGTAGTTGAAAGCTGATGAGAAATGCGGGTTAAGGTGCGGCCGCTAAGGCGCGCGGACAAGCTCATATACTCTTTGCGCAGCCACCGAAACCGCCTTTTTCATCTTCTCTGACAAATGCATGGTCGGCTGCTCAGGCGTATCCGACATTTGAGCTGCGATGACGGTAACTTTGACGCCGCAAAGTTCCTGGATTTCATGTAGGAGGTTTGAAGTCGGGCAGTGATGAAGTGAGTAATCAGCGGCCTCATTTTCCGAGAGTTCGTTGGTGTCGGCCTCAAATACTTCTCCGTGCTCTCTTCCTTCCTTGTTTATCGTATCCACGAGAATAACGTGGGCGGGACGTGATTCCGATACGGCAATGTCAAAAAGAACTTCTCCGGTGCTCGTTCCGACATCCACGGCATGAACGTCCCGGGGGAGGTCGTAGCTCTTTTCAAGCGCCTCAATGACCGCCGGTCCAAAGCCATCGTCTCCAAGGAGCATGTTCCCACACCCCAGAATAAGAATCCTTGCGGTCTGTATTTCTCTTATGATGCTCACGCCCGGTTCCTCTGGGTGCTTTCCATAAAAAGTTCAACCCGGATTCCGGAAGATGGAATCCGGGTTGTATCCGTGGATCGACCATTTATTCTCACGGCGCCGCCTGTTTCGGATTCTCAGGTGCGCCGGTTGAGAACCGAGAGCATGGTCGCTGTTAGAAGTTGCGAATCAAATCGATTTCTTCGCCCCGGTCATTGAAAATCCCAATTTCCATTTCCAGACCGCCATCCAGGCGGTGCGTAGCGCAGGATAGTCAAGGGTCGTAGGCGCGTATGGCCGTTTCTATGTGATTGAGCGCTCCCTGATCATACTTGCCATTCTGGATGACCATCTTCGCCGCCTGTTTGATGGACATATTGATCGGGGCGACATTATGGGTTGTTCCGACGATGATGTTGGTTTTCTCGATGAAGCCGTTCGCATCGCCCGTGTAATCGTGAATCAGTGTTCCTCTCGGAGCTTCGACCCACCCTACGCCCCTTCCACTCTGTACTTTGACCGCTGCCCGGATATCTGTGCCGGTGATTTCCGGATCCTCCAGGAGTTTTAGCGCTTCCTCGCAATTGTTGACCAGCTCAATCAGACGGGCCCAATGATAGAGCAGTGTGTGCTGAGCAGGCCTTCCGAAATTCTTCCGGAATTCCTCAAGCTCTTTTTGCGCCTCTGTTCCCGGCATGCGGTCACAAACGTTGATGCGCGAAAGGGCGTTGCTCCTGTAAATGCCCACAGGATTGTCAAGGTCCATGGAGAAGGCGCCCCACTTTTTTGCATAGGGCATCTTGGCGTAGGACCAGGGTTCGACGTGCTCACCGATGTGCTCGGTGTATTCCTCATAGGTGAAATCATCGTAGGCGCCGTCCGGCTTCATCAGGCGTATTTTGCCGTCGTAGATGTCGTGCGTTCCGTCGGCTCTCACCGTCCCGATGAATCCCGTGTTGATAACCCCGAGCGTCTTGACGGCGTCCATGTGCTTCGGGAATACATTCTCCTTTGCGAATTTGATGGTGAATTTGGCAAATTCGAGTTGCTCTTTAGTTTGCTCCAAGAACTCCAGCCTCAGCTCTTCGGATAGCGGTTTGCTGAAGCCTCCGGGCACCGCAGCCATCGGATGGATGACTTTGCCGAGCCATTTCTCGAGCACGAGGGCTCCGCGATGGCGCATATTGACGACCTTCCTGGCAAGCTCAGGGTGCTGGATGGCAATGCCGACGACGTTTCGGACGGACGGATCCGCATCAATCCCGATGACGAAATCAGGGGCGGCAAGGAAATAAAAGTTAAGAAGCTTGTCCGGAATCCAGGCCAAGTGCTGAGCGAGTCGTCTCAGCTTCTCGGCCGTCGGAGGAATCTTGACCCCGAAGACCTTGTCGGTTGCCTTGGCAGACGCCAAGTGGTGGTTCCAGGGACAAATGCCGCAAATTCGCGCAACGATTCTCGGCATGTCTTCGACCAGCCTTCCCTCCGTGAATTTCTCAAAGCCTCTCAAAGCCATGATGTAGAACTTCGCATCCGCGACATTTCCATTCTGATCGAGATGGATTGCAACTCTTGAATGCCCTTCAATTCTGGTTACCGGTTGAATATTGATTACTGTGCTCATAGCGTACTCTCCTCTGCCTATCTTTTGGGTGTGGGAAGTGGTCGCAACTTGCCGTGGGCGCCGCAGAAGCGGTTCAAGACGGCTCTTCTGTCCTGCAAGCTATTGATGTTCTGTCCGATGGATGAGAGCGCCGATACCATGTCGATCAGCGGATTGGCAGCTTTCCTGATAGGTCCGAAGCAGCCTTCACAGGGCATGTAGGCCTGGATGCATCTCGGGACCCCCGTTTTGCCTGCGCAGCCTGCCAGAGTTACTGCGCCCATGCAGAGAATACCCTGCTCCATGATACACCGCATTTGGGATATCGGCTCCCCCGGCTTCTGGGTTATGTTTTGCAGGGTTCGCTTGATATCCGCTCCTCCGGCCGCCTTTTTTTCTCGAATCACAGGGCATGTGTCGCACACGCTCCTTTCCTCGAGTTTCCATTCGGTCTTTCCGTCCAGAAGCGCCAGAATCGCATCGGCGATTAAGTCAGGATGCGGAGGACAGCCGGGCATGTAAATATCGACTTTTACTATTTCGTCGACGGCCATGACCTTGTCCAACAGCGGAGGGACGACTTCTTTTGGCGTATCCGATGAGTCGGTCGTTACGCAATCTTTATACACCTTATCCGTCAATTCCTGAACGGGCCACATGTTCGCCTGGGCGGGGATGCCTCCGTTGGTTGCACAGGTGCCAAGGGCGACGAGAAACTTGACCTTTTTCCTCATCTCCTCGGCCACTTCCTTGTGCTCCTGATTTCTGATGCTGCCTGAGAGAAAGCCGACGGTTGCCTCAGGAAGTGTGAGGTGCTGCCCATCTCCCAAGGGCCCAAAGTATTTGCTGTCCACAAGGGCGGGAATGTGGACCAGAGAAAGCTTCGAAGGGATAAGGTCCAAGATCGCATCGCCGATGTTGAGGATGGAAATCTCGCAACCGGAACAGGCGTTCAGCCATTCTGAAGACACAGTAACTGCCATATCACCTCCCGTTTTATGCTGAGAACAAAATATCTTCCTCGTTCTTGCCCCATAGAGAGCATCCCCTCGCAGCAAGCAAGAAAGGGAATAATTTTTATCTCAGCTATGCGCAAAAGAGAATTGTAAAACTCAAGATAAAATTGACAACTCTGGAAACTGTCAATCGGAGCTTGCCGGCTATCATCCCTTGGGCAATCAGGTCCGCAACGGTTCACGATAAATCCGAAGACAACCTGCAATCCTCACTTCATATCGCATTTCTTGGGAGTCGCGCCGTTGCTCCAACGATAAGCCAATTTTCATGCAGTTTCCAAATGGCAATGCAACTTCTTTACCGCACAATTCAGTGCGGTTTCTAACACGGCCGGGGGGATGAAGTCAAGCAATTTCACGATGATACACGAGTATTTTACGGTGATGCAGAGCCATGAAAATTCGCGCCGCGCGGCGGCTGGACCCCGCCGGCAGAGCTTACTTTCAATCATCAATCATCAGGCGCATGACTTACCGGGAACGCGGTCAGCTCTTCTTATTGCCGCCGAGCATTTCCTCCAGCTTCTTGAGGAGAACTTCGGGCAGCACAGGCTTCTCGAGATAGACGTCAACGGGGAGGAAGGTAGGATCACGCGGGTCGTCCTGAATAGGATGGAATCCGGTCGCTTGCCGCATGCCGGTGAGCATCAGGATGGGAATGTCCTTATATGCGGTGTTTTTCCGGATCTTGCGTGCGAAGATAAAGCCTTCGCCTTTGCCACTCATCATGACATCAAGGATCATTCCGTCTGGGCGGAGCCCTTTGTCGAGGACCGCCTCGGCATCGGCGGCGTTGGCGGCTGTGTGCACTTTATATCCCTTGCTCTCCAGAATAAGCTTCACCATCGAAACGAAGTCGCGGTCGTCATCGATGAGGAGGATTGTTTCCGCCATTATTGCCCCCGCCAGTAAGTTAAGTGGCCCAAAATGTAAGGGATTGGCTCCATGGTTGTCAAGGCATTTTGCAACGCGGTCCTGAACGTTTCGGAAATCACACCGGGTTCGGTGGGCAGCCTGGCGGCATTCTGGAGCTGTCATCAGGCTTTGTCGGATCCGATGGGCAAGCGCACGGTTACCGTGGTGCCTTTGCCTTCGGCACTTGCGATCGAAATCGACCCCTGAAGGCCTTCTACAATCCTCTTCTTCACTATGGTCAGGCCGAGCCCGGTGCCCTCAGCTTCCGCGCGCAGGGCGTTCGAGGGCCGCAATAGCACCGCTCGTGTCGCCGATACGCTGAAGCAGGTAGCCGACTCTGAGGGGTAGGGAGGCGAAGCATCGCATCATAGGCATAAAAAGAACTCCGCCACCAGCCGGTCGCGCGCTTCGCCATCAAGGCTGTCGAGGGCCTCCGGCGAGAACCCCTCG
>JBBISO010000074.1:4600-11544 GCA_037441325.1 Acidobacteriota bacterium | reverse complement strand
GGTTTATGTCAACGGATTGTCTTCCAGCATGCCCGTGGAAATTCAAAAGGAAATGATCCGGTCAATACCTGGGCTTGAAAACGCGCGCATGCTCCGTCCAGGATACGCGATAGAGTATGATTTTGTCCCGCCGACCGAATTGAATCCGACTTTTGAAACCAAGCGAATCAGGGGACTATTCCACGCGGGGCAAATCAACGGGACGACCGGTTACGAGGAAGCTGCGGCGCAGGGAATTGTTGCCGGCATCAACGCGACTCTTCTTGTTCAGGGGAAGGACCCCATAATTTTTTCCCGAGACGAAAGTTACATAGGAATCCTTGCGGATGATCTGGTAACGCGCGGAGTGGACGAGCCTTATCGAATGTTCACTTCCCGCTCAGAGTTCCGGCTGCTTCTTCGAATTGACAACGCGGATCGCAGGCTGAGGCCTTTGGGGCATCGGCTAGGGCTTGTAAAGGAATCCGATTACACCGTTTTTCTGAAAAAATACCAGGAAATTGAACGCCTGCGAATCTTCCTGAAAGAGCATCGCTGGGATCCTCGGGAAGTTTCCTGTCCGAATTTGGAAGCAAAGCTCGATGTCGAAGGCGCAAAGGGTTCCACACTGGAAGAGCTTTTGCGGCGGCCCGGGATTACTCTTAAGGAGATGGAACCTGTTTTGCGGATATGGGATCGATGGCCTTCTTCGAGCGCTGTGGGGCAATCCGCCGAAATAGAGATTCGTTACGAAGGATACATCCAACAGCAACTTAGGGATGCGGCGAAGATGCGGAGTATGGCTGCGCGCCGCATTCCTTCGGATTTTGACTACTGGAAGGTTGACGGCCTCAACCGCGAGATCAAGGAGAAATTAAGCAGGACTCGGCCCTGGGATTTAGCGATGGCGGGGCGAATACCTGGCATAACACCTGCTGCGATCGCCATTTTGAATATTAAGCTTAATATGCGCCGTGGAGAGCATCGGCGTCCGGGTGAAAAAATGAAGCCTCCGGATGAAGGAAATTGAAATTGCGGCCGTGCGGTGGATTGGCAACTTTATTGAAGGAAAGCGGCCTGGAGCCTGAAAGTAAGCCGGCGCTCCAGATTATGCATTATCTTGCCCTGCTGAAAAAGTGGAATGCCCGCGTCAATCTGACGGCGGGAACGGATTGGTCTGCGCTCGGTCCATTATTCCAGGAAGCCGTCTGGGCTTCGCAGTTTTACCCCATTGAAGCGGATTCCCTTCTGGATATAGGAAGCGGTGCGGGTTTTCCCGCAGTGCCCATCAGAATTCTTGTTCCCCGCATCCACCTCGAAATGGTGGAAAGCAGAGGCAAAAAGGCGGTTTTTCTTGAAACTGTTGTAAGGGAATTGGGCCTGAGCGGAACGGCAATCCATCACAGGCGCTTGGATGACTATTTGCGCGATAGTAAACGCATCTGGGACTGCATTTCCTGGAAAGGCCTGAAGCTGAGCCGGCACGACTTGTTGCGGCTGCGCGAGCATGCGCACGTCGGAACTCAGTTCTGGATGTTCCACGGCAGAAAATTGGCTGTGGAGAATCCGGAGATGATTGCGCGCGATTTTGAACTTGTCCGCAGCGGCAAGTGCATCGGGCGGGAAAACTGGAGGCTTTCAATCTATCGCCTTCAGCGGCGTTTCACGTGAAACAGCAGTCTGGCGCAAAGGCCGGCCATGTTTCACGTGAAACGCATTCCCGGATCAATCAGGGAAATTCTCAAGGATTCGGCGGTAATGGTCAATTTTATGTACAGAGTTGTTGGCCGCCGCAAAAAACTGTGCTACTCTCGCTCTTACGCTTGAATCCCATGGCGAAAACAATCGCGGTCACAAATCAAAAAGGCGGAGTCGGTAAAACCACGACTGTCATCAATCTGGCGTCAGCTCTGGCTGTGGCCGATATGCGCGTTCTGGTAATTGATACGGATTCCCAGGCAAACTGCAGCAGCGGTCTTGGAGTAGTCAAAGGTTCCTTAAAGAAAAGCATCTATGATGCTTTTGTGCGGTCCGAATCGCTGTCCTCTATTGTTGTCGACACGGAAATTGACAACCTGAAGCTGGTGCCTGCGGATAAAAACCTCACGGGTGCGACGATCGAAATGATAGAAATGCCGGAGCGCGAGTTCCTTCTCAAGCGGCTTTTGGCCCCGCTTCTGGGATGTTTTGATTTTATCCTGATCGATAGCCCGCCTTCCCTGAATATATTGACACTTAATGGACTTGTGGCTGCGGATTCGGTGCTGATTCCTATCCAGTGCGAGTACTTCGCCCTGGAAGGGATTACCGATCTTTTTGACACACTGGCTAGGGTGCGGAGAACCTTCAATCCGCGGCTATCCATACAAGGAATCCTTTTGACCATGTTTGATGAGAGGACGAATTTGAGTTTGCAGGTCCGGGATGATTTAATGAATCATTTTGCAGGCCGGATGCTTCAGACGATAATCCCGAGGAACGTCCGGTTGGCCGAAGCGCCGAGCTATGGTAAACCTATTCTGCTCTATGACACAAGATCCAAGGGGGCTGAAAGCTATATACGTTTGGCCAAGGAAATCTTAAATCATGAAAAAAAAGGCATTGGGTAGAGGACTGGAAGCGCTGATCCCTGATTTAAAGCAAGACGAATCTCCTTCGAGCGAGATCGACATTGATCGTATCATTCTCAATCCATTCCAGCCCCGGCTTAAGCTGGATGAAATGCGCATGGAGGAATTGGCTGCTTCGATTCGCGCCAACGGCGTTTTGCAGCCGGTTTTGGTACGCCCATTCGCAGGCGGCTACCAGCTTGTGGCCGGGGAACGCCGGCTTGTTGCTGCGCAGCGCGCCGGATTGCTAAAAATACCGGCCCAGATTCGCGATGTTCCCGACGATCGCCTCCTGGAATTCGCTCTGGTAGAAAACATTCAGCGCGAACCGCTGAACCCGCTGGAAGAGGCACAGGCATACCAACGCCTAATGGAAACTACCAATAAAACCCAAGAGCAAATCGCCGAACAACTGGGTAAGGACCGCAGCACGATTGCTAATGCCATCCGGCTTTTAAAACTGCCCCAGCCAGTCAAGCTCCTGGTAGCAGAAGGAAAGCTTTCCGCCGGTCACGCGCGAGCATTGCTTGCCTCCAGCGCCGGTCCCAACGAAATGGCCAGAATTGCCGCCCTGATTATTCAAAATGACTGGTCCGTTCGTGAGACGGAAAAATGGGCAAAAAGGAAAGCAAAGCCGGCTTCACCCCCAAAAGTCCAGGATCCGAACGAGGCCGCAGCCGCCGACAGGCTTCGTACGGTTCTGGGCACAAAAGTCGAAATATGCTCAAAGCCTAAGGGAAGAGGGGAGATAAGGATTCACTATTACAGCCAGGATGAGCTGATGCGGCTCTATTCAATTCTAACCAGGTGATTTAAGAACTTCTTCTAATGCCTATGCTTTCAGATGCGCTCGTCCAGAGGGTGCTTCCAATCCATTTTTTAGGACGCTCCCTCCAACCACGAAGACCTTCTTCAAGACCTCAAAGCATCCCTTTCTCTTTGCGGTCTTTGCGGTTTGCTTTTTAGGCGCATATAGTTCTTAAATCACCTCGTTCTAACCGGAAAGGCTATTCCAACGGAGTAACGCCATGCAATTCATGAAGGGAAAAGCAAAGGATGAAATAATCAGTCATTTGGGAGAAGGAACGGAATTTTCCGGAGAGCTTTCCTTTGTCAATGCAATGAGAGTGAGCGGCGTCATTAAAGGCAAAATACGATCCGAAGCTACTCTCGAAGTCCGGCCCGGGGGCAAAATAGACGCCGAAGCATCCGTGCGCAGAATTCTTATAAGCGGCGAATTTCGCGGAACCATCCGCGCCTCCGAGCGGGTCGAGATTTGTAAAGATGGCAAGGTATTCGGCGATATATATTCCCCTTGCCTTATCATTGAAGCCGGAGCCATCTTTGAAGGCCGCTGCAATATGAGCGACCAGAAATCGTATATAACAGATGAAAAAACTTATTTGAACGCAGCAGGTTCCGAGGCGATCAAACCGGTTCAAGCAGCCTCAAAGCCCTGAGAGGCGTCGTAACCCGCCCCTCTCCCGATTATTCTATTCCATATTTCGCGAAGCTCTCCACGTGCAAAAACAAAACCGGGACCAACAAAAGGGAGTTTTTATTCGGCCGATATCCTTAATGATTTCAAGAATTTAACGTCGTCTGAGTTGATGCGCAGCCGCACCGGCTCATTTGAATTGGAGCCGAGGGCGCTGTTTTCTTTTTCCCTGGGATTTCGGCTGAATCCGATTTTAGCCTCAATCACCAGAAAAACTTCGTATCCGGCATCCCTTATTTCCTGAATGCGGTCGTTAATTTTAGGGGATTCAGCTAGTGTTTCGTTAATCGATTCGCCGAGCTTTTTCATGAGACGCTTGATATCGGTTTCCTGCATTTGATTCTCCGATGATTTTTTTGTACTAGATCCATATTACGCCTATATCTCATGAGATGCAATTTTGGCGCGCGGCAAAAATTCAGAAGCGTGATCCCCTCTGGGATTCCCCGGCGTAGGGGCGCAATCCGGCGAACATGCGGATTGATAGACGGAAAAGCGAGCACCTTTCTCGCGATTACGTGGTATTCTTTGCATTGATTTATGAAACTTTTTGTCACGGCTGGACGTAATATCCGTCGTTGCCTTATATGAGAGGTATGGATGGGAAGACGCAAAAAGATAGGGAGCGTATGCGGAGCAATCGCGCTGCTGGCAATTATCATTTTTGCCAGCATTAGTTCGAGCCGCAAAAATACGGTCCCGGTGCAAACTGCCAGAGTCGAACGTAAGGATGTGTTGACATCCAAGGTGACGGCCAGCGGCGAGATTCGCGCCAAGGAATTTGTTGACCTCCAGTCGGAGATTGCGGGGATCGTCACCGATCTGCCCGTGCGCGAAGGCGATAGAGTCCGCAAAGGAGACGTCCTCCTGCAGATCGATCCGATTCAGACAGCAGCGGATCTGAGCGCTCGGCGCGCTCAATATGAGGCATCGATGGCGGATGTCCGCGCCCAGGAGTTCCTGATCGCGAATGCCGAAGCGAACCTTATGCGCGATGAGGCGTCCCTGAGATCCGCTCGCGCTGAACGCGAACAGGCGGAAAATAATTATGCGCGAGCGCAGAGCAGCTTCAGGCGCAGGCAACAGCTCCATGAGGACGGTTTGATCTCGTACGAAGATTATGAAGTCGCGCAGAATGAATTCAAGAGCGCCCGGTCGCGACTCGAGGTTGCGAAGGCTCAGGTCGGGCAGATAGAGGTGCAAATTCGTGTGGCGAAAAACAACATCGAACAGAATCGGATTTCGGCCTCAGCCTCCATCGCGCGCGCGAAAGCCGCGGAAGCGGACTTAACCAAGTCGAGCGATCAGATGAGGAAAACAACGCTCGTGTCGCCGCTCGGCGGCGTCATTACCCAGTTGCTTGTCGAAAAGGGGGAACGCGCGCAGCCCGGGATTATGAGCAATCCCGAGGCCACGCTGATGACGATCGCCGATCTGAGCGTTATCCAGGCAGAGCTTAAGGTCGATGAAACCGACATTGTGAACCTCTCGCTGGGAGATGCCGCCAAGGTTAAAGTGGATGCCTTGCCCGATGTCGCCTTTGAAGGAGAGGTCACCGAAATAGGCAATAGCCCCATAAAAAGCGCCGGATCCGCCGTGCAGGAAGCGAAGGATTTTAAGGTCATTATTACCCTGAAAAATCCATCTCCCAAGCTCCGCCCGGGAATGTCCTGCACCGGCGACATCACCACCGATACCAAGCACAACGTGCTCGTAATACCGATCCAGGCGCTCACCGTCCGCGATGTGGAGGTTGATAAAGACGGCAATTACGTCGAGCCGGATCTGACAAAAAAGCGTCGAGATTCCGTAGCCCGGGCCGACTCCGGCAAGAGCAACAGCAGCAAGAAGGAACTTGAAGGGGTTTTTGCAATCACTGAAAATAAAACCGCCCGTTTCCGCCCGATCAAGACCGGAATCACGGGCGACTCCGAGATTGAAGTGCGGGAAAACTTGAGGGAGGGGCAGGAGATTGTTTCCGGCAGTTTTCAGACCTTGCGTACCATCAAGGATGGAGCGGCGGTCAAAATCGATAACAGCACTAAATCTCAATCCCAAAGGAAAAACTGAACGCCTGTAATCAAGATGAGGGAAATGCGATGAGCAAAAATAACGGAGCCGACGCAAGTGCGGGCGGCGATATCCTGATACAAATCGAGGATCTCTGGAAGACCTATCAGATGGGCGCCGAAGAGATTCATGCCCTGCGGGGAGTCTCATTCATTATTCCCAGAAGATCCTACGTGGCCATTATGGGCCCCTCCGGATCGGGCAAATCCACGATGATGAATTTGATCGGCTGCCTGGATACTCCGTCAAAAGGGAAATATCATTTAAACAACCGGCTGGTTTCAGAAATGGACGATGACGAGCTGGCCCATATCCGAAACAAAGAAATCGGCTTCGTCTTCCAGACCTTCAACCTGCTGCCTCGAGCCACCGCTCTTCATAACGTGGAGCTTCCCCTCATTTATAACGGAACCCCGTCCACCGAAAGAAAAGAGCGCGCTATGGGCGCGCTGCAATCTGTGGAACTGGGCGACCGCGTCTATCACCGGCCCAACGAGCTTTCCGGCGGACAGCGCCAAAGAGTTGCCATCGCCCGCGCACTGGTCAATAATCCCTCCATCATTTTGGCCGACGAGCCGACCGGGAATCTCGATTCAGCCACCAGTTCCGAGATCATGGTCTTGTTCGACAATCTGTATCAGCGCGGCAACACCATCATTCTTGTGACTCACGAACACGATATCGCCAAACACGCCCACCGTATCATCCGGCTCCTCGACGGACAAATCGCAAGCGATGAACGGGCAAAATAGAAGGAAGCGGCCGCTGATTTGCCGGGCGCTGCGGAG
>JBBISO010000074.1:0-4583 GCA_037441325.1 Acidobacteriota bacterium | reverse complement strand
CACCGCTTAGATGCTGAGAGCGCCGAGAAAAATCTTTTACTCAGCGTTCTCGCGTCCTTTGGAGACATGTGTGCCCATTGCCCTCTCTGCCCGCAACAAAGGCCCTACGGCTGATCCAACGAGCAACCGCCAGCCTGCATGAATTTACATCTTTTTAACATTTGCTCCGAATCGCAGGCCGTCTAATAACAAGAATAAGAGTCAAGCCGTGTTTCCGCGAATGCGACCGGGTGTAAAGAGGATGTAAAGATCTTTTTGCCTTGATTTAATTTGCGCGCAGGCGTCCTGCGCGTATTTTGAATCCAGACGGAAGCGGACCCTTTGGGGTTCCGGAATTTAAACGTAGTTGAATAGCAAAGGAGTTAAAAATGAAAACCAGGTTTCACATCATCCTGTTATTGTTCTCGGTCATGGCCTTGGGACTTCCTGCAGCTTTTCCGCAGGCTCCGGCCAAACCGCAGGTACCGCCTATCGACGGCCTGGGACGCCTTCAGATAGCCTTGCAGGCTGCAGGTGCTCCCTCGCTTGCGGCTGCGCAGCAGAGCGGCATCAGGACACTCATCCTCGAATTCAGAAAGGCGCGCCGGAATGCGGTTTTAAATACCGCCCTGCAGGGCGCGCGCAAGGTTTATGAGAATGCGATCCTGAACAAAGACCTCTCAACGGCAGCATCTCAGGCGCAGATCATCGCGAATGCACAAGCTGAGGGCGCCGTCCAGCGCGAAACCGACATCGCAGCCTTTGCCATAGAAGTCATCAAAATATTGGAGACGGAACCGCCCCAGGTTGACGCGCTTATCAATCAGATCGGCAAAAATGGTTTTGTCAGGCTTATTCTCAGTCTTGCCGGCGTTCCCGGCGGCCCTCGTCCTGCGGGCCCTGCACCGTTCTAGGATAGCTTGCCTTTAACCTGAGGTATTAGGAAAACGCCGCACAGATGAGCACGGCTGCGTGAAGACGGCTGCTGGAAAGGCCGGCCTCACCCAGCCGATTTCTCTTTTTCAACGCATAGCCCAGCGCGCTGCGCCGGGGGAAATGCGCCGGCCGTAATCATAATATCGGATGCGTGCGAACCTGCGAAAATCCGCGCTTCCATCATCCGGCTCTAATCCGTCGGCGTGTTTGAATGATAGAATAGGGCCGGTCTACCACGGCGGCGGGAGCCGAAGGATGTGATGAGATTCCTACCCAGGCGCACAATTTCCTCGGTTCTTCTCGTGATCTCGCTCGGTTTGATATTAACTGTGCTTGCGGGCTTGCAATACCGTTGGAGCAGCCAAATCAGCGAGTCTGTTCACGAGCGCATGCACGCAAGCCTGCTGACCTCGATGCATCAATTCCGGGTGCAATTTAATAATGAATTGCAACATCTGGGATTCCTGCTTCAACCGGATGGGTCCGCATTGATGCGGAGGGATTGGAAGAGCTTGGCCGAGAATTGCAGTGCCGCCATGAGTGCGTCGGACGGCCGTTTAGTCCGCAATGTTTATCTTTGGGTCACAGGAGACAACGGCAGTTCCCAGTTGCTGAGGCTTAATCAGGATGCAAAGATTTTCGAGCCCGCAGTCTGGCCTCCGGAATTGGGATCCGTGAAACCTCGGTATGCCCGTTTTTTCGTCAATCCGCAACGGCCCTCCCCCGACATCCGCCCATTCACCTGGATTATGATTAATCGGGTTCCCCTGCTGCTTCAGCCTCTTATCTCATTCCGGCCTCCCCCGGAAGGTCCCGGGCCGGGCGGACGATTTATCGGCTTTCTCATGACGGAGCTGAACCTGGAAGTCATTAAAAATGATATATTCCCGGAACTCGCCAAAAGACACTTCCAAGGCCCGGACGGCTTCATCTATCAGGTGGCTGTTTTAGGCGGATCCGGGCAGCGTGAAATTGTTTACCGGTGCGATTCCAGTTTGTCCGCCGAGGCTTTTGTCCGGCCTGATGCGCGAATCATCCTGATCGAACGGGAGCCTTTGGGACCCAGAAGCCCAGAGCAGCGAATGGACCTGCCTGGGGGGGCGATGCCCCTCCGGCCATTGATTCCCTTCAGGCCGGAACCGCCCCCTCGCAGAGCTGGAGGAATAGCCCCGGTTTTATCGGACGGCGAGTCAGCCAATTGGGTATTGGCTGCTAAACACCGCGAAGGATCACTTGAAATCGCCGTAGCAAAACTGCAGCGGAGGAATCTGGCTCTCAGTTTTGGCAGCTTGGTGTTACTGGCTGCCAGCATGGCCTTGATTATCGTTTCTGCGAGGAGAGCGCAACGGCTCGCCAGGCTTCAGATTGATTTTGTTGCCGGCATTTCCCATGAACTCCGGACGCCGCTCGCGGTCATTTGTTCGGCAGGCGACAATCTGGCCGAAGGCGCAGTCGCCGATTCCAATCAATCCGCCCGCAAATATGGAGAACTCATTCGCAGCGAGGGGCGAAAGCTCGCAGGCATGGTTGAGCAGATATTGCAATTTGCCGGCACACAGTCCGGCCGCCGCCGCTACTCGCTCCGTCCGGAGCAGATCAACAGGATCGTTGATGCCGCCCTGGAACAGGCGCAGCCGCTTATCACCTCCGCCGGATTTTCGGTGGAAAAAAGCCTTGCCCCCGATATTCCGCCGGTTAATACCAATGCGGCGGCTCTTTCGCAAGCGATTCAGAATCTCATTCAAAACGCCCTGAAATACTCCGGCAAGAGCCGATGGTTGGGGCTACGGACAGAGAAGGCCTTGACCGGACACGGAATGGAAGCGCGAATCATTATCGAGGACAGAGGCGTAGGGATCGATGAAGAAGACTTGGCCCATATCTTTGAACCCTTTTATCGCGGGAAAGCAGCCGTTGAAGGCCAGGTGCGCGGCACCGGGCTGGGCCTGTTTATGGCGCGGGAAGCGCTGGCGGCAATGAGGGGCAGCATCAGCGTAAAAACTGTCCCGGGAGAGTCAAGCGCTTTCATAATCCATCTCCCGACTCTGCCCGTCTCTAACGAGGGTAATTTATCAGATGGGAGCGGGGGGAAAGGAGAGAGTGCAAGATAAGATTCTGTTAATAGAAGATGATCCTGGGCTGTGTCTTACAATCAGCGACAGGTTACAAAACGAAGGCTACTCGGTTGAAACCTGCTCCGATGGCGAATGCGGATTCAATCTGGCAGTCAGCCAGGCCTATGACATGATTCTTCTCGATCTGATGTTGCCGAAAAAGAGCGGTTACGATATTTGCCGCGATCTGCGCCAGCAAGGCCTGGCGGTTCCGATTTTGATGCTTACGGCCCGGTCGCAGACGGTGGACAAGGTCCTCGGCCTGAAGATAGGAGCCGACGACTACCTCACCAAGCCTTTCGAAATGCTGGAGCTACTGGCGCGCATTGAGGCCCTGCTGAGAAGGGCGTCGCGGGCCTTTGCCTCAGCGCCTATGGTTTATCAGTTCGGATCCCTCCGGATTGATTTCCGAAAGATGGAGGTTTTTCGCGAAGGCGAGCCGATCGTCCTTTCCGCGAAGGAGTTTCATCTGCTCCGATACCTTATCGATCATAGAGGCGAAACCCTGACCAGAGAGCGGTTGCTTCAGGAAGTTTGGGGCTACGCCTCCACGCCTTATACACGAACCGTGGATGTGCACATCGCCTGGCTGAGGCAAAAACTCGAGGACGATTCAAAACAGCCTCGCTGGATCCAGACGATCCACGGCCTCGGATATAAATTCACAGGATAATTGGCCGGGCTCCTCGACATACCCATGAGGACGGCCTTTTCGGTCGGAATGGATTGCAGGACAAAAACCGAATAGGACCGCGACCATGGCTACATCAACGAAATGATGTTGGCAAAGGCTGATCATTGCGCGGAATGCAGTGATTGTATGAAAGTTGCTTGCGCAAAAAGGCCACAAGCAAAAACCAGCAAAAGAGACAGGATTATGATTATCAACTATTTAGGGTGGGCCGAAATTAAGGTCCGAATAGGAGCGTTAATCCTGATACCCCCAAAAGGATTATTGGAGCACAATGGGGAAGCCCGATATAATGACGGGAGAAATAAAGGCTTGGATTTGTTTCCAGGTAATGGCGGTGCCCGGAATGAAACAGAAAAAAAATCTGACAGCTATCATCGAGCGTGAAGGCAACGGCTATGTGGCCCTGTGCCCTGAATTGGATATCGCAAGCCAAGGCGAAAGCATAGAGGAAGCGCGAAGAAATCTGTTGGAGGCTCTGGAACTATTCTTCGAGGTAGCGGATCCGAACGAAATTAAATCCAGGATGCACGATGAAATTTTCGTGACCAGGCTTGAGGTATCGGTTGGCTAAGCTGCGGGTCTTTTCCGGAAGAGAGCTCTGTCTCCTGCTCGAGCACCATGGATTTAGAGAGGTCCGTAGACGCGGCAGCCATATTGTGATGCAAAAGCGAATCGCGGATTCGACCATCACCGTCCCTGTCCCAGACCATTCAGAACTCCGTATCGGGACCCTCCAGTCAATCATCCGGCAATCAGGGATTGTGCGCTCATTCTTTGAGGTTGAATGATCGGTGGGAATAGGCGCGAAAAGCCTCTGACTGATCTTCCCCCGCCATGGCGGGGGAAGATCCGCCTGACAG
>JBBISO010000073.1:0-11550 GCA_037441325.1 Acidobacteriota bacterium | reverse complement strand
TGCGTAAGGTTCCAATTCCTGGAGCGCCAGGGGTGTGGTTGCCGTGGCATTAACGCCGTTCCCCCAGAATGTGGCGGCAGTAACCTCCACATTCTTTGCCAGCCATTCGCCCAGTTCGGCCTTTGTCTTAAAACCGTGTACATCCTTGAGCAGGGCGGCTACGGTCGGATCCATCACTATAGTCGCTGCCGAGCCGTAGAGGGATCTCATGTAGTCCCGAATCAGCATATGGGGCGGATGATTCCGCTGCGCTTCACCCACACTTGATATGTAGCTCCATCCAATGCCGATGCTGACGACATTGTCCGTGCGCTTGTAACCCATCTCGACACTAAGAGGCTCCCATCCTTGAGGCAGTTCTTCCTCGTTCTCGGCGAAGCACACGTTGTTGTATTGAAGAGCACTTCCAAGCGATGAATAGGCGCCGTCGCTGAGGCGAAGATCCCCCATAATCTTGCCCGCAAGGGTGAAGACTCTGCCTAAAATCGAGTTGGCTTCGCTGTAGGGACCCATGGCGTCAGTTCCCGAATTCATGCCTATTTGTTTGCGAATAGGACCGTTCACAACGATCATGTTTGCCATTGAACTTGTGGAGTTGCCGAAAGAAGATGCTTGGGTGGCGATCGCCAGGGTGGCCGGGAAATATTCCGGCTTCGCTCCGGCCATGACTGCATAAATCGCGACCTTTTCCACCGTCAGCTCCCGGGAGCCAAATCTGCTCACCGCCTCATCGGGCTTGCGGCTGGTCCCCTTGAGCATTGCCGCCACTCTCTCCTCGGTAGGAAGTATGATCGGATAGAAGTCGGTCCACTCCTTATCTTTGAACAGGCGCTGCAGGTTGGCTTCGGTATCCGGCTTCAACAATCTCGGCACAGGGGCTGCCCCGGCCGGCATTCCCTTTTTCTTTTCTTCGTCGGTAAGAGGCTTGGTAAGCGCATCGATGATCGCCGGCATCATCGGCTTGCCGCTCAGGAGATCCTTCCCCTCGACGTAGCTCCTATGAACGGATTTCGGCTGGCCGGCGACGGGAAAGGGAAACGCGACGTACCGGATGGGCATGCCGTTGGAGTATTGGAGGTCATAATCCTTGAATTTTACGACATTGATCCCAGAGGCACCCACGGTGGGTATATTGGCAAGTTCGAGGTTCCGTGCAAATCGGCTCACGGCCGACACGCAGCCGTGTCAGCCCCCAATCCCGACGATTACCCCGCCGGCCTTTTTTTCGGCAATCTCCTTCCGGAGTCCGGGATCGTCGCCGAACGAACCGCCGGCTGACCTTCGTATCACCGTCTTGACCGACGGCATGTTTCGGGAAAACCATTCCTGCATTTCCTCGTAAACACTGTACGCGGCTTCGGGGCCGCCCCATTGCAGGTCGACCATGTAGATGGTTTTTCCTTCCAGGGTGTCGGCTCGCGGTCCCAGCGGAACACGTTCCACCATCTTGTTCGAAATCGCCGGGCTCAAGACGCTAAGCAACCGCTCGTCACAGGCTTTTCCAATACTTGCCTGCCCTGTGGCCGGCGGCGTTCTCGCGATCGAGATCAGGGCGGCGATAACCAATAGACAACTTCCCAACAGGATTTTTCTTTTCATGTCTTCCTCCGCGCATTAAAACGCACACAATGACCGGACCATTGAACCAAACGCAAATCTTGATCCGGAGGATGCTCTATTTGAGAAAATAATGCCCCCAAACAGGTATCACGAGCACAGGTCTGTCCGATGGACCTCCCGCGGGCGGTTTGGGTCTCAGGTACTCGGGCGGTCTGACGATCTTATAGGTTAATGCGTTTGGTTTACAGGTGATGATACAGAGGCCGCAGCCTTTGCACTTCTCGGGATCGATGGATGATTTTTGTTCCTCAGGAAGCGCGCCCGGCTTCATTTCGACCGCCTCAAACGGGCAGCGGTCGACGCATTCCTCGCAGCCGATACATTTCTCTTCGTCCACTACCGCCAGATACCGGTTTGGCGTCATCAGGTCCCACCGTTTTCCGCGGGTTACGGGAAAAAGGTTTTCACAGCAGCAGTCACAGCAATAACAGTCTCCCCAATGTACCAATCCCGCTTCCTCAGCTTGCCTTACAGTGGCAAGGGATTCTTCCAGAGATACTTCTTTCAGCAACCGGCCGGGCTGGTTGAGATAGTACTCGCCTCGCGGTCTATCAAAACAGGCGAAACATGTCATCAACGGCAGGTCACATTTATGCCCCCATGAGATACGGCAGCCACACGGCGCCAGGATCCTGCTTGTGGCGTTTTCAATTTTCAGCTTCCAGTTCTCCTCCGGCAGGATATCCTCCGGTTTGATATTGGGACTGCGTTCAAGCGCTCCAATCGCCGGCCAGATAGGCAGGTTGCGGCCGGTCATTTTGATCATGTCCTCGACATGTTCCAGGAAGTGATAGGACCACTCGTTATAAAAAAAGTCGGCCCAAAGCTCTTTGACCTCCTTGGAGAGGGCATAAGGACCGGTGTGAGGCGCCGTATCGGCGACACATTCATGATGAAACGCCAGCAGCGTCGTGTGGAAGGCGTACTGGGTCAATCCTCTGGTCAGCATCCCTTTGTCCACCAGGGCATCCAGCTTTTTGGCAAGGTCCTTCTCTTCGATGCCCAGCCTTCCGGCCAGTTCATGACATGTAGCGGGTGCAAACAACTCCAGGCAAATCCTGGCCTCCTCTGGAGTGAACATCACGTTCAATATTTTCAGGAAACGTTCAGATTCCCAAACTCCCAGTTTGTCCGATAACTCCTTGTAAATGCTGTTGTCCGCCACGATGTCCCTCCTTAAATGCCATTCAATTTATGCCAATGTCTCTTCAATCCATGCAAACCAGCAATCCAAGCCTTCCCCCGTCTTGGCGGAAACCGGGAAAACTTTGGCGGCAGGATTGAAACCGCTGATTATCTCGGGGAAAGCATCCAATTTGAAATCAAAATATGGCAGAACGTCTATCTTATTTACCAGAACCGCATCCGCCTCAACAAACGCTATCGGGTATTTGTGGGGTTTGTCGTCTCCTTCGGGAATACTCAGGATAACGACATTTTTATGCGCGCCCAAGTCAAAATCAGCGGTGCAGACAAGATTGCCTATATTTTCAAGGAAGATCAGATCGATCCGGTCCAGATCCAGGGTATCCAACGCCCTCTTGATCATTTGGGCGTCCAGGTGGCATCCCCCGGCAGTGTTTATCTGAATTGCCGGGATATCCTGCCGCGCGATTTTGTCGGCGTCGATGGAAGAGGCGATAGCACCTTCAATCACTGCGATCCTGTATTTATCTCTGAACCGGTTGATGGCGCGCAGAATCAGGCTGGTCTTGCCTGACCCGGGAGATGACATGATATTAATCATCAGGGTTCGGTGCCTGTCCAGTAGTTTCCGGTTTATTTCCGCCTTTTCCTTATTCGCCCCGAGGATATTCTCCTTTATGCTTAATGTCCTGGCGCTCATTTATTCGACCTCCATATTCGCGATATAGAGTTCTCGTCCGCCGACAATCTCCACTCGTCTCCCTTGGCATCTGGGGCAGTGATAATCATGTTTTTGCAGGGGGAAAAGAATATCACAGTCCCGGCACCGCAATTGTCCCGGGACATGCGAATAGTTGAGTTTGGCGCCGGCGGCGATGGTGTTTTTGCTGAGAAAGCCGAAATAATAGTTTGCGGCCTCCTCCTGTACACCGGTGTAGTCGCCGACAACCAGATTGATACTGACAATTTTCCGGGCGTTGGCTTTCTCAGCGTTCCTAAGCGCGAGGTCCAAGAGCGATTCGACCATGCTCTGTTCGTGCATGAAAATGATAGTACCTGGTTATGCTGTCCCATTGCAGCAGAATAAAAGGCCGATGAGGAGTGCCCGCCCGGTGCGGTTTTCTTCTTGACTAACTGTGCCGGTTGAAACAGATTCTCATCCGTAAGCAATCCCTCATGAGTTCTTTCCGGGCCATGCACGCGCAGCAGAGATAGCGCCGTGGGGAGGGATAGCGGATGCGCTGCGGCGAGGAATGCGCGCCTTTTACCGCCCAGCGTGGTGTCATATTGCGACCAGCACGGCAGCTTGACTCTCATTGCCGCAGGCATCCTTCAGTGCCACGGATTCCATGATGCAAAAAGGCCGCGCGAGGCATGAGCAGATATGCCGGCGCCGGATCTATGCCGACAGGATCCGCCGCGTGACATTAATCCAGTTCCATAAGGGGGCTCGGTGTCGAATCTTGCTAAGCCGCCCCGGTTCCTGGAATGGGCGCGAGAGATACAGGCTAAAACCTCAAGGCGGTTGCCTGGCCTTCAGGGGTAAAGAACTTCAGCCACGACGGGGGCGTGATCGCTCGTGCCCATCTGAGCGAGCACCGAGCACTGAGGGATGCGGGATTGCAGCGATTGGCTTGCCAGGATGTAATCCAACCTCCAGCCGATGTTTTTAGTGCGCATGTCGCGCCATGGCGGCCACCAGGTGAAAAGTTGATCATTGTCGGGGTCAAGCGCGCGCCCGATATCAACCAGCCCGCCGTTGGCAATGACGCGCTCGAACAACTCCCGTTCGTCCGGACGCTGGCCAATGGCGCCGGGCCTGCGTTCCTTGGGGTGGACGTCCTGATCCGTACGGGTGACATTCATGTCGCCGCAGAGAAGCAGCTCCTTACCTTGAGAGCGGCACGCCGCCGCATAGCTTTCCATTGCTTCAAGGAAACGCAGCTTGGCGGCGAAATCTTTGGCTCCATTCGGTATATATACGGAAGCAATCGCCAGATTGCCCATTTGGGCAACCACGATGCGGGTCTCGTGATCGAAGTCCGGATGCACATATTCCGGCGGTCCGAGGGGAAAGTCGCGGCGGACCAGCAACCCTACTCCCGAATAAGCGCGCTCGCCGTGCCAATAGCACCGGTAGCCGGCCGGTTCGCGGAGAGAATCGGGAATCTGCGCGCGGGCAGCCTTGATTTCCTGCAGGCAGATTACGTCCGGACGGTCGCGACCGATCCACTCCAGCACCTGGTTCTGCCGGGCGCGAATCCCATTTACGTTCCAGGTCGCGATTTTCACGATTACCCCTCAATTGCCGTTGAGGTAAATTCTGGGAACACGCATGGCGATTCCGCAGAGGATCTCGTAGGGAATGGTTTCAAGGATATCCGCCCATTCGCGCGCATCCATGCAGCAATGGCGGCTCGATCCCAAAAGGATCACCTCGTCCCCCTCCCGGACCTCGGGCAAATCCGTCAGGTCCACGGCAGTCATGTCCATCGAGACATTCCCGATAACCTCGGCCCACCGGTCGGCGATGATTACCCTGCCGCGCCCGGAGAGCCTTCGACTGAAGCCGTCCGCGTATCCGACCGGCAAGATCGACAGGCGCGTCGCTCTGGAAGTTATGAACTTCCGGCCATATCCGATTGGTTGGTTTGCTTCCAGCGAGCGTATGGGGCCGACGGCGGTTTTAAGGCTGAGGACCGGACGCAGCTTTATGGGACAACGCCCCGGATCCGGCGAATAGCCATAAAGTGCGATCCCGGGCCTCACGCTCCACTTCCTGAGCCGCTCATGGTAGAGCAGGCCGGCGCTGTTTGCGAAGTGGATCTCTCCCGGGTCCAGCCCCGCTTTCCGGACGGAAGACAAAGCATGTTCAAACCGTATTATCTGCTCGTTGGTATAACCGGGGCTCTCTTCATCCGCGCTGGACAAATGCGAAAAAACGCCTTTCAGGCGGACACGGCGTGCCTGTTTAACCGCCGCCAGCAGCGGATCCATCGCATCCCACCGCACACCAAGGCGCCCCATGCCCGTGTCAACCTTGATATGGACGGACGTCGAGGTGTCCGTTTTACGGGTTGCAGTTTCGAGACGGCGCACGCATTCAGGAGTATCGATTGCCAGAATCAGGTCATTGTGAATGGCCTCTTCCTCCAACTCGTGCCAAGCCGTTCCGAGCACCAAGATCTTCTGAGTGATACCGCCCCGGCGCAGAGCGACGCCTTCTTCGACCAGACCGATGGAGAACACCGTCGCTCCTGCGGCGGCCAGCGTGCGCGCGGCAGGAATCATTCCATGGCCGTAAGCGTCCGCTTTGATAACCGGTAAAATTCTCGGGTAGCCCGCGGCGGAAGCCGGCAAAAGCGACGTCAGCGCCCGGTAATTTTCGGCCAGAGCATTCAGGTCGATCTCGACCCACGTAGGTCTCCCGGCAGTCTGCGGCCTGCAGTTACACCCTTGCCCTCCTGCTTTATCCGTCATCGGTATTTCCAAAAACCTCCCCCGCTCGCCAACCACTGCCCACCAATCACTCCCACGTTTCCTGATAAAGGCTGTCGAACTTTGTAAACTGCTTGCTGAAGGCGAGCTGGATGGAGCCCGTGGGGCCGTTTCTCTGTTTGCCTATGATCACCTCGGCCAGACCGCTGTTTTCCTCGGTAGGATTTGTCATATCCTCGCGGTAGATAAACATCACCACGTCGGCATCCTGTTCGATGGAACCGGATTCCCGGAGATCCGAAAGCTGCGGCCTGCGGTGCTCTCCGCTTCTTGATTCCACCGCCCGGCTGAGCTGCGAAACCGCAATGACGGGGATGTTGAGTTCTTTGGCCACCGCCTTCAAGCCTCTGGAAATATGGGAGATTTCCTGGGTGCGGTTTTCGTAGCGTTGATTGGATCCCGACATGAGCTGAAGGTAATCCACAATCAAAAGGTCCAATCCGTGCTCGAGACTGAGGCGGCGTGCTTTCGTGCGCAGCTCGGCGATAGTGACGCTGGCGGTATCGTCGATGAAAAGTTTGGTGTCGGAAAGATCGCCGCACGCCCGGCTCAACCTGTTCCAGTCTTCCTTATTTAAAAAACCCATGCTGATTCTATGGGCATCGATCCTGGCCTCGCTGCACAGCAACCTCTTGACCAACTGCTCCTTGCTCATCTCAAGGCTGAATAGGCCGACCGTTTTGTGTTTTCTAATGGCAACATGCTCGGCGATGTTGAGACAGAGGCTGGTTTTTCCCAGGCCGGGACGCGCGGCCACGATGATCAGGTCGGACGGGTGCAGGCCGGCCGTTATCCGGTCGAGATCCACGAATCCGGTCTCCAGACCCGTGACCGGGGCTTTTCGGTTGGATAATTCTTCAATATGCTTGAAGACTTCGCTGACGATAGGAGTGATGGGTGAGAAGCCCGTGCGAAATTGCTGGCTGGCGATGTCGAAGATCGCTTTTTCGACATGTTGGAGGATTTCTTCGGCGGGCTCCTCGTCCTGATAACCGCGCGCCATGATTTCACTGGAAATCTGGATTAGACGGCGTAGCGTGGACTTTGACTTTACGATCCGGGCGTAGTGCTCGATATTGAGGGCTCTGGGCAGATAGTCCGTGAGGCTTGCCAGATAGGCGGCGCCCCCGACGCTTTCCAGCTCGTTCGCGCGCTGGAGCTCCTCTTTGAGAGTGATCAGATCGATGGGCCGGCCGTTGTTCACGAGGTGGAGCATTCGGTCGAAAACCTTGCGGTGGCTCTCCAGGTAAAAATCCTGCGCTTTGATGATCTCGAAAACGGCTATCGCGGCCTTGTCGTCGAGCAGGATTGCACCCAGGATCGAACGCTCCGCCTCCAGGTTGTGGGGAAGCGTTTTTTCTAGGCTGATGTCGGCCATTTTTATTGACGATTGAAAATTTGCGATGGACGAATTGCGACCGGCGAAATTAGATTTTTAAATCGTCTGTCGTCTGTCGTCAACCGCAAATCAAGAAGCGGTTTCCGCCTCCGGTTCCACGATGACCTTGACCGGCACGGTCACCTCGCGATGCAGACGGATCGGCACCTTGTATTCTCCGATCGTCTTGATGGGTTCTTCCAGCTGGATCTTGCGCTTGTCGATCTCGATCTTGTGATCGGTCAGGAATTCCGCGATGTCCAGGGCGGTCACAGAACCGTACAGCGAGCCTCCTTCTCCCGATTTTTTCCGGATGGTCACCGTAAGTTTCGCAATCTCGCGGGCCAGAATGGTGGCCGATTCCTTTTCCCGATGATCGCGCCGCGCCTGAGAAAGCTTCTCCGTTTCGGCGGCTTTTATGTTGCCTGGGGTGGCCTCGGCGGCAAGGCGCTTGGGGATCAGATAATTGCGCCCGTACCCGGGAGCGACATTCACCACATCGCCGGCTTTGCCCAGTTTCTCAACGTCCTGCTTTAGAATGACCTTCATGTTTCACCCTCTGAAAAAGTATCAATCGGCAACGAATGGAAGGATAGCCATGTGCCGGGCACGCTTGATGGCTTCCGCGAGCAAACGTTGATGGGCCGAGCAGACTCCACTGATTCTCCTTGGCAGAATCTTGCCTCTTTCGGGAATAAAATGGCCGAGGAGCTTGGCGTCTTTGAAATCGATATAGGTGATTTTTTCGGCGCAAAACTTGCACACCCGCTTGCGCCGGCTACTGAACCGTTTTGGACCTGGCATATTTCTTGGCCTTTCTATCATCCGGGACCCGATGATTCGATCCGGTCCCCGATGAAGACTTACAGATCTGACAGCGATGCTTCTTCTGATTCAATCGGAATGGGTATTTCGGGCGGACCTGGGAGCGCCTTTTTTTGTCTCGCCGCTTTAATTTTTTCCGAGCGTTTGAGATCCTCATCGATTCTAACCGAAAGGAAGCGGATGACATAATCGGTCACGCGGAAGCGGCGCTCCAGTTCGGCTATGACGCCGCCGTCTCCCTCAATGGTGAGCACAACGTAGTAGCCCTCACGAAATCGCTTGATTTTATAGGCCAAGGATTTCTTTCCCCAATTGTCGATCTTGACCACCTTGCCGTTTTTGCCCTCAACCACCGTCTGAATATGGCTGATAAAGCCATCCAGCTCATCGCCGGTTAGCGTTGGGGCGGCAACAAAGACCACCTCGTAATCTCGCACAGTCTTCTCCTTAACAACTTCAGGCGTTAAAAATCGCCATGGTTTTGGAAACGCCATCGCTCAGCATCGATTTCACGGCGTTTCCGATATGTTTGATCATCCCGATCAGCTCCGCCTGTCTCTCCGGGGGAAAATCCGACAAAACAAAGTCCTTTTTATCCTCAGGCACATGCTCTTCGCCGATTCCTACCCGGACCCGCAGGATTTCATCCGTGCTGAATACGTCGAGGATGGACTCGAGCCCGCGATGGCCTCCGGCAGATCCCCGTTCCCGTATGCGTATGCGGCCAAACGGCAGGTTCAGGTCGTCGACAATCAGCAGCAGATCCTCCGGCTTCCGCCCCATGGCCGAAAGCAGCGCCTTCACCGCCGTTCCGCTGTGGTTCATATAGGTCAGCGGCTTTACCAGAAGCGCTTCCCGCTCGGCGATCTCGATCCGGCAGACTTCGCAGAGCAAATAAGCCGCCCAACTGCCCGCGGATTCGTTGGCGAGCGCATCCAAAACCATGAATCCGATATTATGCCGGTTATACGCATACTGCTCGCCCGGATTGCCAAGTCCGACGATGATCTTGGCCAATCTCTCCGCCCCGATTTCGAGCCACGCGCCATTCCCCACCACTATCCTTAGGTCCTATCAGCCGCCCGCCTGCTATTTGGATTTGGATTCGGATTTGGAAGCCTTGGAAGTTTGCTCTTGCTCCGCACCTTCCTCGGCCGCCTTACCCTTCTTGATGACTTCCGGTTCAGCCGCTTCAGGCGCCGCCTCAACCGGCGCCGCTTCCTTGACCGGAGGAATGATGGTTACAATCACGATTTCCGGATCGGTGAGAATCTTGACTTTCGCATCCGTTTGTATGTTCTTGACCCGAATGTAGTCGTTGATCTTGAGGTGGCTCACATCCACCCTGATGGATTCAGGAATATCCGAGGGCAGGCACTCGACCTGAATCGAGCGGGAGACAAAGTCCATAATGCCCCCGCCCATTTTAACTCCCTCCGCTTCGCCGGTGATTTCTATGTTGACCGTCAATATCAGGGTGCGGTCCATGGCGATCTCGAGAAAATCCGCATGGATCAAATCTCCCTTGACCGGGTCGAGCTGATAATCTTTCAGCATGGCGTTGTTCCTCTCGGATCCCTCCACGCTGACGTTGAAGATGGTATTACGTCCGGTTTCGGAATAAAGAATGGTCCGCACTTCCTCCGGTTTTACCGAAACCGCGATCGGCGGTTTCCCCGGACCATAAATTACCGCCGGAATTCTGCCCGCTTTCCGGAGCCGCCGGTTGGCATTCTTGCCTCCTGCGGTCCGTGCCTGAGCCTTGATTACTGTCGGCATGAATCCAACTCCTTCCTTGAAATCTCAAGCTCTTGGCGCCTTCCAGTTTCTCGACTTGCGAAGGCTCCCAAGCTTCAACCCTCATTTTCCAGGACCTTAGCCCGCATTTCTCACAAGATTTCCACTCCGGCGGCCGATCCACGGATGCCATCCTGGTTTCGCTCCCTTATGCGGACTGGGATTCAGCCCCATCCGCATAAATCCCCCTCTGCGCCGCCCTGCCCTGAAACCCTGTGAGCAATGCGCGCTATGGCTCGACTCTATACAAAAAGATTACTTACGCTCGTTTCCTCATGAATGCTCTGGATCGCGGTGCCCAACAAGCCGGCAACGCTAAGTTGGACCATGTTCGGCAGGATTTTTGAATCCGTCAGCGGCACCGTATTGGTAAGAATAATCTGTTCGATCGGAGATTTGCGCAATTTCTCAATCGCCTGCCCGCTTAGAACTCCATGGGTTGCGCAGGCAAAAATCCTCCCAGCTTTCTTTTTCCGAAGGGCTGATGCGGTATTTACCAGCGTTCCGGCGGTGTCGATCATGTCGTCGCAGATGATGGTGTTTCTGCCGGCCACATGGCCGATGATATGGAGCAGTTCCGCCTCATTCGGCCCCGTGCGGCGTTTGTCGATGATCGCCAGATCCGCGTCCAGCCGCTTTGCAAACGCGCGCGCCCGTTCCACTCCTCCCGCATCGGGAGAAATGATAGTGCGGTTCGGGATGCTCAGCTTCTTCAGATATTCAATCAATACCGGAGCGGCAAACAGGTGGTCGACCGGAATATCAAAGAATCCCTGGATCTGTCCCGCGTGCAAGTCCATCGACAGAATCCTGTCTGTGCCCGCAGCCGTCAGCAGATCCGCGACCAGTTTTGAGGAGATCGGCACGCGGGGCTTGTCCTTTCGATCCTGCCGCCCATATCCGTAGTAAGGAATGACAGCCGTAATGCGGGCGGCTGAAGAACGCTTGAACGCGTCGATCATGACCAGCAGCTCCATTAGGCTTTCGTTGACCGGGCAGCAGGTGGGCTGGATTAAAAAGATGTCCTTGCCGCGTACGTTTTCCAGGATCTGGCAGTAAATCTCTCCGTCGCTGAATCTGGCCAGCTTGATCTTCCCCAAAGGGATGTTCAGGTGATTACAGATCTCTTGGGTCAGCGCCGGGTTGGCATTTCCAGAAAAAATCTTCAGTTCTCTATTGACCCGCCTGTATCCTGTTTTCATCATGGTTACGCTCCCGGATTTGCTGCGAGATGGCTGGGGCGGGAGGATTCGAACCTCCGAATGCAGGTTCCAAAGACCTGTGTC
>JBBISO010000072.1:0-11589 GCA_037441325.1 Acidobacteriota bacterium | reverse complement strand
CGGCGCTTTCCAAAGCGCATCCCGGAGGATACATAATAGCAGGCTTCAGGCCCGGTCTAACCCCTATTTCCCGCAAGGTTTCTGCCGCTGCGCCGCAGACCGGCGTGGGTACAAAGCGCGACATGTGCGGTTGGGTCTCCAGACCCGTCTTCACAGTACGTCCCGGGGTGCAAGGTAGCGCAACGCAGCAGAAATCTTGTGAGATATGCAGGCTTGGAGAAGGCCATCGCCTAGGGAAGCCTTCGCAATGACCTCTATTGCCTCCTGGATGCATTCGCTATTTTCGTGCCGCCATTGCGGCTGGCGCAATCTGAACTTTTGTGATGTCGGTTGTCCTGATGAAGATCATCGACTGGGTAATGGGCCTTCGCGTGACGCCCGAAGAGGGAAAAATCGGATTGGATCTTTCGCCACCCGGCGCGACTGTTTACGGCGCCGATAAAATCTCCCGATTCGTGATTTCAGGCGCGGCGAATTCGGGGATTGCGTAGCCTGTCCCCCTTTAAAACTACTTGGCGCGCTTGGCGACGAAGGACTCGCCGCCCGCGTCAGCCACTGTGCGGTCGAACTTTATTTCGTCCCCGGATATCTTGCCCTTATAAACGATGCGCAGCTCCATCCCTTGGAAATTCAGGTTTTCAACAAAGGTGACTTCGTCCCCCTTGATTTTACCCTCCTTAATTTCAGTAGTTTGGGTCTCGGCGTCGCCAATCTTCGATATCGCCTTTCCCGTTAGTGCCGTTCCATCGGCCTTAAATTCAAAAGTGTATTTCTGAACACCGACCTGGGAATCAAATTCCGCAGTCCATTTGCCGGCGATGTCCGCGGCATGGGCACAAACCAGGCCGGCCGCGATCAGAGTCACTGATACTAAAATCTTACGCAAAAACATGATTTGCCTCCCATGGGTATTTTTGTTTTGCCATGCGCTCTTCTTTGCATATTTGAGAACAAACAACGGAAAAGTCAGCTCATCAGGACACCTCGCAGTGCGGCACCAGGTTTGCAAGGAGTCTTAAGAGGCCATTCGGCCGGGGACATTATACATCAATTTCTATCCGTCACCCCTTTCATAGCGGACTCCGGCATAGCGGCGTTGCGAAAACAAAAACCAAGCGATATGGTCGGAATTCGTAACGGCGGCGATTTGGGGTTAACAGATCGCCTTCGGCGGGAAAGAAAGCCTGCCAAAGCGCTGTCCATCTCCAATTCCTCCTTTATTCACACGCATCGCCCTTGCTTTTTAAGATAGAAGTGCTTACAAGTAAGATCAATTCTGTGGAAGTGTCCCCCATCCAAAAGGAGAATGACATGAACGTGTTTGCCCTCGACAATCTTTTCCTTCTGCTGACCGGTTTGACGGCCATCTACATGCTCTTGCGCTTCTACAGTCGCTGGCGCACGGGGAAAGCCTGGCATGATGTGTATTACATGATGGGATTTCTCATCCTGCTGATCTCCGGCCTGCTGCTCATATTTCTGGGATTGGGTATTCCGGGCCAACCGCCCGTCTTGACGGTTGCTTCGCTCATTCCCTTGGGCATCTCGCTGGGCATCATGGAGCAGTACTTCCCGCGATGGAAGAAGGCTTTCAAGTGGTTCGCTCTGATCGGTTTTTTGGCCGTTGCCATCAGCAGTTTTGCCAGTCTCGACCTTCTGCGTAAGATTGCGGTTCCGCTCTTCCATGGCGTGGCGGGGCTGGTTATCTTCATCGGGCCGTTTGTTGCCAAAGGCGCTGCCAAGGGCTTTTTCTGGGTGGGCATCGGCGGCCTGCTCATTGGTCTCGGTGGGATTGCGCTGGCTTTCATTTCGCTGGGGTCACAGCTGCTTTTCTTCAGCCCTCAGTTGGTAATGACAATCCTCACTCCGCTTCTGTTCTTGATGACGCTGGCTTTCACGTTAGGATTTGTAAAGGACATTCGCGGCTAAGACAAATGGTGGACGGGGGAGCGTAGACCACCATCTGTCGTCCGGGGTTCATCGACCATCGTCCACCGTCCACTTCACAGGAGGTATCGTGCAGTTCATCCAAAGCCGCTTCAACTACCTCTTCTAAACCACGAAGGGACTCATCCTTGTCGCGGTTGCCATGATTGCCATGGCGACCGCCCTCTTTGGCATGCTTTCCGGCCCGATGGCCGAGTTGGGCGTGCGCAATGTCCTGGTGCGCATTCTCAAAATGGACCTTGTTCCGGCGGAGCGCGAGGGGCGCATCATCATTCTCTACCATGCGATCGCCATGGCAGTTGTTGCCATAGAGGTCTATATGATCACCGGCCTGCTGATGATGAGAGCCTTCTACAAGACCGCCGTGCGCGTGCTGGCAACAGTAGGTTACCTGCTGGCGATGATCTTTGGTCTTGGCTTTGCCTATTGGGGCCACAACTGGGCTTTCCACGGACTTTACATTGCCGGCTTGAGTCTCATTTTCTTCGCCGGAGTCCTGCTGAGCATCTCGTTGTGGCCCTGGGACAGAGAGTACTATCAACGGGACAATGCGTATTCCCGCACCAATAAAGGCGTTGACCTGGAGCGCGCGGCTTTCTTCGCTGCCGCGTCGACTGCCGTTATTTCGGCGCTTTTTGGGGCCGTCCCCGGCTCATATTTCGGCAACGGTTTCGAGGCCTTCCTGGCCGAAAACATCATCCGCCTGCCCGAAAAGACGGCCATGGAATACTCGGTTATCGGTCACCTGCACATCATGCTGGCCCTGATAGCCATCATGTTAACCCTCATCATTGGGCGCTGACTGGACTTCAAGGGCGCGCTGCACAAGATTGCCATGCCGCTCATGATTCTGGGCACCATTGTGCTCAACCTCGGCGTCTGGGGCGTAGTGACGCCGCTCCAGCCGATAGCCCATATGATCATTTACATGGGCGCCACCCCCGCCATGCTGGGCGCGCTGATGCTGGTCATCTATGGCTGGCATAGATTTGTCCGCGAGGGTGTGGAAGGAATCAAAAAACCCACCTTGGGGCGGAAACTTGCCGCCCTTATCCGCGACCCGCTGCGCTTTGGTCCGCTGTGGCAGATGGTCTTTATGAATTTCACCGTCAGCGGAGTCGGCATCTTCATGGCTGTGCGTCTCGACGAAATTTTCCGTCTCTGGCCGCACCGCGAAGAGCGCATCGAATTGACCGGCCACTGGCACGTCCTTTCCGCCATCATTGCCACCATAATCCTGCTCTATTATGGCGACATGATCGGGTTGAAAGGCAAAGTCCGCAAACTTTATGGCTGGGGCATTATCATTTTCTCCGACTTGGCTTTTGCCTCCGTGACCATCTTCGAAATGAAACGTCTGTTCATCTCCGAGGCTGAGCAGCAGCCTCTGGTCAACGCCGTCATGCTCTTGATGGAATTAGGGCTTGGCATGCTGCTGGTCATTCTGGCAATGGTCATGATTTGGCGGTTGCTGGACTTAGTCAAAAAGAAAGGACGCTGGTCCGAAGAAGCCACTCACGAACTGGCTGGGGAGGTAATGGAATGAAGCGCATCGTCCTGATCCTGCTATCCGCTATTTTGGCATCCTGTGCCTCAGCGGACTTGAATGCTCCCGTCCCCGTCTACGATACGGGTGTGGACCCGGATGCTTGGGCAACCATCCCGGCAGGGACATTCCTCTCCGGCCAGCACAACCAGCAAATCGTCCTAGATTATGACTTCGAAATCATGGTGACTCTCGTGACCACCACCCAATATGTCGACTTTCTGAATACCGCCATAGCTGAAGATGAGGTAAGAATTGCTAAGGACATTGCCGCCGGTTTCTATCCCGGCGACCCCTTCCGCGGGAAGAAACACGAAATCCGCATTGACCCCGGCGAATATGTGCTTGTCCCGTTGAACGAACCGGCCTCGCGCTTTGCATTCGATGGGCAAAAATTTGCCGTCAAGCCGGGCTGGGAAAATCACCCCGTGACTAATGTTTCGTGGTTCGGCGCGTTGACCTACTGCGGCTATTATGGCTGGCGACTGCCGGCCGAACTCGAATGGGAAAAAGCCGCCCGCGGCTCAGACAGTCGGCCCTATCCGTGGGGCGATGAGATCACGCGTCGCCATGCCAACTACTACGCCAGCCGCGATCCCTTCGAAAATATGTCCACCTTTGGCTCACGCACCACGCCGGTCGGTTTCTACAATGGCCGCTCCTACGATGGTTTCCAAACAGTTGATGCCGCCAGTCCCTACGGCCTATATGACATGGCCGGCAACGTCTGGCAGTGGATTGGCGATGTCCAGTCGCAGGAAGGCTTCAGTGACCGCTTCCTGCACGGCGGCTCGAAGGGCACTTACGATGTGGATCTGCGCGTTTGGGTGCGCAATTCCGCTCCGCCGATGTATTACGGCACGGATGTAGGTTTTCGCTGCGCGAGAGGAAAGCAAACAAGCAGACAAGGACCCAGGTAGACAGGCATGCTTCTTCACCTGTGCATCTGATACCTGTTTCCCTGTCACCTCGATGCCTCCATGAAAACTATCGTAAATAAACTGCGCCTCTACTGGATGCTCATTAAATCCCTGCAAACCGGCCTGCTGCTGGCAACCGGCCTGGCCGGCTACCTGAGCGCGCATCCATCCAACCCATCCTCGGGCGCCCTGCTGGGTGTGGCCGGGAGTCTGTTCTTTGCCATCGCCGGTTCGACCGTGCTAAATATGTGGTACGACCGCGACATCGACTCGGCCATGAACCGCACCCATCACCGCCCGCTGGCAGATCGCCAAGTCTTACCTGTCGAAGCCCTGTGGCTGGGATTGATCCTCTCCGCCATAGGCGTAGGCTGGGCCGCCGCCATGAGTCCGCTCTACGGGCTGGTCGTCTTTGCCGGAGTATTCATGGATGTCATCGTCTATACCGTTTGGCTCAAACGGCGCACCTGCTGGAGCATCATCTGGGGCGGGCTTTCGGGCGGCATGCCTATCCTGGCGGGGCGCGTCATGGCAACGGGGCAGATTGATCTGATCGGCATCCTGCTCAGCATGGCCGTCCTGTTCTGGATTCCTACCCATATTCTTACCTTCTCGATCCGTTTCTTCGAGGACTACCGGACAGCGCGCATCCCCACCTTTCCCTCCACCTACGGCTTCGAGACGACTCGTGCCATTATCGCCCTCTCAGCCATCATTGCCGCCGCCAGCATTGGTGTGGCCGGCGTGACGATCGGTGTCCAGGACGGATTGTTGCGCCTGATGGCCGTGCTCTCGGCGGGCCTCCTGGTGCTCTCCTTCGCTACCATTTTCCGCCCCTCCGAGCGCGTCCATTACAGCCTGTTCAAGTACACATCACTTTACATGCTGGCCTCAATGATCCTGCTGGCAATTTAAGGACAAAATTATGAAAGCCCTTAAGCCTTATGAAAACCAAACCGGCCGGCGAGGGCATCCACGAGAAATACTTGGCACTGGCCGAAGTGTTAGCAAAGCAGAGCCGCAAGCCAATATCAAAGCCGCCATCCTCGACCGCCGCCTGTTCTTCTTCTGCGGATTTCCTGCGTGAGGCGGCCTATGCGCCGGTTGCCGACGGAAAAGAGCAGGGCTCGCTGCTGCCTATTTTCTCATGCGAAAGCCGCTTACGCGGTGGCCGGTATCGCGGATGGAGAACTCGCTTTCGGCTTCCAGTTTCAAACCTTCTATAAGCGTGCCCCTCATGGTCTGGTTATAGAGGTGCTTGTAAGCCGCAACGGCATCCAGACTGTTGGACATTATTTTTTGTGCGAACTCCTTCACAACTTCATCCAGCTTGGCCGCGGGCACGGCCAGGTTAACCAAGCCGATACTTTCTGCCTGGCGGGCGGTTATGATATCGGCGGTAAAGGAAAGCTCTTTGGCCTTGCCATATCCCACGGTGCGCGGCAGGCGCTGGCTCATTCCCCAACTTGGGCGAAGCCCCCAGCGAACATGAGTGTCGCCGAAAAGGGCATCTTCCGATGCGATAATCAGATCACAGGCCAGGACAATTTCCAGGGCTCCGGCGTAGCAATGGCCGTTAACCATCGCTATAACCGCTTTCGGAATCTTCTGGATAGCCGCGATGACATTGTTGGCCGGCTCATCAAAAACAGATCCCACTCGGCCGTTCACCAGCTTGCGGCCGCCCAAAAACACGAGATCTGCGCCTGCGGAAAAAGCGCGGCCGGCGCCCGTGAGCACCAATACCGCGATTTCATTGTCCTGGCCGGCTTCATCCAGCGCCGCTTTGAGTTCGAGGAGCAGTGCTGGACTCAGTGCATTCATCGACTCGGGACGGCTTAAAACGATCCTCCCAATCCCGGAATCCTTTCCAAATGACAAATGGTGATAGGACATGGTTTTCCCCCCGCCGTTGCCAAATTATGGATGGACGATGATAATTGCTGCCATCTTCCAGCATAGTTCAAAATAGAGCCCTCGCAAACGAACTTGGAACTTGCAAGCAGCGGCTATTTCTTTGGAATTATTAATAGAGACAATTCAACAAGCAACGATGAAACCGGGACGGGGCGGCGGTTCAGCTTGCCGCAAGCCGAATTGAATCGGGAGGTTCCTTTTCCGCTTGTGCCGGCTAGTGCATGTCCTATAAGGTGTTTTTTCATCCGGATTCGGAGGGGCTTCTCGAGGATTCACAATCCGGCAGGGTTAAACGACGGATCACCTGTTAGGACGGCTTCTCCGGAGCCGTTTCCTGGAGATCCGATTTCATAGAGCTTCAGATGACGGATGATGATTGAATTACCGGAATACGCACAGGTTGTCCGAACACTCCCTCCGGGCACGCACCCTTACCGTTCCTTCCTTCCGCGCATCGAGGAAAGTCCGGCGGCGCGCCGCATCGCGTCGGCTGCCGCTTCGCTCGGCGCTCTGCTGGATTCCGCCCGCGTGAAGGTCAAATCCGGAGATGGATACATCTGGGTCGATGTCATGATCCCCGCGATTGTTCTCATCGAGAGTTATTACCGGCAGGCCAGCCCGGTGGATCTTTACCTCGACCTGGTGCATGAATTGACACACTTGCGCCAGCTTGCGGAAGGGAAGAATCTTTGGGATCATAGTCTCCACTACGTGGATCGGCCGACCGAAATCGAGGCGTACAGCCTGGCCGTCGAGGAAGGCCTCCGGCTGGGGATGACCGAGGAGGAAATCATTCGGCACCTCTCCAATCCTTGGCTGAGCAAGTCGGAAGTCGGGCGCTTACGTCAAAACATCGGCCGATTTTTCAACCTATAGGGTCAAGCTGCGCCTCCCTGCCGGAAACAAAATCAGCATCGGGCAACCGGCGGAGGCGCGGAAAAATCAGCGATTGCGATTGATTAAGTGCGCGTCTTCAGCCGCGGCTGAGGATTTCCCTGAGCTTGGCGGCATAATCGGCACTTTCCGCGTCGGCAGTGACGATTTCAATCTGATCAGGCGCCTTAATCCCCAGTCCTAATTCCACCGCGCGCGCCATTTGTTCCTGCGCGAAGATCTTCTTGGACATGATCGCGTCGTTCGAACCGTGATGCTTGAGCACGGCCAGTCCGACAGCATCGACGGCGATCCGGTCGGTTCCGGCTACCACTACGCCGGCATTGACGAGCTTTCCCGTCATGGGTCCTCCGTCCACAAATATGTCCACTCCGTCCATTACAATAACGTGGGGAGTGAAAGCATAGTTAATTTCCGCGATCTTCTGGCGGATGGTGGCTAGGTCCACGTGCAGATCCGAAAATCTCGAGCTTTTCCTGGTCACGCCCACGGCGAGCTTGAGGGACATGCTGTGAATGCCGCCGAACTGATGGGTTTTGAGGCAACAGGTCCATACAAGATATTCAGCCTCGACCACAGGCCTTGCCACATCAAAACCGTTTTTCCAATGACATCCCGGCGGATTGAAGTGAACATAGCCGTCCGGCGGCAGTTCATCAAAATTAATCACATCGAAGCCGAGTTCCTGAGCGAGCGCCGGTATGCCCTTCTGCTCCATGACCGCTTTGGTGTTCCCGGGTCCGCAGCTGTCCCCGACCGCAAGACGCCCAGCACCGCGGGTTCTCATCTCTTGTACAAGCTGTCTGAGAACATCGTTGTGCGTCGAGCCCGGAGCGGGATCCGCCGTATTAAAATTGGGTTTGATGAGCACTTTTTTCCCATTCGGCGAAGGGAACGAAATCAGCTTAAGCGCGGCGGCAATTCCTTTGGCCCGGTCTTCCGTTCTTACCAGAGAAATTCTAGCCGCGGCCTCCGCAGCCGCTGCGGAAGGCCGGGATATCCGGCTCAACACCGAGATTGCGGCGGCGCCGGCGGTGGATTTTTTCAGAAATTCGCGACGTTTCATGGATATTTCTCCTTCTTTGTGATTTTAGCATGAAAATTTTGCTTAGGGTCCGCACCCAAATACGTTGGCATTTTGGCGCGAGCGCCGGGCGGGCTGCTGGTTCTTAGAAATGATATATTCTATGCTGCATTCTTGTATGCTAATTGTGACTGAGAGCCGGCGGCAAAATGCCAAGTTATTTGGGCGCGAACTTTGAGCCGAAGATTCACGGGAAACTTTTATGGCCTGCCTGTGGTATTATCCCTAGGGATTCACCCATTCGCTGAGGACAAAGGATTGATGCCGCCTACGTCCATTATCACTCCTTTGGAATTAAACCGTCATTTAAGAGACAAAAATTGGGTGGCCTCGACTGCCGGTTTTTGCTGATCAATACGGAAAGGAGCCGGCTTTACGCCGGCTCATGGAGCAAATGGATTGCCGGCTCTGAGCGTCTGAATGCCGCGGGCGGCAGAAAAAAGGATTAGATCATGGCTTTCCCCCGACGACGCCATTCCAGGAAAAGACGTCCGGAACATTTCAACTCCCATCCTGGAGGAAGCGATCCGGTTGGACTGGAATCCACAGGATCGGAATCGGCTTTTTTCAAATCGCTGGTTGATTCGCACGCAAAGGTGACGGTGGTCTTGAAGAACGGCGAACGGTTCCGGGGCCATATCCGCTATTACGACCGCCATTGCTTCAGCATCGGCCTTTCCACCAAAGGACCCAGATTCTTCCTTCGCAAGGCCAGCGTCTGCTACATTGCCGAAGAATAGACCAGCCGCTGAAAAATTCATCCGCCTTCTGCCGCATGCCGCCCGCCAGACAGAATCCGGCCCGCAAAAAAATGCCGGCCGGATGTTTTTATGTAAAAGCTATGTAAAAGCGATTGCTCCCACATTGAAAGCCGCGCCCGCAGAACTTATCATTCGGCGGATTTTAGGCTATGAGCAAGGAGTTGGAAGAAACACCGTGAGCAAAAATTTTGCCTTACTTGTTCCTAAACGGAAAACGATTCGAGTCGTTCTCATAAAACCATCCAAATACGATGATGACGGATACGTGATACGGCATTTTCGCGGCGTACTCCTAAGCAACACGCTTGCCTGCCTTTCCAGTCTGACCCAAGATGTTGCCGGACGCAGCTTGCTGGGCCGTGATGTCAAGCTTCAGATTGATATTTATGACGACACCGTCCAGTCGATTCCCGTCAGCCGCATTATTAGATCCAATAAGCCGCCGACTCGCCGCACGATCGTGGCGCTGGTTGGAGTCCAAACCAACCAGTTCCCTCGCGCAGCTGACTTGGCCCGGAGATTCCGAGCGGGAGGCCTTCAAGTCCTCATCGGCGGATTCCACGTGAGCGGAACGCTCGCTCTATCGCAGGCTATCACTCCGGAAATTCAAGAATTAATGGATCTTGGGGTTTCGGTAGTAAAGGGAGAGGTGGAGGAAACTTGGGGAGGCATTCTTCGTGACGCGGCCGAGGATCGCCTGAAACCGGTGTACGATTTTTTGGAGCAAAAACCTGATCTCTATTCCCAGCCTATACCTATGGTTCACGGGAAATACCGCAAGAAATTCGTCATCGCAAAATTCGGCGCCATCGACTGCAGCCGGGGCTGCCCTTTTAACTGCAGCTTCTGCTCGATCATCAACGTACAGGGGCGGGAAATGCGCGTCCGTTCGCCCGAGTTGCTGGTTCGGTCGTTGCGTGAGAATTATCGCAGGCACAAAATCTCTTTATATTTTTTCACCGACGATAATTTTGCCCGGAACCGCTGCTGGCGGGAGGTTTTTCAAATGCTGGCGCGGCTGCGCGAAGAGGAGCGCATCCCGATTCAGTTTATGATCCAGGTCGACACTCAATCCCACAAGATTCCTGATTTCGTCAGCCTGGCCGCTCGCGCCGGATGCTCGCAGGTCTTTGTCGGCATGGAGAGCATTAACCCTGAGAACCTGAAAGCCGCCGGAAAGACGCAGAATAAGGTTCAGGACTACAAAGAACTTATTGCCGCCTGGCACCAGGCAAAAATAATCACGCAAGCCGCCTATATTTTCGGTTTCCCGTCTGACACGCCCGATTCCATTCGGGAAGATGTCCGCCGCCTGCAGCATGAACTGGAGGTCGAGCTGGCTTCCTTCTTCATGCTGACGCCCATACCTGGATCACAGGACCACGCGCGCCTGGTCCAAGCCGGCGCACCCATGAATCCGGATCTGAACGAATATGATTCGTTTCATGAAACGGTCCGGCATCCGAACTTCGCACCCGGGGAACTGGCCGAGGCCTATCGGAACGCGTGGGAGAGCTTTTACTCTTTCGATTACATGCGCGAGGTGCTGGCCCGGGCCAATCCTGAAAATTACTGGAGCATTTTCTGCGATTTCATCTGGTTCAAGAATTCCGCTCTAATCGAGGGCGGGCATCCTATGATTCATGGATTTTTCCGCCTCAAAGACCGCAAGGATCGGAGGCCCGGATTTGCCGTGGAATCCCGTTTCCAGCATTTAAAGCGGCGCTTCCGCGAATGGCGCAGCCTGGCCCGCAGCTGGTTATCGTTGGCTCTGGAGATGGAGGAACTCTGGCTGCAGACTCGCAAGCGCAGTGCGGCGGAAATCCGGCTGCTGGCCGAGATCAAGCGGCTGCGGCAGGAAGTTAACCGCAATCTTTATTCCGCGGAATTGCAGTTGGCGCACGCGCGGGCGCGCATGCACTTCCCCGAATTGCGGGTCCCTTCCAGACTGGCGCTGGCTTTCCGCGGCCTGAACTTGCGCATGGCAAAACGGATCACCGATTCACGCGCCGAGCAGAAGCTTTTCTGGCGCAGAATCCGCCGGCCGATAATGCTTCTGATCCGCCCCGATAAAGCCCTTTTTCACTTCCTGAAAGACGTCCAGCTATTCATGCTGTTCATGCGCGATCTGGCCCGGACGGAAGCTTTCCTGGGTTTCAAAGCGCAGGCCGCCCCGGTAAGTTCGCCCGGCCGCGGGATAGATGTATAGGGTTTCGAGCTGGTGGTTCGACGACGCCTATCATGGAGAAGGAAAGTGTGATTGTGATAGTAGTTTGCTTTTTCCCTCTGGAAGCATGATAGCACGAGTGAGCGCGGCAATCCTCTGAGATCAGCTGAAATCTCCTGAAATTCTCCCGCGAGGCGGGTCGAGAAGCAGCATTTTCCGGCGGCCACGGCTCCCAATAGGGGAAAAAGGGCGGGGAGAAGAATTCTCCGAGCTTTTTGGCCTCTTCTCCCACCCTTTTTAACCCAACTTCCGAATTCGGCGGAGTAGAATCTTTTGTTTATGCGGGATTACGC
>JBBISO010000071.1:0-11598 GCA_037441325.1 Acidobacteriota bacterium | reverse complement strand
GGTTTCCCCACCGCTTCTTCGACTTCCATCACGTTCAACTCACGGGGCATCCCGATCGATGGGACCGGCATCCCTACAAACAGCAACATCGTCTACCTTTCCATGGACGGCGCGGATTTTGCCGTGACCGTGTCGCTTGGCGGCAGGGTGCAGGTGTGGAAGCATGAGAACGACCGGTGGGCGGCTCTATAGGCTGCAAGGGCACTTGCTATGCATAAGGACTTGAAAGACGAAAGCGGGATGACGCTGGTGGAAGCCATGATCGCCATGCTGATCATGCTTGTCGGCCTTCTCGGCATGGCTCAGGTCCTCGCCTTCAGCGTAGTTGCCAGCAAGACTTATGGCAGGGATGCCACCAAAACGACTGCGTTCGCCCATGATAAGATGGAAGAACTGACCGGACTCCTTTTTAGCGACACAACAACCAATGTCACGGTGAATCCGCCATTCCCCGCTAATGGTATGGGGTTGACCGCCGGCGGCAGCATTCATCCTTCCGCCCCGGCTGCAGGCTACGCAGATTACCTCACGGAAGCGGGCGTGAGAACCGCAGCCGGCAACGCCTCCTACACCCGGCAATGGCAGATCATTAATGATTCGGCGAGCCTCAAAAGAATCATTGTCTCGGTTGCCAGCAACAGGAGTTTTGAATACGGAGCCGCTCCTTCCACCATTGTGGTGACTCAGAAGACGCCATAGCTCGGATATTTGAGGCAGGAGTTGAAGAAATGGAGCGCAAGATTTTAATCAGGAATGAACACGGCTTCTCGCTGGTGGAACTGCTGGTTTCGATGTTGGTTTTGATTCCCGTCATGGGCGCCGCCATAAGCCTGTTTTCCCTCGGAACCGAGCACCACGCTTCCGAACAAAGCAGTGTTGAAGCGACTCAGGAAGCCCGCGCCGGCCTCGACATGATGTCCATGGAAATCGCTCAGGCGGGATCCCACGGAGACCGAAGCACGACCACCGGCGCAGCGATCTCGCCTTCGGCGAATCCTCAGACGGTTGCCGTCGCCTCGTCGGCGGGGCTTAATGCCGGAGATTGGGTGGATGTGGATACCGGCGCAAATCATGAACTCGTGGAGATCACCGCGACGGGAAGCAATACGATCAGCGCCGTTTTCCGCAGGGCGCATGCCAACGGTGTTCCCGTCCGTTTGTTCGCGCTTCCCTATCCGGCCGGGGTCATCCCGCCCTTGGGACTTGGGCCTAATTCATCGGCGACAGTAACCACTATCCGGTTTTTCGGAGACATAAACGGAGACTCGAATCTTTTTTATGTCGAGTATTCCTATGACAGCGCAAATGCGCAAATCACCCGTTCCATGACCCCGATCACCCAAACCTCGAAAAACCCTGCGCTCCCGATCGTGCGCAACATTGTGCCCGGCACGGTCAACTTTTCGCTATATACGGACAACCTGGGGGCAGTCACATCCGCCGCAGTCAAAATGACCGTTCGGAACACATGGAAGACCGGCTCGAAGTACCAGGAAACCGCGCTCTCCACAAGGGTATTGATCCCCAGCGCGGTCGCAGCCTCCGCTCTTATGGCCGAACTCCGAACATTCGGCGGGGTCAACAGGCTTCCCCCAACTCCACCCCAAATCACAGCATGGGCAAATTAATATGAAGCGCAATGAAAAGAAAAGCACGCACCGGGATGAACGGGGCATAGCCCTTGTCTCCACTTTGCTGTTTCTCATGACAATGGGAGTGCTGTCCACCGCACTTGTGTTCACGGTGCAAAATGAAATGCGGACCAGCACCTCATATAAATACAGCCAGCAGGCTTTTTATGTAGCCAATGCCGGCATTCAGAAAGCCGCCCATTGGTTTGCCAACAATTACACCCCGCATCTGCCAAGCTCAGCCTACGATGCTACAACCATGCCCGTCAGGTTTTCGGGAAGCGATGTGCTGCTCGCCGGCCAGACAGGAAGCACTTCCGCCTACCCGAACAGTTCTGTGGCGGCTGCTTTTGCCGGCAGTTTCGGCAGCCAGTCCTTGCAGGGAGATTCAAAAAATGCGGGTATATACTCCGTGAATGCAACGCTACTGAAGCATACACCCGCCAGTTTCATCAACCCCCTGACATTTGAGACCTATCCTTCAGCCACGGAAAGGTGGCGGATCGTCAGCATCGGGCATTGGGGAAGCTCCGCAAATCCCCTCGGGATCTCTCAAATCATGGCCATCGTTGAGAATAGCGGCAACGCGCTTTTCGATAGGGCGCTCTGGGGCATTGACTATGTCGATCTGGGCGGAACCGTGTTGATCGACAGTTACGATCCTGGCCTCGGACCCTATGGTGGAGTAAATAGGGGAAACATGGGTTCCATCGGGACCAATGGCTCGGTATCAGCCGTAGGGACCGTCGATATCAGGGGTGATATGGCCTACGGACCCACGGGAACTTATTCCTTGGGAGGAAACTCGACCGTTTCGGGAGATATTATCCGTCTGCCGGCTCCGCGATTTTTCCCTCCTATTCCAGCCTTTAATGTGGGCACAACCAACTTTGATATTAAAGAGAGGAGGACTCTCTCGCCCGGAGCCTATGGAAGGGTGCAGATCGGCACCAAGGGGACCTTGGCTCTGCAACCAGGAGTGTACTATTTCGACGAATTGACGGAAGGCGCTACAGGAACCCTCACCATCAGCGGGGACACAACCATTTTTGTGAAAAGCGCCTTGGATCTGAGCGGGCGGGGAGTTATCAATCCCTTGGGAGATCCTACCAAGCTCACCATATTTTATTCGGGCACGAGCAGAAGCGATATTGTCGGAGGGGCTTCGGCCTTTATGGAAGTCTATGCTCCTAATGCTGCGGTGAAATTCGTCGGCACCAGTGATTTCTACGGATCCTTTATCGGCAAAAGCGTAACCATCCAGGGAACGCCCGATGTTCATTTCGACGAAGGATGTTTGAGAGAGAATATCATTCAGCGGCAATTCCGAACAATAAACTGGTCCCAGACCATCTACTGAAAAACCGGGGACAGGCTACGCAATCCCCGAATTCACGAGTAACTACATGGATGGGCTTTCTCCATAATTCGGGGATTGCGTAGCCTGTCCCCGGTTTTCTAGTCGATCAGAAATCCCAGCGTCTTCATAACCTGCGTCTGGTTCTGCTGGGTAGCCACTGCTTCTGCGGTGTTGCGGTAATATTCAATCCATTGCTTATGTTGGTTGTCGACCGGCTCAATGCCTGCCGACAGGCTGTCATGCCACTGCATTTTCGCCATATTCCTTCTCCTCGGCAGCCCCGAATACAAGCCATCCAAATTCATCGCACCAGATCGTACAAACCAACCAGATAGAGTTGTTCACAAAGCCGTAAAAAATCTTAGCAGCGTTTGCATCGGCAGGCCATGGGAATGTGAGGTCATTGGTAATGCCTCAGTTACACGGGCAAAAAGGCGAAAACATATTGGCCGCTTACGAATCGCAACTACACCCAGATCCTTGATTTGTCGGCCGGGGGCAGTCACCATACTTCGCCGAATCAACCCTAAGGAAGCAAAACCGGCGGGCGAAATATGGCGGCTGTCCCCGCTTTTGCACGATTGACTTAATACGCCTAATTTGCATAGCATGTGGGACTTTAGGAGAGGGTGATCGATCATGAATAATGTGGATCTGGTTGCTTCATACTGGACGCTGGCGGGAGCGACTCATCCGCACTCGGAAACCGAATATAGCACTTTTGATTTTAAAGACAGGGTAGTGGCTGCGGCAAAGGCAGGTTTCAAAGGCTTCGGTCTGAAGGAAGCCGATCTCGAGCACATCCTCCAGCGCAGAAGCTTGAAGGAAATGAAGCAGATTTTCAACGATAACGGCATCCGGCATGTCGAGCTTGAATTCATCACCGATTGGTTTCTGGACGGCGAAAAGAAGAAAAAGTCGGATCAGACGAAGCGCTTATTATTGGCGGCGGCCGAAGCCCTCGAAGCCAGACATATCAAAGTGGGGGATTTCTTGACTCAAATTACCCCCATGCCCCGCTTGATTGAGGCATTCGCCGCGCTATGTGCCGACGCCGCGAATCATGGGACTAAAATCCTTTTCGAGTTGATCGTCGACGGGATGATCAAGACCCTGCCGGAGACGCTGGAGATGGTGGCCGGCGCCGGCGCGAATAACGGCGGCATCATGATCGACCTCTGGCATGTTGTGAAATTGGGAATACCATACGATGACGTTGCCCGCATTCCGCCCAAGTATCTGCTGGGTATCGAGCTAAACGATGGAACATTACAGTGCCCCTGGGATCTGCATGAAGATACCGTAAACCACCGGAGATTTTGCGGCGAAGGGGAATTTGACGTGAAGGGATTCGTGAGATGCATGCTTAAGGCGGGTTATGAGGGTCCCTGGGGGATTGAAGTTCTGAGCGAGGATTTAAGAAAGAAGCCCCTGGAATACGCCGCGACGCAGGCGTTTGAGACCACCATCGCCCAGTTTTGATAGGCCAGGGAAAGTCACCAGTGTCCCGAAAAGACAATCCTCGTCAACTCCTGCCGCGGGCACTGGTGACTGTCCCTGTTTCTATACATGCGGACATGAATTATTGCGAATGTGCTCAACGCATACTTAAGGTTTCCGGCGTTGGGGTCAGGATCGGAATCGGTATCGCCGTCGCAATCGGAATCCGTGGCGATTACGATCACGATTGCGACCCCGATGCCGCGATTGTCTGCCGATCAGGGATGCGTAGCCTGCGCCATGGGCGCGGCCGGCTCATCCGAGAATGCTTCATATTCGCATCTTCTTATGACCGGGCGTATATCTCGCAAAAACGGACCGGCGGGCCGCCAGAATCTCATTCTGTACGGGCTGCCGGTCATCCAAGGCTTCCTATTATGGGCGCAAACATTCCTGATCGGTGTGATAGATTGACATTCATCCATCATTTGAGGAGGAAAAAATGAGAAAGCTATCGGCCCTATGTATCGGCCTTGTTCTGGTCCTGGTTGCTTTGTCAGGACTCGGATGGGCGCAAACCGCTAAGGCAACCAAACCCGCAACTGCAACAGCTGTCAGCAACGTCAAGGTGCCCCCTGGCTGGTACGATATCTCCGTGCCCTTGAAGCAGGGAATGGTTTACTACCCCACCGACCCGGCGCCGCCGAAAATCTATCGCTACAGCGACCGGGAACTGGGCGCCATGGTTACCATGTCCATGCTGGAGATCATCTCGCATACCGGCACACACATTGATGCCCCTCTGCATTTTATTCCCGGGGGATCCACCATATCCGACATGCCGTTGGACGCAACTATCGGCCCGGCGCGCGTGATCGAAATCAAAGATCCGGTTAAAATTAAGATCGCGGAACTCGAGAAGCACAATATCAAGAAAGGCGAAAGAGTGCTTTTCAAGACCCGCAACTCGCCCGTGGTTTATGAATCGCCGAGGTATACCGAAGATTATGTCTATCTCGACGGGGATGCCGCCGACTACTTGGTTCAAAAAGGGATCATTCTTTTCGGCCTGGACAACATCACCATCGGCCACGCCAAGGACGGAGACAACGTCGGCCGCACGCATCGGACTCTTCTTGGGGCGGGCATCTACATCCTTGAGAATTGCGCGCTCGCCAACGTGCCGCCCGGGGAGTATGAACTGATCTGCCTCCCGTTGCTGTTGCTCAAAGGGGATGCCGCCCCGGCGCGCGCCATCCTCCGTCCGCTGAAATAGGCACTCTGCTGTGTTTGTGTCCCATTTATGCCTTGATGGGTTTCAACCGCGCATTGAGTGCCGCTTCGCTGCTTGGCTTGTCGGTCACCGGGTGGGTGAAATGGAACGGGAATATATATCCGGTGACATAACGCAGATCGTTCTTGTCCATGGGAATGTCGGGGGCCATCTGAGGGCTCGGGGCGCCCGACCTGCCCTTTAGCATAGGGCCGGCAATGTCTTCCGGCATGATCCACCCCTCGCTGATCCTGACGCCATAGGGGATGATCCATTTGATCGTCAGAATTTTCCATATGCCGTCCTCCTTGATGTAGCCCATTTCGTAGATTCCGTTGATAAACGAACGGCTGCCGGGCCGGCTGGCCTGTTGCGGCGGATTCGGCATCATAATTCCGCCGAACGCATACCACCGCCCCTTGGCGGTATTGCCGTCCGGAGCAACCGTTATGAGGCCGGCGGTCGGCATGAGCTGGTGGCGGAATCCTACGGGCGGCACCTGGCTAACGTTAAAATACTTCCTGACTCCCTCTTTCCCTTTCCACTTTCCTTCAAGCCAATCCAAAAGCACATCGGGGCTGTCGGAAAAGCAATCGATGATCTCCTGTTTCATCATATGCTCGACGTAATAGTTGTACGCGTACTGGAGCCGGTTGATGGCCTGGACATCCTCGATCTGCTGAAGTCGCTTCTCGAGCGCCTCAAGCCGTGCTTCAAGAGAACCGGGCCCTTTCCCGGATTGCGAAGAACAACCGGCCGCGAGTACGCCGACCACAGCGGCCGCTGTGGTCCCGGCTGCGACTTCTTTCACAAATCCTCTCCTAGTGCTTTTTGCCGCCTTCCTGTTCATGGTTGTTTCTCCCTCGATTTAAATGCCGGGTTCCCCAATTTCCCGGACTCCCGCTGTCCCCGACAATCTTTGCGCGCCTCCCGGCAACGAAACTTCTTCAAACAAAACCTGCAGGCGATGAACCGCCGCCCTGGGACTTATATCTGATGGATTTCTCCGGTTTCCTTGTTCTTCCAGTACCCTCTCAGCGGAAGCGGCCAGTTAAACTGAATCGCCCCCGGACATGGGCAATCATTCGCGCAGCAGCCGCAATACCAGCATTCTTCAGGGTGCAGGATAATCGGCGGTTTGCCTTGTTCCGGATGAGGCATATAAACATCTATCTGGCACACTTCCACGCAGTTGTTGCACCCGTTACAAATATCCGGATTGAATATTACCGGAGTGTTCGGGGCAGGAATATTTGGAATAGCGAACTTCTCTTCCTGAGCCACTTTTCCCTCCTCCTATTAATCCTATGATGAAAAGCAATGAAACCGATCAGAGTCCGTCATTTGCCCTTATATACACCCGTATAGTCCCTATTGTGGGCTTCATACTGCTGTCTCATGTCGCCCCAAAAATTCATGGGCCGTTCTCCGATCTTGACCTTGTCGTTTTCCAGCTTGATGGTAAGAAACTTGTTCCACTCCGGCGGATCCATCGTCGGGTAATCGATCCTCTGGAAATTCAGCGCCATGCTGCTGGCTTTACGGGCCAGGGAAGCCTGAATGATGATTTTCGCATAGTGGAGCATGCTAATGTCTTCCAGGCTGCGCATCAGCTTGTGAGGATCAAGGGCGTACAGTTTGAGCACTGATTCTTCCTCGATTCGGTTCAGTGCATCCAGCCCCATTTTAAGAAGCGACTCGGTCTTGAATTCGCTGGCATAATACTGCATGACCCTCGCGATGCCGGCGTGTAGTTCTTTCCACTCAATGCCGCTGCTGCGTTTTACCGGTGCGAAGACTCTCGCTTTTTCGATTTCAAGCTGATCCCTGGATATCTTCGAATCGCCGATCCCGCGGACATAGGCCGCAGCTTTGCGGCCTGCATATCTGCCCGTGGCGGCCGCGTAACTGTGGTCCTCGGGAGCAAACATCTGAGTCCCGGCGGCATACAGCCCCTCCATGGTAGTCATCAGGTTCCAGTCGACAAGCAGCCCCCCGCCGTAGCCCGCGTCCCTCCATTGAGGCAAGCTCTGGCCCTCGATAAATTTGTAGCTCTGCAACATGTCGCGGCTTATGTCAAAACCGGCTTTGTTATAAGTGTCAATAATGATCCTGGTGGTGGCTTCCTCACCCAGCATCAGTTTCCAGGTTGCGTTTCTTTCAACTTCCGGCATGGAAGGAAAGTCGCCATAGAAAGGAAGCTCGTATTCGCCTTTCATGATTCCTTCACGGATTTTTGCTTCCACTCCGGGAGCCGGGACCATGGCCCCCGCGTCGATCCAGCCCTGGATAGGATAGGGCAGCCTCCTGCCCCCGGCATCCACGAGAGGGACATTCTCATAACTGGCATCCCCTCCCCCGCTATACCACTTATGCTTAAGCCCGGTGGCAATCATGATCATCCCGGTGGTTTCCATCTTGGTCAGTTCCGCTCCGGCTCTCCAGGCCATAACCGTACCGTCCCCTGAAATCGCGCGGGAATGCATGTTGGAATATCCGCCCAGCTCCATGCTCATCAACCAGAGCGAACCGGCTCCCGCCGTGGCGAGGATGGTGGCTTTGGATTTGAAAATCATGAATTCGCCCGTGCGGTTGTTGAGGCCGGTGGCGCCGACAACCCTTGCCCCCTGGATGCCGTTCTCCGTCAGCAGGCTGGTGCCCATTACGCGGTCAAAGATCTTGACTCCCAGGCGCTTGCATTCCTTCTTCAGCGCCGGTTTGAAGGTGCTCCCCCAGACCCGTATGACGACGTTGTTCCGTTTTTCCGGCGGATTAAAACCGGGTTCTCCTACTCTGGGATCGGGCAAGTAGCTGTGGATCGTCCCGTAGCGCGGCGAAATCATAAACTTGGTTTTGTCGTCCCGGCCTTCGGCGCCGACATATTCATTCTCGGTGTCCCTTATCTTGCCGCCCATCTGTTCCAATTCAAGGAGGGTGTCAAAATCCTCCCGGCACTGTATCTGGATCCCGATTCCATTGCTGTAAGGGCGGCTGGCCATATGCTGCGCCCAGTCATCCGGGGACACGCGTGACAAAGGATTCGCCGGAGCGTCGCACCAGTGATCGCATCCCGGCCCTCCGGAGCCGCTCCTGACCGTGTCTCCTTTTTCGACCAGAGCTACCCGCAGCCCATATCTGGCGGCGCTGATCGCCGCCCAGCAACCGGCGATTCCCCCTCCAATCACAAGGACATCGGTATCAACTTCCTGCTCCTGACCAAAACGGATCGGATATGGCCAACTCGGCGGCCGGCCTTGTTCCTTTAAATAATCATGCCACGTAGTCATGCTCGCGACCTCCTTCATGAACGGATACTTGCCTTTGACGCATGCAGATGCTCATATTTCTTCCGCGACAGGGAGAAATCCCGCTAAATAGTTTCAGTCGCCAAACTCATTTTGTTGTCGCTTGCACCCGACAGCGCGCCTCGCGGCGGCTCGCTGCCGCCTTTGACGATCACTTACGCACCCGCTATTCGTGGCTTTGCGCCGAAAGCGCAAGCAAGCTTGCCCCTTCCATGGGCTTCGCCACGGATTCGCACATTCGCCGAAAATCGGCAACGCTTGCCAGTATCGCGACCGAAACAAAATAATCCAAAAGAGACTTTGCGCCGTTGCTGACGGCGGGATTGTAGCATTCTTCACTGGCTTCCGGGCAAGTGTTTTCCACGGAGCTTATTCAGCTGCAGATCTTCCGATTTTGCGGCCAGTCTTCCCAAGACCGCCGTGCTGCTCGGACCGTTAAAAAGCAATTGCCTATTGTCAAAGCTCAGGGTTTTGCCTCTTTCGGCGTCCCGTAAGAACCGGAAAGCGAAATTTCCAAAAACACAATCGGCTTTTCGGGACTCACGTTCTTAATGCTGATCGGGCAATGCGCCAGTCCCTTGGGCATAGTGACACAGCCAGGCTTGGTAAGAACGTGTTTCTCGCCGTTGATCGTATATTCAATCACCGCGCTAAAATCGGTGATGTCCAGCGGATTGCCTCCGATAAAGCAAAGGGTTTCTTCGAAATCATGGGAATGAGGCTTGTCAAAGCTGATCGGCTTCGCCAGGCAATGGTAACACATGCTGACGTTGCCCTGCAGCCTACCGTCGCGGGCTACGAGAGACGTTCCGGTATAGTGGGCGATCTTTTGATAAAGCTCGGCGGTAAGCACGTACTTCCCATATTTTAATTCATCCCGTTTTTCTGTTGATTCCTGAGAGGCGGCCTTTAATCCGTTCCAAACTAATACACACATAAAACATACCGAAATCACCAATCCCTTCATCAATATTTTCATGATTCTTTCCCCTTTGTCGGCATCGTCTTCGAGTACACGCCGCTCCATGCGGCCTATAGACCCTAATGGAAACCGGAAAGCCTGATCATCATGGCGGCATTTTATTCCTAAAATGGTCCGGCTTAAGCAAAAAATTGTTTGCAATCACAGGCGGGTCCGAGCCGGTTGCCCTTGAAAGAGAAGCGTGCCGATGCCCGTAATGCTGAAAGCTGCCTGCACAAGACCCACTTGCATCGAAGACGCACCCAGAGTATTGGCATAAATGGGCAAAAAGGGGCTGACTATGCCCATACCCAGCATGGATATGAACATGCTCCCCACAAGCACCCAAAAAGCTTTTTTGTTCATTAAGGCACCTCTGCAGGCCCGCTATCGGCCTCCGGCAAAGCCGGCGGCCTGAACCAAGAACCGCTGGAAGCGGCACTATGCCAAGCTTTCGGCTCTCCTTGGCGATGCTTGCCCGTCACCCCGGCCGCAGGCCGCAGATTGCCCCGGGCTCAAAAGGCTTCCCGGCCCGCAATGCTTAGCCCGCAATTCTCACCAGCTTTCGTCGCAAGGCGGCGCAGACGGGCAGGGATACAAAGCGCGCGACATGTGCGGGCGTCTCCAGACCCGCCCGAAAGGCAATAAACATGCCCGGATCCGCCGCCGCAGTAAAAATCTTGTGAAAATTGCGGGTTGGGGCAATCAAAATTTTTGATTATACCCAGCCAAATAGGCCATAGAGGCGGAATAATCGTTTGATTGAATGCGGAACTATAAAGTTTCGCATAATTATGGAGATAACCGCGGGTGATGCAAATGATTCCGGAGGGAAAGCTGACGATCTGTCAGCGGAGCACGAACCACTTGCCTCCGCCGTGCGCAATGGCTCCGCCCTTATCGGCAGAGTAGGACATTAGAGGCGCCATATCCTCCCGTGCCACCATTAAGGCAAGCCAACCCTCGAAGGTTTCGCCGGACTTCAGATCCTTGCGCATCTCCGGCGCCGGCGGCACAACGGAAACCGCCTTGTATTCGTCGCCGTCTGCGGAATAGGCAGTGAATTGACCCGGAAGCAGCTGATGCACACAGAGCCCGGGCGTTCCCCTTGCGTGATATTCAAATCTGACACGAGCGAGAATATAGTCAAACCCGGCGGAGGCTGGTTTATTTGAGGAACTTGCCCGCGCAATGCGCTTCCAAGCCTCCTCACCCCGAACTACCTCAACAAGAGTGATCTTCATGTCATACAGTTCGTGCGAAGTGTATCCCTGCCCGCATTCAATGATGCCGGCAAGGAGTGTTCCGGCCGGCGCAGGATTGGCGGGAGAGGATCCCGGCGTTTGTGCGGGCGCCGCCGAAACGGTCAATACAAAGATAATTAGAAATGCCAAGAAGTAATGCAGCGATGCGCCTTTCATAGCATGTCTCCCCCCAGGTTTATACCCTCCCGCAAACATTTTTTTGTTTACTCAATGGAATTGAACGCCAGAATCCCGGAGCCAGTCAAGCCGGAAATGCAAGCCTATCCAAACAATGGTGTTCGCAATTACACTGATGTTTGCACCGGGCGCTAATCCGCATTTCTCACAAGGTTTCGTAGCGAGGCGTCGCAGACGGGTGTGGAT
>JBBISO010000070.1:0-11733 GCA_037441325.1 Acidobacteriota bacterium | reverse complement strand
GCGCTCCCAACTTACTGGCTATTTGGAAAATCAAGTGGAAGGCGCTGCCTTTGCCCGGGATGCCATGATAGGGAAAGGAGAGCCGGTGAACAGGGAACAGCGGCGTCGACAACAACAGAAGCTGTTCCTTGTTCAAGCCCGTATCCAAAACCGCTTCCCGCGTTCCGTCGCTGGAGCCGCCGTCGGAGTTGATAATCACTGCCCTGAACTGCGGAAAATATTTCTCCAGTCCTGCCTGCGCAGCCGCGATCACGTGGCCGATGGTTTTGCCGTTGTTGTGACTTGGGACGCCAACCACAATGTCGGCGTTGCCGAGTTTCTTCAGCGCTTGCTGGGCTTCTTGTGAAAAGGAACCCCCGTTTGCGCTTAAACCGTCACGATGCAAATTCATGGATACACTCGACGCCTCGATCCACAGCATTCACAAGGAGATCAAAAAAATCAGGAACAGCTGCCTGGACGCGATTCCAGCTGGGCATGAGGGGCAGCCCCAGCGGATTCTCGATGAATTCTTGCGCCGCCTCGTGGAGGCTCCGGGCAAAGGTATCAACCGCCTGTTCTTCGGCGTGCCGGTCGAATTCCAATCCGTTGAGCATTGCGTCCGCGTAGTAGCGGTCAATTGTATCTTCCGCCATGCGAACATAGCGGACTTGCAGGCTCCGGAAGTGGTCTTGGGTGAAAATGACACTTTCGGCGGCAAGGGTACGCATCAGCGACTTGGCGATTTCGCGCGCCATGCGCCGCAGACCCTTAGCCGGATCTTCAACCGAAAGGTCCTGATGCTTGTGCTCATAATTGTCCGCGAGGTCAACTTGGCAGATCCGCGCCAGGGAGCAATTTCGATAGACCTCGGCGAGGACGCCGACTTCCAGTCCCCAATCCCAGGGAATACGATTGACACGGGCCAGATTGACCTTCATCGCAAATTCCCCGGCCAGCGGGTAACGAAAGCTGTCCACGAAGCGGAGAAACGGAGTGCTGGGCGCCATATTCTCCATCGCGCGGATTAGCGGCGTCATGAAGAGCCGTGTGACGCGGCCGTGCATGCGGTCTGTGACGCGCGCGTAAAATCCTTTGCAGAATTCGAAACCGAGGTTTGGATGGGCGATGGGGTAAACAAGCCGGGCAAGCAGCCGGCGGTCGTAGTTCACGATGTCGCAATCATGCAAAGCGATAACGCTGCAGTCCCCTTGCGCCAATATATAACCATAAGCCAACCAGCAGCTTCGCCCCTTGCCGTCAGCTCCCGCGGAAAGGCCCTTTTCCTCGAGCATTCCGAGCAGGGCTTGAACCGGCTCGCTGTTTATCCAAAGCAGAGTCACGGGACAGCGGAAATCCGAGAAAAACAGCCGAGCTTTTTCGCACTGCGCCCCGTTGGCCCCTCCCAGAGCGACCACAATGCGGCGCAAATAACCAACCTGGGCCAACTCTTCAACGATATGCTTCATGACAGGAGATTCAAACTCTTGATAACGGGCGGGCAGAACCAGCGCGATTCCCTTGCGCTTGGAGATCTCATTCAGCCCCATTTCCAGTCTGGCGAAGCCGTTCCGCTTCAAACGGTGTAGCGTCGTGACCATTCCTGTCTGATAGAAGTCAGCCATGGTTCACCTCCCGGCGCTTTGATAACAGGAAAGGCAATTACGCTAAATCCCAAAGGCAGGGGATAATGGGTAAAAAAAGGCCGTAGCCGGTGCGCCCTATCGACAAAACGGCGCAGGTCATCGGGAGCGCCGTAACAGCGTGCAGGCGCAAAGAGTGCTACTCTGTCATAGCCCCAATTGCGGCACCCCGGAAAATCCGCGACCGGCATCAGCTCCACTGCCGTAATGCCCAGATCCAGCAGATCGGGCAACCTTCCGGCAGCGCTTTGAAATGTTCCTTCCGGCGTGAAGGTGCCGATATGGAGTTCATAGAGAACCAGATTCTCCCGAGCGATACCCCTCCAGGAGCGGTCGTTCCAGGCAAATGCGCATGGATCAATCACCTGGGATGGTCCATGAATGCCATACGGCTGGAACCGGGAGGCGGGGTCCGGAAATGGGCCTTGGCCGTCTACGCTATAGCGATAGAGGTCGCCGGGACGGCAATCGTTTAGCGTTACCGAAAATACCCTTCCGACGACTTCTCCATCGGAATATCGCCATGTCCTTCACGCACTACCGAGACAATGGAAGCATCAGGCGCCCATACTCGAAACGTCGTCCCGCAACCTAAGACCGTCGCCCCAAGCTTCGGCCGCCAGCGCGTCATACCGGATCTCCCTTCCACACTCTTTGAAATACAACGGTGGCCAAGGGGGGCACCATTATGTTCAGAGAGTGCGGACGCCCGTGCATGGGCAACGGAGACGCTTCAATCCTTCCGAGGTTGCCCTGCCCGCTCCCTCCGTACAGCGGAGCATCACTATTGAGCGCTTCTTTCCATGTGCCGCCGGAAGGCACGCCGACTCGATAGTTGTGGCGCGGCACCGGAGTGAAATTGCAGATAAAAACAGCCTGGTGCCGCCGGTCTTTTCCGTAACGCAAGAGGCTCACCAGACTTCTTTGACTGTCGTTGCAGTCGATCCACTCAAAGCCCGCGTGCTCGGAATCCTGTTCATACAGCGCAGGTTCGGATCGATAGAAAGTGTTCAAATCCCGCACCCACCGCTGCAGTCCCGAATGCAATGGATAAGCGAGCAGGTGCCAATCCAGGCTCACGTCGTGATTCCATTCATTCCACTGGCCGAACTCATTGCCCATGAACAGAAGCTTCTTGCCCGGGTGCCCAAACATATAACCATATAACACGCGTAGATTAGCAAACCTTTGCCAGTCGTCTCCGGGCATCTTGCCGAGCATCGAGCCTTTACCGTGCACAACTTCATCGTGCGAGAAGGGAAGGATGAAGTTTTCCGTAAATGCGTACAGCAGACTGAAGGTGATTCGATTGTGATGATAGGAACGATGCACCGGATCGTGCGACATATATTCGAGCATGTCGTGCATCCACCCCATGTTCCATTTAAACCCGAATCCCAGGCCGCCCAGGTAGGTCGGACGTGAAACCATCGGCCAGGTCGTGGACTCTTCTGCCATCACCGTTGCCCCCGGCGCTTCGCCGTGTACGCGTTCGTTGAGGCGCTTAACGAAATCAATCGCCTCGAGATTTTCCTTGCCGCCGTAACGATTGGGAATCCACTCCCCGTCTCGCCGTCCATAGTCCAGATAAAGCATCGAGGCCACGGCATCAACGCGCAGCGCATCGATATGATAGCAGTCGAACCAGAACAGGGCGTTACTGATTAAGAAGTTCTGCACCTCGTTGCGTCCATAGTTGAAAACAAAGGTGTCCCAGTCCGGATGAAGACCCTGCCGAGAGTCGGCGTGTTCGTACAAATGCGTTCCGTCGAAATAGCCCAGTCCATGCTCGTCCCGCGGGAAGTGGGCCGGCGCCCAATCGAGGATTATGCCGATGCCATTCTGGTGCAGCAGATCCACCAGATACATAAAGTCATCCGGGATTCCGAAGCGGCTGGTGGGCGCAAAGTAGCCGACGGTTTGGTAACCCCAGGATCCATCGAAAGGATGCTCGGAGACCGGAAGCATTTCCACATGGGTAAATCCCATATGCCGGACATACTCAACAAGCTTGGACGCAATTTCTCGATAGGTGAGCCATCGATGATTTTCCTCGGGAATGCGCATCCAGGAACCGAGGTGCACTTCATAAATTGACATGGCTTCTTCATGAAGAGAGCGCCCGCGCCGGGCGTTCATCCATTCCCCATCGTTCCACCTATACCGGGAGAGATCCCACACCTTGGATGCGGTTTGGGGACGGATTTCCGCAGCAAAACCGTATGGATCCGCTTTCTCGACGCGATAGCCGTGATAGCGGGATTCAATGAAGTATTTGTAGAGCGCGCCTATCCCCACATTGGGGATAAAACAGTCCCAAATGCCGGCCTCGGCGAGGAATCGCATCGGCCTCGCTTCCCGATTCCATCCGTTGAAGTCTCCGATGACGGAAACGCGCTTTGCGTTCGGTGCCCAGACGCGGAAGAAGGTGCCCGGGACGCCGTCCAGGCGTCCGGGATGCGCTCCCAGCTTTTCGTACGTTCGATAGTGTGTTCCTTCTGCGATAAGATGAAGATCGAAATCGGTTAGATTATCGCTGCTCATCGGCCCTATCCTTTCTCTTCTTCAGTACGGCGCGGAGCACGGCTACGGCGCGGGCCTCCAGAGGATAGGAATGGTTGCGCAGGCGCACGATGCGGCCCCAGTCGGATTTGCCGGTGTCCAGAATCCTTTCCCAACGCTCCCCTTCGGCATGTTTGGGCAGTTTGAATGGCAGCGCCTCGTGATGCGCGATGTCAAGGAATGCGCTCAGCCGGTCCACCGCATGCAGCTCGACCGCAGTGATGCCAAGACGCGTCAGGTAGTTCAATACGGGGTCGGATCCAAGGGCAGCATATGTTCCCCGCATCTTTTCGGGGATGGCGGAAAACAATTTCGTGAATCCCTTTACGTGGGCTTCATAGATGATGGTTTTGTGCCACGGCGTTCGGGGATGGCGGTCATTTCCCCAGGTGAATGCGCTGTCCACAACGGCGCCCAATGGGCAGCAATCAGCGTTGTCCCGCTCATCACAGGATAAGTCTTCAGCCGGATCCCCGATCCGATAACCATACATTGTGTCGCTCCATCGGATGGTCCGGGCGATAGCCTTTGTGTATGGTCCCAGCACGACCTTGTTTGGATTGAACCGATGCCCTTGGTCCGGTTGATAGGGTCCATAGACGCGATAGCCGTACAACTGTCCGGGGAGCAAACCGGGCACGTAGCAGTGCCAGATCTGGTCTGTTTGTTCAGGAAGGATGATTCTCCTGAATTCGTGTGAGTCCGCTGGGGAATGAAAAAGGCACAGTTCGACCTTCGATGCATGTTCGGAAAAAATCGCAAAATTCACTCCGGAGCCGTCCCACTTGGCTCCCAAGGGATATGGCTGTCCTGGTTTTATCTTCACCGCCAGTTCTGCTCCTTGCCTTAGAGTAGCATTCGTCCCAATCGGCAAAATTAGCCAAGATCAACAAAATACTACCTTGGTTTCCGATGAACAAGCCATTCGTCCGATGTCGAATCCCTGTCTCCAATCCTTGTGCAGGGCCGTGTTTTCTCTTCGGATCATGTTCACCCGGGCAATGAAATCCTTCAGACTCCAGGGTGAATCAAGATCGCGGTGTTTGATTTCGTATTTTTCCGAATCCAGATACTCTTCGCTGCCCGGGGAGCGGGCAGCATTTTCGCAGAGCTCGAAGGCCGGCCCGTAGATCCCGTAGTTCGCTCCCAGCGTTGCAGCCAGAGCCAGCCGGACCATGAAAGCAGGCCGCCCTCCCAGTTGCAGGTACTCGGGCAGGATATCGGGGGTGTTGGGCCACAAGTTCGGCCGAAAATGCTCGCGCACATCCGATTGTGTCAGCTCGGTGAAGTAATCGATCAGCTCTTGTTTGGTGTTACGCCAGGCAAAATAGGTATAGGACTGCGAAAAACCCAGCTTGGCCAGCCGGTACATGACTTTGGGACGCGTGAATGCCTCGGCAAGAAAGATCGCCTCCGGGTATGAAGATTGCACATCATCGATCAGCCACTCCCAGAACGCAAACGGTTTCGTATGAGGGTTGTCCACGCGAAAAATCCGGACACCTTTGTCGATCCAAAACTGGACTACGCTTCGCAATTCCGCCCACCGTTCTTGCCAGTTCTCGGTTTCAAATTCCAGCGGGTAAATGTCCTGATATTTCTTTGGAGGATTCTCGGCATACTGAATAGTGCCGTCCGGCCGGAAACGAAACCATTCCGGGTGGTCGGTAACATAGGGGTGATCCGGAGTGCGCTGAAACGCGAGATCGATGGCGGTTTCCAGGCCATGCCGGCGGGCGGCTTTTGCCAGGCGCTCGCAATCTCCGATCGTGCCCAGTTCCGGAGCGATGGACTTATGACCGCCATCCGCGCTGCTCCGATCAGCACCTCCACTCTGACTTGCTGGCCGGCTTCAATTCGCTTGCGCAGGTCCTACCGCCACGTGCGAAAGCGGTCAATCCAACCTTCGACGGCATAGAGATAGCTGCCTAAATGCGTGACTCGGAATTGGCCGCCTGCGCTTTTTAGGTGCATGAACTATCAGCTCCACATTGTCAACTCCCCCAGCGTTGGCATCCGTCCGGGAGCCGTATTTATTGCTTATTTGCTACTGGGACTATCCTAAATCCTATGTCGCAATTCCTTTCCGGGCCAATCCCGTGAAAGGATTAATTCGCGAGAAGATTTACACCAAGCGGCGCCTTATTGGGGCATTGATATCTGAGCTTATTATGGATCTGTGCAGACGAGCCTGGTCATTAGCGAAATCGAAAAGGCAAGCCGAATTACCAATCCGATCCGGACAAATCAGATCATAGTTCCGTTGAGAAAATGCAGCATGAGAGGCACGGGACAGGCTTCGCAGGTGGCTCAATTGTGCCGCTGGATGCCTTATTTGGTTTCTGTCGCAAAATGCATCTTAAATCCTAACCGGGCTATCTATTAGGCGAAGCCCTTGGAGTGCGCAAGCTTGCTTGCGCCTTTTGCAATGTGAAGATTATCAAGCACTTGAAGGCGGCGGCAACAGGCCGCCCTCCAAAGCAGCCTGCGGGCTCCTACCATTTATCTGCATCCGATAAATGCCTTTCGCAACAGAAAATATTTAGTGAAGGAGACAATAAACCTGTAATTTTTTCAGGCTCTGAAGCTTGATGCCCCCGAAGGTTCTCTAATCAAAGGCTTTGGTTCCAAAAGGCTTGGCTTGATGCAGGTCCCAAGCCTTTCTTGATTGGCTTCGGCACAATGCCGGCCAAATCGTGGAAGTGCGTTGATTACGAGAATGCTTATGGTCTGAAAAAAGAGGACCGCAAATTGGGAGATTGCTCCTCTGGTGTGTTCGTGGACACTTATTAGCGCATCGGGGGTATGTTCATGGACTGATAAGAAGTGTATAGTGGTTGCATTTGGAAGCACAAAACTAGGCTAGAATGGACTGCCAAAATCGGGCGGATGGGATTTATCCTTTTACGAGATAAGGAGATCGAATGCAAACTCTTACAGACCTCCTCGGATTTGAGGCCCGCTATGTCGTCGGTCCCGCCCTTGCGCTGATAATTGCCGGAACAATCAGGTTTGCTATCCATCGCTGCCTGCGAAAGTGGGCCAAGCGCACTGAGGGCAAAATCGATGATCGTATTATTGGCTATATTGACAGCTTGGTGACGCCGTTGCTGCTGGCCTCGATCCTCTATTATTTGAGCTATTTATTGCCTCTCTCCCCTGGAACGATTGCATCTATCCAGAAAGGTCTCGCCGTGGCAGCGATCTTTCTGGTCGCTCTCTTTTCGGCGAAGCTGGCGTCATCTATTCTTGCTGACCTCCAAGAGCGCCCGGATAGTTGGCGGCGGTTTTTGCCGCCGCTGCGGACGCTTTCAAATGTCTTTTTTGTGCTCATAGGAGCGGCCCTCGTTCTCAAAGTTTTTAATGTCGGCATGACCGACGAAGGAGTGCGGCTAGTTCGCATTATCGGCATTGTTGCAGGCGCTTATGTGTTGCTTAGAATCATCAACCTGGCCGTCGTACAAATGGAGCACTTGGTTGAGGACAAGGATGCCGCCACCGTGTCTGAAGCCGCGAAGAGGGCAAAGACGCTAGGCAAGATCATCAATAACGCGGCCCTCGTGCTCGTGATCGGGGTCGCCATTATGATGATTCTTGGCGAGCTCGGCATGAACATTATGCCGATCATAACTGGCGCGGGCATTGCGGGCTTGGCCGTGGGATTTGGAGCTCAAAACCTTGTGCGCGACATCATCAGCGGGTTCTTCCTGATCCTCGAAGACCAGGTCCGGGTCGGCGACGTCGCAAAGATAAACGGAACAGGGGGTTTGGTGGAAGCTATCAATCTCCGAACGACTGTCTTGCGCGATCTGGAGGGCGTGGTTCACATCTTCCCCAACGGGGAGATCAAACAAGTGGCCAACATGACTAAAGAGTTTTCCTATTACGTAATCAACGTTGGGGTCGCCTATAAGGAAAACATCGACGGGGTTATAGAGGTATTGAAGTCCGTAGGAGAGGAGATTGCGCAGGATCCGAATTTTGGTCCATTCATTTTAGATCCCTTGGAGATACTTGGCGTGGACGATTTCGGCGACTCCCAGGTAACAGTCAAGATCCGTATTAAAACAGCCCCTCTGAAACAATGGGTGGTGGGGCGCGAACTGCGGCGCCGGATTAAAAATACCTTTGACCGCCGCGGCATTGAGATCCCTTTCCCGCATCTCAGTATCTATTTTGGCGAGGCCAGCAAACCTTTTAATCTCGTCATGCAGCCCCCTCGGCGAGGGGAATCGCCAGAATAGGGCGCGAGCGTAATCTCTGCCTCAGCTATTTTGTGATGCCGCACCTGGGCCGTCCTCGTAAAAGAGGCAAACTGACTTCCTGATCTCCTATTTCGGAGTGGAAACAATCGTAGCGATCACATCCGCTTATGCCATAGCGCGGGTCACCAAAAAGCCAATGCTAAGTTCGTAAATTTAAGCTAGAAGGGCACCATGCTGCCCCATTTAACCGCGGCAATATTGTCTCCGGCTCTGATATCACCTCCATGTTCCATTGCCCAGGCGGCCGTGATCCGCGGGCGAGGCAGCCAGTTCATTCTAAAGCACCATCCCGCGGCTCTTCATGTTCTGATTGTGGCTCCGCCAGAAACGTGTGCGATGCGCGTTATGCAAAGCATGGCGATAGATCAGGAAAGCGCTGAGAGGGAGATAGCGCATCATGATGGTAGCCGCCGCGCGTCATTTCGTTTTGCAGGGGAAATCTTTGCCTTCGGGATGTTGGGCAAATGCCGGGAGCGAGCTTCCTTCACTGTTTCACGCCACCGGCTGTAAGTCCGGCCACGATCCGTTTTTGAAACAGCGCCACGGCGGCGATCAGCGGCGCCGTGCTCACGACAATCCCCGCAGCCAGTAATCCCCAGGGGATTTCATAGGCGAAGGCGCCGCTCAAGGTCGCTACGCCCACTGTCACCGTACGCGATGACTCCAGATTCATAAAGGTCAAGGCGAACATGAACTCGTTCCATGAAAAAATGAATACCAGAAGAAAAGCGGTTGTCAGCGCCGGCATGGATAGCGGCAGCAAAATTCGGCGATAGGTGTCAAAAGCCGTCAAGCCGTCGATGGCAGCCGCTTCTTCCAGCTCATAGGGAATCTGTTCCATATACCCGGTAAGCAGCCAGACCGCAAAGGGGAGGTTCAGGGCGGCATAAGGGATGATGAGTCCCCACGGCTGGTTGACCAGGCCCGCATGCCGGACGAGCTCGTAAATAGGAAACACCAGCACAATCGGGGGGAAGAAAGCCATGACCAGCAAAGCCGAAGTGGCCGCTGACCGGAATCGTTTTGGGGCGCGCGCCAGCCTGTAAGCTGCAAGCGATGCGCAGGCAATGCACAACAGGGCGGCAAGCGATGCAATTACGATGCTGTTCAGATAGTAGGTGGCGAAGGGCCGGCGAATGAACAATTCTGCATAATTATCCAGGGTAAAGCTTGAAGGCAATAATGACGGCGGCACGAGCGCGAGTTCCGCGGAGCTCTTAACGGATGACATACCATACCATACAAGCGGAGCTACCGCGACGGCGCACAAAACGATAACAAACAACCTAGCGGCCCATTTCATATTTTTTCAACAGCATTGAGTACAGCACCCAGGAGATCAGCGCCAGGACAACAACGATCGCCACCACAAGAGCGGCGCCGTAACCAAAATCCAGATATCTCATATATGTATAATAGCCATAAATCGACACGGTTTCGGTAGCGCCGCCCGGACCGCCTCCGGTCAATACATAAACCAGATCGAAGACCGCAAAAGCCTGGACGATCCTGAAGACCAGTGCCAGGAAAATGAACGGCACCAGATAGGGTATGGTTACGTATTTGAATTTGTGCCAGGCTTTGCCGCCGTCAATCTCGATCGCCTCGTACATCTCCCGCGGAATGCTCTGGAGCCCGGCGAGCAGGACAATCAATACGAAGGGGAAAGCCTTCCACACATCAGCCATGACAATGGTCATCATTGCCGTCTGCGGCCTTCCCAGCCAAGCTACGGGTGAACCCACGATGTTCATCTTGACGAGAAGAGCATTGATAACGCCGTACTGATCGTTGAAAATCCACATCCAAAGCACGGCTATGATTGCCGTCGGAAGCGTCCAGGGAATAAGGATAAAAGTCCGGGCTGCGCGGCGCCCTCTCCTGATTCCTTCCACTGCCAGAGCCAAAAGCAGGCCCAGCAATAATTCCAGCGCAACGGACACAGCCGTGAACAGAGCCGTTATTTTCAGCGAGTTATGAAAGCGGGTGTCCGAAACAAGCCGGGCAAAATTGTCCAGATATGCCAACCGCGGTTCAAATCCGGTCTCGAGATTAAGATGCAAGAAGCCGAGAACAAGCGTTCGGAGGACCGGGTAAACAAAAACCAGCAGCACGAGAACGGCCGCCGGCGCGAACCAGAAGTTTGCCCTTACCCGCATAACGACACCGTTCATTGAAGCTCCTCAGCTTGATCCCTTCAGAAGGACACGGGTCTCCCGTGCGGCTTCAGTTAGGGCCTTCTCGCAGGAAACACGGCCGGTCAGCGCGGCGCTCAACCACCGCTGGAGTATGTCGGACGCCTGCGCGTATTTAGGGATGGGGGGCCGCATGCGGGCTTTTTCCATAACCGGCAAAAGATCTTCCGGCACAAGGCTCTGCCGGGAAGGAATGCGCCCCATTTTCTGCTGTACCTGAGTCAACTGCTCCGGACGGGTAATGAATTCCAAAAACTTCCAGGCTCCCTCCGGATCGGGACAAAAACTCGAGATCGCAAATCCCCACCCGCCAAGAGCCGCCGCGCTTGAGTGTCCCGGCTCATGCACCATGGACGTGAAAGCGATCTTGCCGGACACCGATGCATCACTGCGTTTCATCAGGGCCCACGCATAAGGCCAGTTGCGGAGAAATACCGCGCGCCCGCTTTGGAACAGTATTCTCGTATCTTCCTCAATATAGCTTGTCACGCCCGGCGGCGAGATTACGCCGATCGTGTCTTTTAGAAAACGCAATGCTTTAACGGCTTCCTGTTCGTCCAATTTGACCCGTCTGGTCGCCGAATCGATCCAGTCTCCTCCGAAACCCCATAGGACTTCGAGAAATACGGTGACTAAACCCTCGTATTGTTTTCCTTGCCATAAAAATCCCCACCGTTCTTTGGTCTGGTGTTTGCGGGACTGTTCGACCAGTTCATCGAAGGTCCTGGGCGGAACAGGCACCAGATCTTTCCGGTAATAAAGCAGGCCCGCATCGGTAAATGCGGGAATCCGATACAGCCGCCCTTGATAGGATCCTGCACTGAGTTCAGTTGCCAGAAAATCGCGGCTGTCTTCAGGCGAGAGACGCGCGGTCAAATCCCGCAGCCATCCTGCGGCGGCAAATTTGGCCACCCAAATGGCGTCACAATAGATAATGTCAAAGGCAGATTCTCCCGAGAGAAAGGAGGTTGAGTACAAATCCTCCCTTGCATTGGTTGCAGGGGGGCCTTCAACCATCCGCACCCGGGCGCCCGGGTGCCGCTGGTTGAACTCCGAGATCAATCCCCGCCAGACGCCGGTTCCATCGGG
>JBBISO010000069.1:6687-11777 GCA_037441325.1 Acidobacteriota bacterium | reverse complement strand
GGCGATTGCGCAACCGTCTGTCCCATTACCCGGCCCAGTGAATTCAATGCCCTGCTCAACACGCGCAAGGCGATATACAAGAGGTACCCGCAGGCCATGCCCAACGCCTTTGCGATCGAAAAGCGAGGCGAGGCGCCCTGCCGATACGCCTGCCCTATTGAACAGAGGGCCATGGGCTATGTGGCGTTGATTCGGGAGAAGAGGTTCGCGGAGGCTTACCGGACCATTAAAGAGGACAACCCTTTCCCGTCGGTATGCGGCCGCGTCTGCAACCACCGCTGCGAGGAAGCATGCAGCCGCGGCGAAAACGGCCGCGAAGCGGTAAACATCATGCACTTGAAGCGCTTCGTGACCGACTGGGCATTCCGGCATCCCGAAGAAATAGAGAAGGCGTACGCGGCCGGCATTCAAAAGTCCCCGGATACGAGCGGCCTGGACAAGAAGGTGGCGATTATCGGCGCCGGTCCTGCCGGACTGACGGCGGCCAACGACCTGATCGCCAAGAATTACGAAGTCACCGTCTTTGAAGCGCTCCCCGTCCCGGGAGGGATGATGCGCGTGGGTATTCCGGAATACCGGATGCCATACGATCTGCTCCAGCGCGAAGTGGATGAAATCATATCCAAGGGAGTCGACCTGAAGCTGAACCATCGAGTGGATGACGTTGAGGCATTGCTCAAAGATTTCCAGGCCGTGTTTGTGGCGGTCGGAGCCCACACGGGCATCAAGCTGCCGATCCCCGGAAATGATCTGCCGGATGTTCGCCTCGCGACGGACTTTCTGCGCGAGGTCAGCCTCAGAGACGCGTCCGACAAGCTGTCCTCGTTCAAAGCAAAACGCATCCTGGTCCTGGGCGGCGGAAACGTCGCCGTCGACGCAGCCATGTCATTGATGAGACTGAGAGCAAGCTGGGTCGGCATGTCATGCCTGGAAAGCAGGGATAAGATGCCCGCCCACGACTGGGAAGTGCGCGACGCTGAGGAAGAAGGGATCGCAGTATTCCCGGGAAGGACCTTCAAGGAGATCACGAACAAGGACGGCAAAATCACCGGGGTGCGGACCGTGAATGTGAATTTCCGGGGATTCGTGGAGGGACAACCCGATTTCGACGAAATCCCCGGTACGGAAGAGGTCATTCCGTGCGACACCGTTATCTTCGCCATCGGCCAGAGACCTGATCTCGCTTTATTGAAGGACAAGATCGCTACCGTGCGCGGCCGCACGGTTGCGATCGATGAGAAAACCCTCGCCACCAATGTTCCGGGGATTTTCGCGGGCGGCGACGCGGTCACCGGCACGACTTTTGTGGTCGATGCCATCGACGCAGGACACAAAGCGGCCCGGGCGATTGAAGCTTACCTGAAGGATGAAAGCGGCCGAGCATGGCCGCCGGTGGTTGAAGCCGCCGAAAGGCTTCCGGAAGCGACGCTCGATCCTGAAATGAAGGAGCAATTGCTGGAAGCTTCGTCGCAAGCGCCCCGCTTTGAACCTCCGAAGCGCAGCGCTTCAGAGAGAAAGCGCGATTTTCTGGAAGTGGAAGCCTCGCTCACTGAAGATGAAGTCGTAGAGGCAGCCAAGCGCTGTCTGGAGTGCGGCATCTGCGCCGAATGCCTGCAGTGCGTGTACGCCTGCCGGGCGGGCGCGATCAATCACGACGACCGCGACAGGGTGATGGAGTTGAAAGTCGGATCGGTTCTTCTCGCCCCGGGCTTCAAAACCGTGGAAGGCAACATCCGGCCCGAGCTTGGCTACGGCGTTTACCCGAATGTGGTCACGAGCCTCGAATTCGAGCGCATGCTCAGTGCCAGCGGCCCCTATGCAGGCGTTATCCAACGCCGCTCCGACGGCGCGCATCCCGGGAAGATCGCCTTCATCCAATGCGTGGGCAGCCGCGACGCTTCTTGCGGGCAGGATTATTGCTCCTCCGTCTGCTGCATGTACGCGACCAAGGAAGCCATTATCGCCAGGGAACACGATAACGCCATCCAGCCCACAATTTTCTATATGGACATCCGGGCTTACGGCAAGGGTTTCGACACTTACTACGAAAGAGCCAAAACCGACTCCGGCGTCCGTTACGTCAAATGCATGGTTTCCAAGGTTCGGGAAGACTTCATTACCAAGAACCTGCTGATCACCTATATCGACGAAGAAGGAAAAATCGTCGAAGAGGAATTTGATCTGGTGGTTCTTTCGGTGGGCATGGTTCCGGCCAAAGAAACGGTCGAGATGGCCCAGCGGCTGGGCGTCGAGGCCGACAAATATGGATTCGCCAGGACGAAGCCTTTTGAACCTGCTATGACCTCAAAACCGGGAGTCTACGTCTGCGGCGCCTACCAGAGCCCCAAAGACATCCCCGAAACCGTCGCGCAGGCAAGCGGCGCGGTCGCGGACGCCATGGGCCCGCTTGCCATGGTGCGCGGGACAATGATCACCAAAAAGGAATATCCTCCGGAAATTGATGTACGGGAGGAAGAGGCCAGGATCGGCGTCTTTGTGTGCAACTGCGGCATCAATATCGGGGGGATCGTGAATGTTCCCGAGGTGAGGGAATACGCGAAAACGTTGGATAACGTGGCCCACGTTGAGGACAACCTTTATACCTGTTCCCAGGACACCCAGGCGAAGATCAAGGACGCCATCAAGGAACACAAATTGAACCGCGTCATCGTGGCCTCCTGTTCCCCCCGCACCCACGAACCGATGTTCCGCGAGACCGTCCGGGACGCAGGATTGAACAAATATCTCTTCGAGATGGCGAATATCCGCGACCAGTGTTCCTGGGTCCACATGAAACAAAAGGAGGATGCGACCGAAAAGGCGAAAGACCTCGTCCGCATGGCCGCCGCCAACGCCCGGCTGATCCAGCCCCTCAGTGAAGTGGGCCTGGCGGTGGTCCATAAAGCTTTGGTCATCGGCGGAGGAGTCGCGGGGATGACCGCAGCCCTGAAAATCGCGGATCAAGGCTATGAAGTTTATCTGCTGGAAAAGGAAAACCAATTGGGAGGGAATCTCAGGAACCTTCACTATACCATTGAAGGAGAGGACGTTTCCGCCTTATTGGAGAGCCTGATTGCCCGGGTAATGACTCATCCCTTGATCCACCTCATGCTGAACGCCGAAGTGGCCGATTTCACCGGCTCCAAAGGCAATTTCACCAGCGGCGTTAAAGCCGGCCCCGACGGCGACTACCAAAAAATCCAGCATGGAGTTGCTATCCTCGCCACCGGCGCCTACGAATGGAAACCGAACGAATATCTCTACGGCGAAGATCCGCGGATCCTCACGCAGCTCGATCTGGAAGACAGAATCGCCGGCCAGCCGGACGATATCGCGCGGGCCAAGCGCATCGTGATGATCCAATGCGTCGGCTCGAGAAATCAAGACCGTCCTAACTGCAGCCGGATCTGCTGCGCTACTGCGGTCAAAAACGCTCTTAAAATCAAAGAACTAAATCCGGCGGCCGAGATATCCGTCCTTTATCGGGATATCCGGACCTACGGGCTGGCGGAGCCTTATTATGCCGAAGCGCGGGAGCAGGGGGTGTTGTTCATCCGCTACGAGCCGGAGGACAAGCCCGAAGTTAAAAAGGATGGGGAAAAGCTCAAGGTTTCCTATCTGGATAGAGTCATCAGAGAGCGGATGGAAGTGATGCCGGACCTCGTGGTCCTCTCCGCCGCGACTATTCCCAGAGATAATGAGGAAGTGGCGACGCTGTTGAAGCTTCCGCGCACCCTGGAAGGGTTTTTCCTGGAAGCGCATATGAAGCTCCGTCCGGTGGATTTCGCCACCGACGGCATGTATCTTGCCGGCACAGCGCACGGCCCCAAAACGATCAGCGAATCCATCAATCAGGCCGGCGCGGCGGCGGCCCGCGCATGCACGATCCTTTCAAAAGAAAAGATGATGGTCGGCGGCGTCGTTGCGGTAGTGGACGGGGAGCGTTGTGCGGCATGCCTGACTTGCGTCAGGGTATGTCCCTTTGAAGTTCCGGTGATCAATATAAAAGGCGAAGCGGAAATTGACGTGGCCAAGTGCAAGGGCTGCGGCACATGTGTCGGCGAATGCCCGGCCAGGGCCATCGAGCTGATGCACTTCAGGGATCTTCAGCTGTGGGAGAAGGCCAAAGCTCTCGTGGTCGGCGCCGCCTAGACCCGTGAGGACGGGTCTGGAGACCCGTCCTCACATATATAAAATGGAGACGGGAATGGAAGCAGTACAGCAGACGGTGCAGGAAAACGGGCAACCGGCCGGATTTGAGCCCGACATTTTAGCCTTTTGCTGCGAGCATTGAGCCTACAGCGCGGCGGACCTGGCAGGTTCGATGAGGCTCAGTTACCCGACCAATGTCAAAGTCATCAAAGTCCCCTGCACCGGAAGGGTCGATGTCATTATGGTGCTCAAAGCATTCGAAACCGGGGTGGACGGAGTTTACCTGGCAGGCTGCCTGGAGGGCGAGTGCCATTACCTGAAAGGCAACCTAAGGGCCAAGAAAAGAGTGAAGTACCTTAAAGAATTATTGGCGGAAGTGGGCATGGAGCCGGACCGCGTGGAAATGTATAACTTAAGCTCCGCCCAAGGGCAGCGGTTCGCCCAGATTGCCCAGGAGATGACGCAAAAAATCCGCGCCCTGGGCCCCAGCCCGGTAAAAAAAGTGCAGAACGCATTCCAGGCATAGGCAACAAACTCACCGCAGCGGTGAGCTATTTCGCGTTGGAGGTCGCAATGATAGTTGGGAACAGGAAATCGTTGGAAGAAATCCTGGAAATGGTCAAGCCCTACAAGAAAATACTGCTGTTGGGCTGCCGGGAATGCATCACCGTCTGCGCCGCCGGCGGAGAACGGGAGGTCGCGGTGCTGGCGTCGGAGCTGAAGCTTTCGCGCGCAAAGGACGGCCGGGAGATTGAAATCAAAGAATTCACCCTGGAGCGCCAGTGCGACTTTGAATATATCGACCAGATCAAGCCTTTCGCGGGAGATTATGAAGTCATCGTTTCCATGGCTTGCGGCGCCGGCATCCAGTATGTGGCCGAGAGATTTCCGAAAATGATCGTCCTTCCGGCGATCAACACCACTTTTTTAGGCGTGAC
>JBBISO010000069.1:0-6677 GCA_037441325.1 Acidobacteriota bacterium | reverse complement strand
GAGCAGGGAGTATGGAGCGAACGCTGCCAGGGGTGCGGAGATTGCGTGCTGCATCTGACCGGAGGCATATGCCCCGTCGCCCGGTGCGCGAAAAGCTTGTTCAACGGCCCGTGCGGGGGATCTTCCAACGGGAAATGCGAAGTGGACAAAGACACCAATTGCGCCTGGCAGCTGATCATCGACCGGCTAAAAGAACTCGGCCAATTAGACCGCTATGAAGAAATAATTCCGGCGAAAGACTGGTCGACTGCGAGAGACGGCGGGCCGCGGACGAGAATCAGGGAAGATCTGAAGCTATAAACGGGAGCGCAGTATTTCCGGATTTACGATCGATAAAGGGAGGATTTGAGACGGTGAAGACGAAATCAAACATTGAGCGCCTCCTGGAGAACGGCAAATTTGTCGTAACCTCGGAGTGCGGCCCGCCCCGAGGGGCGGATCCGGAGGCAGTCCGGAAAAAGGGGAGTCTGCTTAAGGGCGTCGTGGACGCGGTCAACGTGACGGACAATCAGACCTCGGTGGTGAGGATGAGCTCGCTTTCCTCCTGTCTCATCTTGAAGGAGATGGGCTTCGATCCCATCATGCAGATGGTCTGCCGCGACCGCAACCGGATCGCGATTCAGAGCGATATCCTCGGCGCCGCCGCCCTGGGATTAAACAATATTCTTTGCCTTTCGGGAGACCATCAGAAATTCGGAGATCATCAGAAGGCGAAGAACGTATTTGACATCGATTCCATCCAGCTCATTCATACGGTCAAAATCCTGCGGGATGATGGGAAGTTTCTCGGGGGTGAAGAAGTAAAGGGAAAGCCTGCGCTTTTCATTGGCGCGGCCGAGAACCCCTTCGCGGACCCGTTTGAAATCCGCGTCCTGAGGCTGGGCAAGAAGGTGAAGGCGGGCTGCGACTTCATCCAGACCCAGTGCATTTATAACGTTGAAAAATTTTCTAAGTGGATGGAAATGGTCCGCGAGCGCGGGCTGCATGAAAAGTGCGCCATTCTGGCCGGGGTGACGCCGCTCAAGTCGGCGGGCATGGCCAGGTATATGAAGAATTCGGTGCCGGGAATGGATGTGCCCGATTCGCTGATCGATAGATTGAAGGGCGTGCCCAAGGAAAAGCAGGCCGAAGAAGGCATTAAGATCTGCGTGGAGATGATCCGGCAGCTGAAGGAAATGCCCGGCGTGCGGGGCGTGCACATCATGGCGATCGAATGGGAAGAAAGGGTGCCCGAAATTGCGCAAGCCGCCGGCCTATTGCCCAGGCCTCAACTGTAAGGCCCACATTCCATTTCCTCCGGAGCATAGTATCTGAAAGCATCAGGCAAACCTTTGGCAGTGCGCACAGCGACGCGATAATGAAGAAAGCCAACCAAATCATGCAGAGAGGTTTTGGCATCAATTCCCTGCCTTTGATTTTGCAAACCCTGTCACTCCTTGTGATGCATATTATACACATGAAGGGCACAAATCTTGTGCTTGATGAGGATATTTTGGAGGAAGTTGTGTGCATCGCGATTGAATCCGGAGCCGAGTTGCTTTCCTTCGGCCGCCACTTGGAATAAATCGATAATCTCGCCTGGACCCGTTTTGGGGCATAAACCCTGCACATTCGCACGAAACATTTTTGGCCTGAAGAGGGGCGTTTGGAGACGGCCTCATGGCGTGAAATCCGTGGCTGCTCTTGCTTTTTTTCGCCGCCTGTCGCTCAGGTTGTATTAATCTTGTTGCCCGGAATGGAAACTCGATGATCGCTCTGTTTAGGCTTTTTCGTTTCCTGCAAAATTCTGCGGGCACCCTCGTTCTTTCCTTCATCCTGCTGATGGCTGCCACGGGCCTGGGACTGGTGCAGCCCCGCTTCATCGAATACGCGATCGACAGCGGCATCAAGACGGGCATGGCATCGGCCGTCGTTTGGGGCGCGGCGGGCATTATCCTCACGGCTGCTCTGGCCGCGGCCCTCAATCTGGCCTCCGGCTACAAGCTGATCAAGTCCTCGCAGATGATGGGTTACGAATTGCGCAACGCCCTGTACCGCAAGGTCATGAGCTTTTCTTTCGAAACCCTGGACCGATGGCGCACCGGCGAACTGATGGTGCGCTTGAACGCGGATGTCAACACGGTGCGGATGTTCGTGCGCATGGGCGTCTTCAGCATTGTGCAATCCGTCATCATGATTATTGGTGCGGTCATCGCCATGTACCTTACGGACCCCGGGCTGGCGAGCATCATGGCGGTATTCATGCCCTTGACGCTGATCCTTTTCTTCGCCGTGGCGACCATGATCCGCCCCCTCTTCATCAAAACCAGGATTGCTTTGGACGAACTGAACAATACGCTTCAGGAAAACCTGGCAGGCGCCAAAATAGTCCGCGCGTTCGCGCGCCGGCGGGAGGAAATTGAAAAATTCGGCATCCGCAACCAAAACCTGTTCAACATCAGCCAGAACGTCGGCTACAAACTATCCCTCTTTTTCCCGCTGTTTTTTCTTATCGCCCAGCTGGCGACGCTGATCGTTTTGTGGTCCGGCGGCGCCGCCATTATCACCGGCGCCGCTTCCGGCGTGCCGGGAAACCTGACGCTGGGAAAGCTGGTCGCATTCAACAACTACGCCATGATGGCGATGTTCCCCCTGCTGATGCTCGGAATGGTGCTTAATTTCATCAGCATGGCGATGGCATCGGCAGTGCGGCTGGATGCGCTTTTTCTGGAAAAAACCGGCATCGAGGAAAAGCCCGGGGCGCGCAGCTTGCCTTCCTTGAAGGGCAAGATTGAATTCCGGAACGTGTCCTTTCGCTATGGGCAGGGGGAAAGGGCCCTAAGCGACATCAACCTTGTGATCCATCCCGGAGAAAAACTGGGGGTTATCGGGACCACGGGAGCCGGCAAGTCCAGCCTGGTTAACCTGATCCCCAGATTTTATGACCCCGAAGAAGGAAGCGTGCTTCTTGACAATGTTGATGTTAGGGATCTGACTTTCGACACCTTGCGCACCCGGGTGGCGATGGTCTTGCAGGAAACCGTGTTGTTCAGCGGATCCATCCGCGAAAACGTAGCCTTCAGCGCGCCCGGCGCCGGCCAGCGCGACCTGGAACGCGCGGCCGAGATCGCCTGCGCCACAGAATTCATCACGGATAAACCCGAGGGCTGGGACGCGTCCGTGGGAGAGCGCGGAACGGGTCTTTCCGGGGGCCAGCGGCAACGGGTAGCGATCGCCCGGGCCATTGCGGCCGGGCCGGACATCATCATATTGGACGACGTAACCTCCTCTCTGGATACCGAGACCGAGAGAAGGATCGTGGAACAGCTTTACCGCGAATTCAAGGACCGGACCGCGATCATCATCAGCCAGAAAATTAATACTATCCGCCACGCGGACCGCATCGTGGTCATGGAAGGCGGCCGCATCATCGCCGCGGGAAAGCATGAGGAACTGCTGCAATCGGACCAAACCTACCGCACGATCTTTGAAACTCAATCAGGATTGGCCGCGCTTCCCGGGAGGGTTACGGCATGAGCGATGCCAGGGTTCCCGCAAGAGTCCCTTTGCCTCCCCCTCCGGCGCCCGGATCAGCGCCTCCCCGCCGCGGCCCCATGATGGGTCCGCCGCGAATCGAGGCTCCAAAGAATTACCGCAAGACCCTGCAACGCCTGCTGCACTATTTCGGAGGCAACAAAACGCTGATTATCGCTTCCACCATATTCATTGCGGCCGGCACCCTGCTCCGGACTCTCGGACCGGCGCTGATCGGGGATGCCATCAAATATGACCTGGAGCTGTCAAAAAACCTGCCCGATTTCATCTCCCGGATGAAGATCGTGCTGGCGACGATTTTGGGCTCCTGGATCGCCGAGGCCGGAGCGGGCATTTTGATGACCCGTCTCTCCAACAATATCGTGTACCGCCTGCGCGCGGATTCCTTTGCCCATGTCCAGACGCTTTCCATAGGATCTTTCGAAAAACGGGGCATCGGCGATTTCATCAGCCGCATGACCAACGACATTGAAATGGTGTTCAACGCCATGAACAACGGTTTCTCCAACCTGGTCGGAGGACTGCTTTCCATGGGCATGGTGCTGGCCGCCATGTTCATTCTCTCGGTTCCCCTCACTCTGGTGGTCATCGCCGTTGTGCCGGTTATGGCGGTTTTGACGGCAATCATGGGCAAGAAGATCCGCGAAGCTTTCCGCAAAAATCAGGAATGGGTAGGGCGGTTGACTTCCAATATCGAAGAATCGGTTTCGGGAATTAAGGTCATCAAGGCCTTCCGGCGCGAAGAAGCCGAATTCGCCAAGTTTGAAAAAATCAACCTTGCAAGCCAGCGGGCGGGAGTCGAGGCCGAATTGATCGCTTACGCCTTCATGCCCCTGATGAATGTCATGACCTCGCTGACGCTCGGCCTCGTCGTGGGTGTCGGCGGCTTTCTGGCCCTGAACGGCGCGGGGCCGCAGGCCGCAGGCTCCGGAATCTCTGCCGCCGGCGGAGTCTCCATCGGTCTCCTGACCGCTTTCATTTTGTATTCCCAGCGCTTTTTCGATCCCTTGCGCCAGATCACTCAAGTTTACAGCATGATTCAATCCGCCTTGGCGGGCGCCGAGCGGCTGTTCGAGGTGCTGGACATGAAACCGGAGGTTTTGGAAAAAAGCGACGCTCTTCCCTTGAGCGACATCCGAGGCGCCATCGAGTTCCATGACGTCAGTTTTGCTTATGAGGAAGGCAAGACCGTTATTGAGGACATTAGTTTCGGCACTCAACCCGGACGGCTGGTCGCGATCGTCGGGCCTACCGGAGCGGGAAAAACAACGCTTGTCAATTTATTGAGCCGCTTTTACGACGTGCAGAAAGGCCGCATCACGGTCGACGGCCACGACATCCGGGATGTCCGGGTGGACGACCTGCGCACCCGTATGGGAGTAGTCCTGCAGGAGCCATTCTTCTTCGCCGCCACGATCCGGGAAAACCTGTTGTATGCGCGCCCCGACGCGGCCGAAGAGCAAATGATCGCGGCGGCCAAGACCGCCAATGCCCATTACTTTGTGTCCCGGCTTCCTCACGGCTACGACACTCTCCTTTCCGAGCGCGGCAACAACCTGTCGCAAGGAGAACGCCAGCTCCTGGGTATCGCGCGGGCTATTCTCGCCGACCCCCGCATTCTGATCCTGGACGAGGCCACCTCAAGCGTGGACAGTTTGACCGAGCGCCATATTCAAGAAGGCTTGATTCGCCTGATGAAGGGGCGCACCAGTTTCATCATCGCCCACCGCCTCTCGACCATCCGCAATGCGGATCAGGTCCTGGTTCTGCATAACCGGCGCATCATCGAATCGGGGACCCATGACCAGCTTATAAGCAAACCGGATGGTTTTTACGCCAAACTTTACGGGATGCTGGAGCAGAGGCCCGAAATCCTCGAATCCGATTTCGCCGCGGAACAAGGCTAGTCCGCATTTCTCACAAGGTTTCGTAGCGAGGCGTCGCAGACGGGTGCGGATACAAGGCGCGCGACATGTGGGGCGGGTCTCCAGACCCGCCCAAATAGTCATGCCCCGGATGTGCCGCCCCGGTAAAAACCTTGTGAGAAATGCGGGCTAGCCATATAAAAAACAGGCGACCCGTTCGCCCGGATTAATTTCGGCCGGGAGCGGAACCCGGTCTCTGCAAATGGCGAAGGCTTGCGGACATCGCGGATGAAAAGCGCAACCCTGCCGGACCCGCAGCACGGGCGCGTCCGCAGTTTTCAGGGTGCCGGTGGGATTTGGCTTCGTGAGGTCCAGGACCGGCATGGCGTCGAGCAGGATCCTGCTGTAAGGATGCCTGGGTCCCTTGAAAAAGGTTGCGGCCGGAGCCTCCTCAATGATTCGTCCCTGATACATGACCGAAATGGTTGTGCACAGATAGTGGACCGCGTAGAGCGAGTGTGAGATCAGTATCAGGGTAAGGCCGTAACGCTTTTTCAGGTTCGCCAGCAGATTGAGAATCTGCGCCTGGACGGATACATCCAGGGCGGAGACCGGCTCGTCCGCCACGAGCAATCGCGGCCTTAATGCCAGGCCGCGCGCGATGCCGACCCGCTGTTGCTGGCCGCCGCTGAGCTGTGCGGGCCGCCGCTTGATCAGCGATTCATTCAACGAAACATCGTTCATAAGTTCGCGGATCCGCCGATCCTGGAATTCCCGCGTGCCGATGTTGTGGATCTGAAGAGGCTCCCGAAGGATCTCTTCCACCGTCATCGCGGGATTGAGCGAGGCGAAAGGATCCTGGAAAACCATCTGGAATTCTCGCCGCTTAGCGCGCAAGGCGCCGGGATTTAGCAGCGCCAGATCCTGACCGTCGAATTCCACCGTGCCGCCGGACGGCTCAATCAGCCGCAGGCAGCAGCGTGCCAAGGTTGTCTTTCCCGAACCCGATTCCCCGACAATCGCACGGATTTCACCGGAGTGCACCTCCATGCTTATGCCGTCCAGCACGCGGATGCTTTGGCCCCAGAAGCCCCTATAGGGGAAATCTTTGCATAGTGCGCGCACTCTGAGAAGCGGGGTGTCCATCATCGGCATTCAAATCCGGATGCGTGAGGCGGTGAGGAAAAGTATTTGCTTAATGCCCGCGATCCATGGCCCGGTATTTCTCATTCTAATCGAGGTGATTTAAGAACTATATGCGCCTAAAAAGCAAACCGC
>JBBISO010000068.1:0-11796 GCA_037441325.1 Acidobacteriota bacterium | reverse complement strand
TTTAATCAGGACCTTCCGACGGATCTTCCCCCGCCATGGCGGGGGAAGATCCGTCGGAATAAGACTTGAGCACCCCGGTGAAGCTTTATAAAGGTTGAGTGGTGAAACGCGTAATCATATTTAACTAAAATCAAACAGCGGAGGTAAGACATGGAGAGGAGAGTGTTAGCGAACACCCAAAAGCGGCCACGACCGAACGTTTGAAAACCGGCCACTTCAGGTAGCGGATTTCCGCTATCCTCTGTCGTTTTAATGATGGAGGATACAGGTGCCGAACTACTTGAAAACGCCAAAATTGCAACAAGTTACTGCTCTTCTTGAACTCGGCCGGACATACCGGCGCATCGAGGCTGAAACTGGAGTCCGCCGCGAAACCATCTCCCGATACCATTGTCATCGATCATCTAAAAACGTGTTTTTCTAAACACCTGCCGGAATAAACACCTCAACATCATCCGCGCCGCAGGCGCCTCGACAATCGTTCTTTGGATCGTATAGTCTTTTGCCGAAGGTCGAGCAGGAGAGACCCCGATCGTGTCGCCGACCGGGGTCCATTGGCAGTTCCTCTCGTGTGAGAGGTTGTCTAAATAGCCGTCATTAAGCTGACATGATTGGCGGCCGTTGTCCAGTCTCGCCTTCGGGTGAGGATGAGACACGGCGCTGAAGATGTTCTGCGTCAAAGAGTTTGCCGATGGCGGCAGTGTGGCTCGATATTTTGGATCTGCCGCCGTTGTGATCGCGGGCATCAATACTGCAGTGATCGATGCCGCCAAGAAGCGCGCCGGGAGCAGCGTCGCGCTGCCAACCTTCGCCACCGGAGAACTCCAGAATGCTCCATCGCGTAAGCCACTTCACCGGTGTGGCGGCGTTGCCATTTTCTTGGGCCGCGAAATATATGAGCCACTGCCGGCGCTCTTACCTTATTGACTAATTATGCGGGGCAGCTCGCAATGTATATTAGAACGATTCATAAATGAGGGCGAAGCATAATGGAACCCTTGCGGCCCTGTCAAGCAAACTTACGCAAGAACTTCCCCCAAAATCAACCGGCCAATATTGCGGATTGGCTTCCCGTCTGTGTTAGAATCGGCTGAGAATCTTGGAGCGGCAATTGCAGGCGGCAAGGTTACGGCTGATTCGGGAACTCGGACGTTATATCGGGTGCTACGACCGGGACGCTGCGGACCTGAATGGGAGTTTGTATCAACAGATATCCCGCGACCTTGCCGGGGCGCAGCGCCTGCGGCAGGTTCTGGATAAGCTCGGAGGCTATCCGGAATGGGATGAAGGGCTGGTGCAGGAGGTCGATTGCTATGTGCGGCTGCTTTCCGAGGGTCAGCGGCGCGCGCGGCTTCTGGGCAAGGAACTCGACGCCGCCCTCGAAGATCCCCGCTGGCCCGCGCGATCAAATGGCCCATGAGTTAACCACGCATTCAGTCTCGTCCGCATTTCTCACAGGATTTCGCGGGGAGGCGCGGCAGACGGGTGTGGATACAAGGTGCGGGGCGGGTCTCCAGACCCGCCCTACGGGCAGCGAAATGCAGGCTAGCGTCTAAAGGCCGGAGATTCCATGACCTTCGCAAAGAGCTTTGAAATCATCGACTCGCACACCCACTGGGGGCCTTCCCTTACCCTGGGAACTGCCGTTTCCACGCATGAGCTTTTCCGTCAGGCGGATAAATGCGGAATTCAAAAAATCGTCATTTTCCCGTTCCCATCCACTGCTATAGACGATGAAAGAATCAACGATAGAATCCTTGAGGAATGCCGTAGCGAAAACCGCTTTATTCCCTATTACTACATTCCTGAAGACCTTCGGCCCATACCGGCTGAAAAGGGATTCAAAGGCGGCAAGTGGCATTGGATGAGAGGGGTCCAAGATGCAGCTTCCAACTACCGGGTTCTCGAAGATCCCCGTCTTGACCGCTTTATTGAGGAATCGGGGGCCGTCGGACTCCCGATTGTTTTTGAGGAGGAGCTGGAGTTTACTAAGTTCTTTGTCGCCCGAACAAACAGCCTGAAACTGATCATTCCTCATCTGGGCCTTTTAGGAGGGAGTCCCGCAGATTTCCTCAAGGCCTTTGCCGGCCGCGCCAATATATATTTTGATACCGCGCTGGCAAGCCAGGACACTATTCTGGAATTCGTCAAGGAAATCGGCGCCGGACGGATCCTTTTTGGCTCCGATGTCCCCTTTGGGAATATGCAAAGTGAACTAGCCAAGATTCTTGGATTGGGCATCAGCGAGGAGGAAAAGAGCCTGATCCTGGCCGGGAATCTTAAACGGCTGGCCGGGATATAGCACCGGAAAGCGTTTCAGGAAAGCGCCTGCCGGCAGAAACTGTAACTCATCCGAAGCCTGCGACGTCGCCATGGAAGCAGCTTCAGTTTGCACCATCCGGCGCCGCAGCCAGAAAGCTTGCGAAGGTGCGGGTCAAGGCTGTGGCAATCCGCCGTACAAAATGCCCAAAAGGGCCTACGGCATAACCGAGCGACCTGCGGGGGAACATACATGTCCAAGGCTGCGGCTGCCATCGAGAATGCCCGGACTCTATCCTCGCTGCTGGGCAATGGGGGACAATGGGGTCGGACCACGATAAAACGTTTCAAAGACTTGTGATAGCCTTCCTTTTCTGAGAGAAAACGGGCCTGATATTCTGCGCGTAAATGAAATAGCCTTCTGCCCCAGGTCCGTGCCGGGTCCCAACCGCCCCAAAATACCTCCCTAATTTTAGGTCCAGGGCGCATTTGGATATAAGAAATTGCATCTAATCCGCATTTCTCACAAGGTTTTCGCGGCCCGTGAGGACGGCTCTCCAGAGCCATCCCGGGCGGATTTGGAGACCCGCCTCACGTGTCGCGCGGCTTGTAGCCACGCCCGTCTGCGACGCCTCGCTACGAAACCTTGTGAGAAATGCGGGCTAACTCCTTTTTAAGTCAGTGCTTTATTTTGGTGCGACCCCTTTTGGGCTTGGAAGGCGACAAAATAATTCTATAATGCTTTCCCGCTATCAAACAGGAACTGAAAGGAGAAAAAGAGCATTATGAGGAAACTGCTGGCGGCTGTATGTGTTGGCATTTTTGCGACGGGAATCGCACCCGCTCAGGCTCAAAAATCCGGCTCCTATGACCGTGCCTGCCTGCAAGGCATCGCCGATCAATATCTCGCAGCCATGGTGGCGCATGATCCTTCCCAAGCGCCTTTTGCCAAGAATCTGGTTTTTACGGAGAATACGGTTAAGCTTCCCCCTACTGAGGGGCTCTGGTTCACCGCTTCCGGGCTTGGCGATTTCAAATTTTATATTTGCGATGTGCAGACGGGCCAGGCGGCCTGGACCGGCCTTGTTAAAGAGCATGACAAACCCGTGCTGCTGTCCGTGCGGCTCAAAGTAGTGAATCGCAAAATCACGGAGGCCGAGTCGATCGTAGTCCGCGATGTGAATGAAAAGATCCTGGGCAATCTAAAAGCACCCCCGCCCACGTTTGCCGAAACCCTGGCTCCGTCCGAACGCATGTCGCGCAAGGAAATGCTCCGGATGCCGGATACTTATTTCGAAGCACTTGACAGGCTCAATGACAGTACGATTCCCTGGGACAAGGATGCCTACCGGATGGAAAACGGCATGGTGACATGCGGGACCATTCCCGACGCCGCGCCGCCTCTGCCGGGAATGCCGGCCAGCCGCTCCTGTCAGACCGCCGACGGCAAAATTCCTCCCTCGCTTAAAACCATTTACAGCGTTCATCCGCGCCGCACCCCCGTAGTGGACGAAGAAATGGGGCTTACCTGGGGCTTATATTGTTTCAACCATCGCGGATTTGCTTCGATCAAGATGCCGGATGGAAGCATTCATCCCAGTTACGCCACGACGCCAAGTTCCATGCCCTTTGCGGATATCTTTAAAACCAAGAATGGAAAGCTCCGGGGTATTTTTGCCATTGGAGTCATGTTGCCGTACGGGATAGGAGATGGTTGGTCCGGCGGGCCGCGATTTTAGGCGCTTTTGGCGTCCAGGATCGGGCGTTGCTGGATATAATCGCGGGGGCCGCAGAACCCTCGGGATTATAGCCTCTGCAAATGCCGGCGGGCATGAAACGGTGGAAGCGCAGAAAGAGGATGTTCCATTTGATCTCCTCTGCCGCGTGGATTCGGAAGGCAATGCATACGATTTCGGTTTGGGCATGAACTGGGCCGGCGTGATCCAGGACGGACGAACCGCAAAATACAGGAAGCAAAAAAATTGAGGCTTGGAAGCGTCGAATTTTAGCGCCGCCGGCGTGAATCCCTGGCGAGGACCTACGATGGCTGGAAAAGCCAAGCGGGATTATTTCAACCGATTTCTGACGGTGGTGGAAAAAGTCGGCAACGCCCTTCCTCACCCCGCGACGCTCTTTGCGCTGTTTGCCCTGTTCGTGATCTTCATGTCCTGGGTCGTAAGCCAGATGAACCTTTCTGTCCGGCACCCCGGGACGGGGGCCATGATCCAGCCGGTGAACCTGCTGTCCCTTCCGGGGCTGCACCGGATTCTTACTTCCATGGTCACCAACTTCACCGGTTTTGCGCCCCTCGGCACGGTGTTCGTAGCCATGCTCGGCATCGGGATTGCCGAAAGCAGCGGCCTGATCGGAACGGGGCTGCGGCTGCTCGTGATCTCGGCTCCTCGAAGGTTGCTGACCTTCGTTATCGTCTTTGCCGGCATCCTTTCAAATACGGCCAGCGAAGTGGGCTATGTGCTTCTGATCCCTTTAGGGGGCGTGATCTTCCTGGCGGTGGGCAGGCACCCAATCGGCGGGATGGCGGCCGCTTTCGCCGGGGTTTCCGGCGGGTACAGCGCCAACCTGCTTCTCGGGACGATCGACCCTCTGCTCGCGGGCCTGTCACAGGAGGCGGCGCGCATCATCACGCCCGGTTACCAGGTGAACCCGGCCTGCAATTACTATTTTCTGGCTGCCTCCACTCCGATCCTGGCGCTCGCAGGCACCTTGGTAACCGAAAAGATCGTGATGCCGCGGCTGGGCACGTACGGGGGGGCGGAAAAGGCCGAGGAACTGCGCACACTGACGGACAACGAGAGGCGGGGATTGCGTTTCGCCCTGATCGCGGCGCTCATTTTCGGAGCCGTTGTTCTTTTGGGGCTGATCCCGCAGGGCGGGTTTTTGCGCGAGCTCCAGACCGGGAGCATCCTGAAGTCTCCTTTCTTGAGCGGTATCGTCGCCTTTATTTTTCTGGCGGCCTTAACAATGGGGATTGCTTACGGCGTGGGCGCGCGCACGATCAAGAACGACGCCGATGTCGTCAAGGGAATGGGCAAGGCGATCGAGACACTGGGCGTGTACACCGTGCTGGTGTTTTTCGCGGCGCAGTTCGTTGCCTATTTCAACTGGACAAATCTCGGCCTCATACTCGCCATCGAGGGCGCCACCGCGCTCAAGGCCTCCGGGCTGGGCCCGATCCCGCTCATGTTCGTCTTCATCATCCTCTCGGCCATGCTTAACCTGGCCATGGGGAGCGCATCGGCCAAGTGGGCCATCATGGCACCGGTTTTCATCCCCATGTTCATGCTGCTCGGGTACCCGCCGGAATTGGTCCAGGCGGCCTACCGCGTCGGCGACAGCGTGACGAACATCATTTCCCCGATGATGTCTTATTTCGCCCTCATCGTGGCTTTCATGGCCAGATACGAACCGAAGGCAGGCATAGGCACCGTGATCGCGACCATGCTCCCGTACACGGTCACCTTCGGTATCCTTTGGATCCTTCTGCTCATGGTCTTCCTGATCTTCGGCCTTCCCGTGGGCCCCGGCGCGGATTTGTTCCTCGCGGCGCCGCTGAAATGATTTTACTTAATCCGCGGGTGCTGCACAGCTTTCAGCAATGGACGACGAAAGCTCGGCGGGCAGCAGCTCCGGATTCTGCAGATAAGGGCGGTACTCCTCCGCCTTGAGAAGATCGATCCACAGGGCGTCCGGGTAAGTCGTCCGCAATAGGGTTGTTTTCCCCGCCTGCGCGGCCCGGCTGCAAAATTTGATGAGAATTGCGGCTACCCGGCTTCGCCAGGAGAGACCTGTTTGAGAAGTGCGTGTTAGCTTACAATCCAGCCGCTTTCCTCGGCGCCGCATTCCGTCCGGAGGAGGTCGGAGAAACGCGCGGCTGCAGCTTCGAGATCCACGGCTGGATCAGCGGCCGGAGCATATAGAACCGCGGCCGCGCCCCGCGTAGACTCCCTGATTTTTGTTGCCATGGCGTCCTTGACGGGGTTGCCGCAGGGCAGCCATCCATCCCTGTCAGCGCGGCACACGCAAATCAGATCCTGAAGATTTATGCTTTGTCCCGAGGGATTAAAAACATAAGATTCGCCGGCTGCTCCCCGCCGCAGAAGCAGTGCTGGCCCGCATAATTCGAGGTCGAAGATGCTGGCAGGATATCCCCATTCCAGGCTGACCGCGTTATTTGCATCCACGGGGGGATTGACCAAAGGAAATTCATTCGCCAGCGCGGCCGCAAGGAGATATTCGCTGGAGGGTTTGCTGCGTCCCGAGGGCTTGTATGTTCCGAACCTGAGCATTGCCCTGACGGCACGCTTGCGTTCGAGTGAGAGGAATGCATCGCCTGCGGCACACACTCGCTGCAGAAGTGCAAAGAGGTAAGCAGGCTCCGAAACGGTCTTCGGGCATCCCGGCAGATTCAAACCCCAAACGAGGGCTGCGCGCACAACGCGAGGCTCCAATCGGGGATCGTAGATAAGCGTGGGAACGGTTTTCATATTTTTTCACACCCTGCTAACGGACTGATTTTTCCTAAAGTTACTACTGAGTTCCTGTCGTCCGCGTGAGAACCGCTCTCCAGCGGCCATCTCGGACGTGTCTGGAGAGCCGCCCCCGCATATGGAATAGGATATGTCGCCAGACAAGCGGCAGAGGCCTGCGATCGGAGGCGATCATCGCTTTTTATCCGGGACTTCCGTCTCTATGGAAACTTCGGGTATGGTCAGAATTAGAATCCAAGACGCCAGCGTGGTTAGAGCTCCGATCAGGAAGACCATCTTCAAACTTGCCTCCAGGGAGCTGCGGATCGCCCGGACCGTTTCTGCAAATAGTTCCGGTCTCCGGTTTCCGGCGGCATGAATGATTTGCTCCAGCTCTCTCATTGCTTCCTGCGAAAGCAGGACACGGGGATCAGTTAAGGCGGCCAATGCAGCTTTATCGGCAATGTCGTTCAGCTCCGCCGGGAGAGATTTCCAGAGCGTTTTCGCATAAGCTTCGTTCATAGCAGAACCAAGAATAGCGGGAGCGACCGCGCCGCCCATAAACACAAAAGCGAATATCGCGCCGACCGCCACTCCCAACAATCTTTTGGGGACGGCAAACTGCGCCACGAGAGTGTTGATCGTGGGAATAGCGCCCAGGCCCAAGCCGGCTATCGTGGTAACCAGAACTCCAAGCCAGAGAGGGGTTCCGGCGCTAAAAGCGACCATCGCGAACGTGGCGGCGGTAAGAATGGTGTAACCGACAATGAGCAGCCATTTGTATCGTCTCGTCCTGGCAATCAGGAAACCGGTCGGAACACCCATGAAAGCCATCAAGATGCCGAAAGGAGTGATGACTTGTCCGCTCAGGCTCGCGCTGGCTTCCTGGACGCCTTGGAGGAAAAGCGGGTAATAAATGGTGATCACCAGCAGCCCGAAATAGGACAATAAGCCGGCTACCGCAGCCGTAAGAAATGTGCGGTTGATCAGCACCTGGGGATCCAGAATCGGCTCTTCCGCCTTGCTTTCAATCCAAAACAACATGATCCCGATAATTATTGAGGCCGCAAAGATACCCGCAATCCGGATGGATCCCCATGCATATGCGGTCCCTGCCCAGGAAAAGCCCAGGATCATCGCGGCCGCGGCGGCGGCAAGCAGGCAAGCTCCGAGAAAATCGATTTTGCGGGCAATTCGTTTGGCCGGCGGGGCCACGCCCGCGAAAACTAAAACTGCGGAGATCGCTGCGAGCAGGGCAACGATTCCGAAGAAGAAGCGCCAACTTAGTTTGTCGGTGACCATTCCAACCATGGTCGGGCCTATGATGGCAGCGATTCCAGCAGGGATTTGCAGCAAACCGCTCCATTTGCTGCGCTCGACCGGAGAAAACAGGTCGCCGATCGTTGAGAAGCAAAGGGATAAAAGAGCGCCCTGGCCAAGGGAAAGGACGACGCGGGCGGCAATGAAGGCGATAAAATCCTGACTGATCGCGGACAGAACCGCGCCGAATAAGTAGAGAGCGAGGGCCGTGATCAAGAGAATTCGACGCCCGTATGCATCGGAGAGCTTCCCAAGAACAATGGTTGCGAAGGCTGCGGCAAGGGCCGGCAAAGAGATGGCCCAGGAGTACAAGGCCATGCCGTTCAAGTCGGCGGCCACCTTGGGCAGTGCAACTCCGATGCCGCGGAAAAAGTAACTGGAGGCGAAAATGGTTGTGAAGACGGCCGCAAGTCCTAAAATGGCATTCTTAGTGACTGTGGATTGTTGCCGGATCGTTTCTCTCGCAATTTCCATGGCTCTCCATTAAGCGAATAACGCGCGGGTTCATGAACGCAATTTTCGTTTCTTGAAACGGATCACTTTTAACCTGATCTCGGAAGAATATAAAGCCAAAATCCACAATTTGGGCCTATGCCGGGGGCAAAAGAGGATCGATAAACTCACCCCATCGGGCTTATGGTTTTGCTTTCTCACTGAGCCGGCAACTGTGGCCGGGATCAAAGGGCCTTTGCCGGCAGCGCATTTTGCAGCCACGCCCGTCATCGCTGTATGGCGGCGATATTTTTGAGGAAACGAAGGCCGGGTGTAGGCTCCTATTGGACCCGGATCCTGATCCCCAGCTCCCTCAGCTGGGTCCGGTATAGGCTCCTCAAAGAGCTGAAGAACTGCTGGTATTGCTGGGTCCTATAATCGGGGAACGTCCAGGGGAAGGAGCGCCATTGGCCTTTTTCGAAGTGAAGCGTAACTTCGGCGTAAATGCCGGCGGCAATCAGGATCCGGTGAAAATAATTTTTCGTTGAAGCCAGAACAATTTTCGATTGTTCCAGGTATCCCGGGTCCAGATTTATCGGGCGCCGCGGCGCCGAATATTGTGAGGCAAAAGCCGATTCCAGGCCATTAGTTTGCAGTTTAATTGCTGCGATGTCCGACGGATCGATCAGTTTTGCAAAGCTGAAAAAATAACGGTAGATCGGGCTGCCCATATCCTGGTCATAGTAATGGGTCAGATCGAAAAGCGCAGGTCCGCTTCGGGAGTCCACATTACCATATAGCCGCGCGAGCTGTTCCTCGGCCTGCGGCACGGTTTCCGGAAGGGAAGTGAGGATTCCAACGAAGAGCTTGACCGGGAGCGGCGTGTGGGTCTTTGCCATGGCAGCCTATTCGAAATAGATCGCGGGATCCGGAATCCCGGCTTCTTTGAATCCCTTGCGGCGGAGGACGCAGGAGTCGCAGGCACCGCAAGCACGCCCTTCCGGATCAGGATCATAGCAGCTGTGGGTCAGGGAAAAATCCACGCCCGCCGCAATCCCAGCCTGTATAATCTGCGCCTTGGTCATATGCAATAGCGGCGCATGAATCCGATATCTGGAAGCGCCCCTGACTCCCGCTTTTGTCGCGAGGTTCGCCAGCCTTTCGAAAGCTTCGAGGAATTCCGGCCGGCAATCCGGATATCCGGAATAGTCGATGGCATTCACTCCGATGAAAATGTCCTGGGCCTCGAGAACTTCGCACCAGCCCAGGGCAAAGCTGAGAAAGATGGTGTTGCGGGCGGGCACATAGGTAACGGGAATCTCCGAAGGAATACGGCCGGTGTTCCTGTCTTTCGGCACCGGGATATCCGCGGTCAGGGCGGAACCACCGAAGATCCTGAGATCAATCTTTGCGATTATATGTTTCGCAATGCCCAGGGACTGCGCAATGCGCCGGGCGGCATCCAGTTCATGCCGGTGACGCTGCCCGTAATCAAAGCTGAGGGCATAGACATCGAATCCCTGTTTTTTGGCAATCGCCATCGCAGTGCTGGAATCCAAACCGCCGCTGGCAAGCGCCACCGCTCGCATCATCTTCTTCGCCCCGGACGGGACGCACCTGGATTCCCATCCGCACAAATTGTACTGGTTCGCAATTGCGAATCCTAACACTTGGTCTGCTACAATGATAAATTTTTGGGGAAAAGATGCTTCAAATCAAGGGTCTGGGAAAGGCGTTTAGCGGTGAATGGCTGTTTCGCTCGCTGGATTTTCATATCAGTGAGCAAGACCGCATCGGCCTGGTTGGAGACAACGGAACCGGGAAATCAACTTTAATGAAAATGATTGCGGGGATGCTCCCCGCGGATGAAGGTGAGGTTATCGGAGCCCGCGATTTGACTTTCGGCTATCTTCCCCAGGACGGACTGTTTGCGCATGGACGCGGGCTATTGCAGGAAGTGCTCTCTGTCTTTCAGTCATTGACTGAATTGGAACATGAGATCCACGGGCTGGAAAATGAACTGGCCGAGATGCGGCCCGCGGGCCCCGAATACAAGGGGAAACTTGAGAGATATTCGCTCATTTCCCAGCAATTCCGCCTGCGCGGCGGCTACTCCGCCGAGGCCAAAGCCGGATCGGTTTTGCTTGGTCTGGGTTTCGCGCAAAAAGACTTCGGCTGTCCCTGTGAAGATTTCAGCGGAGGATGGCAAATGCGGATTGCTCTGGCCAAGCTCCTGCTGCAGCAGCCCAGTTTGCTTCTGCTCGACGAGCCGACCAACCATTTGGATTTGGAGGCGCGCAACTGGCTGGAATATTTTCTTCAGGCTTATCCCCATGCCCTGGTACTGGTGTCGCATGACAGGTATTTTCTGGATGCTACGGCGCAACGGATCCTCGAGATCAGGAATCGGAGGGTCCACTTTTACAGGGGGAACTACGCGGATTTTCTCAGGGAGCGCGAAGAGCGGTTGGCCCGGCTGCGGGCGGAATATGAAGCGCAGCAGAAGGAGATAGCGCGAATCAAGGCCTTCGCCGACAAGTTTCGATATAAGGCGACGAAAGCGGCGCAGGTTCAAAGCCGCCTTAAGGATTTGGAACGTATGGAACAGATTGAGATCCCCCCCGAGAGCAAGCCGATTCGTCTGCGGTTCCCCGAAGGGCCGCGAACCGGCCGGGTTGTTCTTGAGCTGTCAAACGTAACCGCAGGGTATGGAGGGATCCCGGTCTTTGAAAATTTGAATTGCATCCTGGAGAGAGGCGAGCGCGTTGCTCTTGTAGGGCCCAACGGCGCCGGCAAATCGACTCTGATGAAAATACTGGCCGGCCGCCTGCCGTTGCTCGAAGGTCAGCGCAAAGAAGGCCATAATGTGATCGTTTCCTATTTCTCCCAGGATCAGGACGAACTGCTTGCTTCCAGCCGGACGGTTTGGGAAGAAGTCTACTCGGTGGCGCCCGATTATATTGTTCCGCAATTGCGAACGCTGCTCGGCTGCTTTCTGTTTTCAGGAGATGCCGTCGATAAGCCGGTCTCCGTGCTGAGCGGCGGAGAGCGCAGCCGGCTCGTGCTCTGCAGGCTTCTCCTGTCGCCGGCAAACTGCCTGCTGCTGGATGAGCCGACCAATCACCTGGATATCCGGTCCAAAGATATATTGATGGAATCTCTGGATGATTATGAAGGCACGCTGGTTTTCGTAAGCCATGACCGTTATTTCCTCGACGGCCTGGCGACAAAGGTTCTGGAGGTCGGCGACCGGAAGGCCATTCCCCACCTGGGCAATTATGAAAATTATTTGCTTAGG
>JBBISO010000067.1:9676-11854 GCA_037441325.1 Acidobacteriota bacterium | reverse complement strand
CAGTCATGCCCGGATGTGCCGCCCCAGTAAAAACCTTGTGAGAAATGCGGACTAGTTTCTCTCGCGAAGTGCATCCTAAATCATAGCCCTGCTATCTATTGGGCGAAGCCCTTGAAGTGCCCAAGCTTGCTCTGCGCCTTTTGCAATGTGAAGCTTATCAAGCACTTGAAAGCGGCAGCAAGCTGCCCAGTCCAAAGCACCCTGCGGGTTCCAATCATTTACCTGCGCCCGATAAATGAATTTCGCGACCGAAACTAGCTAAGTTCGTACTGTGGCAGTACGAATACCGGTATGGGAATAATTTAACCCGGATTCCGAAATTGGCAGTGCCAGAAGTGAGCCTTTATCCTTGGTTTCCAACGGATTGAACTATGAAAATCCAATTTCGCCGAAGTTGGATTTTATGCCGCACCTTCGGCGCTCAATTTCATTGAAATCCTCGCTTGCTTTTCCCGACTGGATTACTCGTACCGCAACGCATCCACCGGATTCATGCGCGAGGCTCGCATCGCCGGGATCATTCCAAAGGTGAGTCCCACCAGCAACGTCACCCCAAAACCCGCAACTATGGCAGCCGCCGGGATGTGAATATGTATCGACGGCGCGAAAAAGTGAACCGAATAGGGCACCGCGACCCCCAGCAAAATTCCCACCAGTCCGCCCCCGCAACTCAGAATTAGAGCCTCAGCGAGAAACTCGATCAGCAGCACGCGGCGAAGCGCTCCGATAGCCTTTTTGACTCCGATCTCCCGGGTTCGCTCCGTCACCGTGATAAGCATCACGTTCATGATGCCGATGCCGCTCGCCAGCAGGGATATGGCGGCGATCACCAGGAGTACGACCGTGAGCCCCAGGCTGATCTTGTTCGCCGCCTTCAGGATGTCGCTGAGGTTGTCCACCTTGTAAAGAGATTGTTTGCGATGCCGGTGGATCAGAAGCTGCCTGATCTGTTCGGAAACCCCCGGTACCAGCTCCATGCTTTCCGCGGAAACATAAAACTGATCGACGGTATTGGCCGGTTTGAAATAGCGTATAACCGTAAGCGGAATCAAAGCGCTGTAGTCGGAAACTTCCGTCTGGCCGAAGGTGTTGACCCGTTCCCGGAAAACTCCGATGACGTTGAAGCGAAGGCCGAAAAGAGTGATCGAGTCTTTATAAAACGGATCCCGTTCCAGCTTTTTCGCGAGGAGCTCCGTCACCAGGCATACCTTGTTGCGGAATCTCAAGTCATTCTCATCGAGAAATCTTCCCCGCAGCACATCGATATTGCGCACCTGCCGATATTCCGGGGTTGTGCCGATCAAGCTGACAATGCGCGTCACACCTTCCAGCGAAAGCGTCGGATAGCTCAGGAGGAGCGGCGCGACGCCGCGAACGCCGGGGATCTCGGTCCTGACCGCCTTCACATCCCCGTCATTCAGCCGGTCTGCCAGCGTGTCCGTACCGACCACCACATCTGCGGATTCGTGATAGACGGTGATTAGATTGGTTCCGACACCCCGGATCTGTTCCAATGTATATGCCCGGCCGCTGATCCCCGCCACGACGACCAGCACAAGAGAGGCTGTCCCGACCACCATGCTCAAGGAGGTTAATACCGCCCTCCCCCAGTTTCGCAGCAAGGCCTGGTGCGCAGTTCGCAGGATTTCCAACACGGGCAGCGTCATCATCGCGTATTACCCAGGGGCGGCCGGAGAGCCTTTCGCTCTGCTCTCACTGCGTGCGGGCTTCGCCGTGATTCAGCACGACCAAATTCCCCTCAATGACTCCCCGCACAATTTCAATTTCTTCCGGAGCGACAAGTCCCAGAGTCACCGGTTTCAGAACCGTGCCGGTTTTCTCCCACAGCATGATGGTCGGCTGCCCCGCCCGGTTAAAAACGGCCGTTCTTGGAATCACCAGCGCATCTTCCTTGTGAGCCGTGATAATTTCAACCCTGACATTGAGGTTTGGGATCAGCTCTTTGGGATCTCCGTCGAGCGTGCAAAAGACGTTTCCCACGGAGCGGTTGTTCAGCGGCACGACCTGTCGCGCCGGTTTTTCGACGACTCCCGCCCATTTGCGGTTTGGCAAGCCGTCCCATTCAATCACTACCGCTTGTCCCCTGGCTATTCTCCCCAAATCCGGCTCGTCGACGTAGGCGCGGTCCGACGCGATGAAGCGGCAGTAGTGGACGCC
>JBBISO010000067.1:0-9666 GCA_037441325.1 Acidobacteriota bacterium | reverse complement strand
ACGTAGGCGCGAAGCATGATTTTGCCCGGTTCATAAATTTGAGCAAGCAGCTGACCCTTCCCGGCGTAAGATCCTGCTTTGACCGGAATCGAGTAAACCAGTCCGCTTCTTGGCGCGAAGACCGATTCCATTTGCAGCTGTTGTTCAAGCATATGCACCTGCTTGGCCAGCTCGGCGACCTTTTCTAGTTCCCATGCCTTTTCTTCAGGCGAGTAACGCAGCTCCAGGTCCTGCTTCTTCTTTTTCAAAGCCGCCGCGCGAAGCTGAAGCAGGTCCCGCTGATTGCGCATCGTTTCCACGGCCGCCCGCGTAGTCGCGCCCTTTGAATAAAGAGATTCTTCCAACAACAATTCTCGGTTCTGTTGTTCGAGCTGCATTTCGCATTCGGCAATGGACGCATCCAACGCGTTTATCTCTTCTATCGGCGGCCCGACGGTGACGAGCCTCGCCTGGCGCTTTTGTTGCAGCAGCCCAGCCCTCGCGTCCGCGAGTGCACTCCTGATCCGTTCTGACTCCAGCCGTATCAGGAGCCCGCCGCGCGAGACTTGTTCTCCTTCCTTTACCTTAATTTCGGCGACCAGTCCATCAATGGGAGCAAATACCTCGCTGCGTTCCAAAGGCTCGATAATCCCATTGGTGCTCACAGCGACTTTGATTTCACCCCGAGCGGCCTTGGCCAGGAGGAACTTAGAGGGTTCCGGACCCTCACTCCGCAAATAAAAAGCAAGAGCCATGCCGAGCAGAATTACAATCAGCAGCAGTATTGAAATGCGACCTTTATGAGCCATCGGCGCCTCGCCGTCCCGATTGTCAAATTATAGGTATAACTCAAGTGGCTCTCAGCAACCATAGTGAATTGCTTTCTGCCGCCGGCAAATTTCGTGCAAAATACATCGAGACTGGAAGCGAGACCGACTCAGCAGAAAAAACCTAGAGGAGAATAAAAATGGCCGCATCCAAATTTGCACAATCTATCAGAAAAGGAGTCATGCTGGATCCGACACCGCACCCGGAGGTTTCGGCTCCGCGTTTAGGCCTGAAGAGCGGAGGAGATTTCGGCAACCTCAACTTCTCAATGAGCTGGTGGGCAATTACCGAACCTTTCATAATGGTGACGGACTGCCATAAGCACAACTTTGACCAATTCATTATTTTCGCCTGGGGGGGACATCACCAACATGCCCGATCTGGGCGGCGTCGTGGAGTTCGGCCTGAGCGAGGACGGGAAGGAAATAGAAACCCAGGTAATAACGGAAGCGACCATGATTTTCATCCCGGCCGGACCGTTTCATGGGCCGCTCAATTTCAAGAAGATCAACGATCCCAAAAGGCCGGGTTTATTCCACGATCTCTTTTTCGCTCCCGAATATAAGCGAACATAAGTTGGGGCCTGCGCAGGCTCGGTGGGTCACCGGCCCGTAGGTCTGACGTCGCCGTAATGAAGATGAACTAGTCCGCATTTCTCACAAGGTTTCGTAGCGAGGCGTCCCAGACGGGTGTGGATACAAGGCGCACGACATGCGGGGCGGGCCTCCAGAGCCGTCCTCACGGGCAGCGAAATGCAGCAGTCATGCCCGCATGTGCCGCCCTAGTAAAACCCTTGTGAGAAATGCGGACTAGGCCGGGGCGAAGCTGATCGAGGCAACCCGCAAACATGTTGTTGTTACCACCGAGCTCACTGCTTGGAATCAAGGAGGCAAATCTCAAGGACCTGAAGGCTTTCAAAAGCTCGCTCAACGCTCTGTCATAGATCCACATTGGTCAATCCTGCTTCTTTCGCCCAGGCGCGCGCCTGCTCCCACTCCTGCGTCGAAATGCGCCGGGAAATCTCCGGATAATCGAAGGCCTTATGCTCGGGGCGGTACTGAGCCATGAGATTGACGTAAGTGGTGGGAGTGAGTTCCTCTGCCACCCAGCGCACAAAGCGGTCGGTACCTGCAATATTTTCCGGCATCACCAAGTGCCGGATAATCAGCCCGCGGCGCGCCACACCCTTTGCGTCACACTGAAGTTCGCCCACCTGCCGGTGCATTTCCTTTATTGTAGCGGCCGCAATTTCAGGATAATTCACCGCGCCGCTCGAATATTTCCCGGCCAAAGCGCCGTTTTGGTATTTGAAATCGGGCAGGTAAATGTCGACGATCCCGTCCAGCATACGGATCACATCCAAACTGTCATAACCTCCATTGTTGTAAACGAGCGGCAAGACCAGTCCTTTCGGTATCGCCAGGCGCAGGGCTTTTACGATGTGGGGGACTACATGCGTGGGAGTGACCAAGTTGATGTTGTGGCAACCGCGCCGCTGAAGAGAAAGCATCATGTCGGCTAGGTCCTCGTGGGCGATAAAGCTGCCGTCGCCGCGATGATTGATCTCCCAGTTCTGGCAAAAGCAGCAAAGCAAATTGCAATTGGAAAAGAAAATCGTTCCTGAACCACCGGTTCCGACCAGGGGGCTTTCTTCGCCGAAGTGCGGACCGAAGGAAGCAGTTTTAAGGCGGGCGGTCGAGGAACAAAACCCGGTTTCTCCTTGGAGACGATTCGCGCCGCATTTGCGCGGACAGCAACGGCAGCTCCGGAAAATTTCCCAAAGTTCAGTTTCGATGTTCGCGAGACGGCCCTCACGTTCCGCTTTTAGATAGGCCGGCTCAAAGCGAGAGTCGGCAGCTTTCATATTCGTCGTTGCCGGCGTCGGCACGCGGCCGCATTGTTCCCGGGTAATGATAAAGGACGCCGCCGGAACTATCCCAGAGAGAAAATCACGCCGCGATAAAAACATTTCAAATCTCCGCAAGATATCAGTACCGCAATTGAATGGATATGCTGATCCTCCGGAAAGGAATCAAGCGCGGCGGCCTCAGCCGCCCTTGCATCAAAGCTTTTTCGGTCCGCCTGTTACAATTTTAGATGAAGAATGCCGTCCGCGGCAAGTGTCGATCCGATTTCACGCTGCAACAACTTCATCCGGCTCCCAATTCGGGAACAGGCCCCGCCGGAACCGCACGCCAGGAAGTGAAACCATCGCCCGCAAAAATAATCAGCGCGCCCCAAACGATCCTAAAACCGATGGCTTGAATGGAACTAAAGGCCTCTCCGTAAACAAGCACGCCGAGCGGAAACTGGCCTGTCGGAGTACTGTTCCTCACCACCAAACTGGATGGTCCTTCCAGCCTTCCATGGATCGGCCGGGGCCTTCAAACCAATATTCCTTGCCGTCCATGATCTTATGGAACCGTGGGCCGAGATGGATTGCCTGGAACACGAGCGGCTTGTTTACAATCTTAAAGTTCAACGGGCAATGCGGGAATCCTTCGGGTATGAAAACAAATGTCGGCTTGGTAATAATGTGCTTTTCGCGTTCCGGCCCCATCCATAGCTCGATCTCGGCGTCGAAGCTACTGAACACATCCGGGAATTGCGCTCCGAGAAAAGCAAAATATTCATCGCAATCATGGGTATGAGGCGCTCGTTCCATGAAGGTGGGTTTGCTGATCACCTGCCATCCCATGTTGATATTGGCGCCGGGAATCTGATGGGCGCCCCTGAAATATACAGAAGGGCTGGCAATGTAATCGATGGCCAGGTGCATATCATCCTTCAATCCCGTGAACAGATATTGTTCATATTTTAATTCAGCCACCGCCTCTCCTCCTCGTTCCTTGGCAGGCATTCCGGTAAATTATCGCGCGCGCCGACGCACTCCTTGAAGCGAAGCCGACTCCCTTCTAGGCAATCGCTTCCTTCAAGCTATACTCGACAGAAGGAAAAAGCAAGCCGGCAGCGGGTCTGGTCTTCTCTTCCATGCCTTCATCTCTGCGCGGCCATCCTTTGTTATTTCTGCTGAGGCGCGCAATCCTTTATTACCTTGGGATTTCCCGCCGGCGCGCCGCCTCTCCCTCGGGCAAATTCGGATTCGATTGCAGCAATCTGTCAAGCTCCCTTTTAGCGCGCAGCAATTTACCGGATTCGATTAAATGGACGACCCGCGCAAGCTGCTTCTGATGGGTTTGGCTCGTTTCGCCGCCGCGGCTTTCCCCCGATGATTCCTCCATATCCTCTAAGATTGCGCCGGCTTCCATACAGGCAGGATCAATTTCCAGAATCCTGGAAAGCAGTATCTTGCTTTCCTCAAAACGATTCATGCCGGCCAATGTCCGGGCTTCCTTCAAAAGGACTGACACCGTTTTTTGATCTTCTGATCCCAGCCATTGTTCTTTGGATGCGAATCCGCTTTTAACATTTCGAGAGCCGGCCGGCGGCACCGATGCCTTCGCCGGCGTTTGTAAATGGAGTATGCGATTTGTCAACACCCTACGCAAAGATGTGGCCGCACCGGCTCCTAAAGTCAGGTATATGGCGACCGCCATCAGCAGAATAGGCAAGGACGCTGCCACTAAACCGCAAATCGGTCTCTGGAACCAGCGGGGACGCGGCGGCGTTTCGGTCTCTTTGTTAGAGATCGGCACTGAATCAGCGATCAGGTTCTGAAGGGGCCGCTCCGTTTGCTGAATCGCTGCAATGTTTGCTCCCCCGGCGTCCGGCGCACCCGCGTTCGGCACAATCGGCGAAGCCATCCCGCAATGCGGCGATCGGGTCGCGGCAACTACATTGGATCTATGAAGGACAGTTTTAGCCTTCAAACCCGTGCTTTCGGGCGGCGGAATCAGCGGGGCATCCGCGGCACCCGTGGCCGGCGGAGCGGCAGACCGTTCTTGAGACACAATACCGATCCCACTGAATTTCGCTTCCAACGGCCGCGCCGCATATTTTGAAATGCCATTGATCTCGAAGATTTTTAGCGGCAACTCTAATCCTTCTGCCTCAAGCTTCTGCAATTCGTTGGCGGCTTCCCGGATCAAGGGATACTGTTCAAGGAACTCGGTCATCATCCGGTCTAAAGAAACATAATCAGCCTGATCATTGCCGCCCAAGAGTTTTTGAGCATCCCTGGAAAGCCTGACGACGCCGGCAGGCGCGCCATTCCGCGCCGCGGCTCTCCGGAGCGGAGCAAGAGAGGCGTGGAGCTCTGCCAGCATGAGCCGGGTGTCTTCCGCTAAATCTTCCATAAGCTCCTTACACGCGCCTAAAACCTCATCCATGTTCTGGTAGCGGTCCTTGGGATTCCTTGCCAGGCAAGTTCTTAGAATCGGCCATATCGCCGGAGGCACATCCGGAAACTTTTCAAACGTAGGAAGTTCCCCGCCCGACAAAATGCTGTCGAGCGCTTTATTGCTGTCCTTATCATGAAACGGATGAAGGCAGGTAAGCAATTCATAAAAAACCATGCCGGCGGAAAACACATCGGATCGTTCATCGCAGTTCTGATTTTGTATCCTCTCCGGAGATAGATAGATCGGCATACCAAAACGAACTCCCGGCCGCGAGAGGTGTTTTAGGAGAACATGGGCAAGAGTAAAATCCCTAATCTTGATGCCGCCGGCTGTCAGGTGGATTTTAGCCGGGCTCAGGATAAGGTGCAGAATACCTTTTTTATGCGCGTGGCACAGGCCCTCTGCGATCTGGATCATAATCCACAGCTTTGACTCGACCGTCAGTGACGGCTTTCGACCGGCCAAGCTTAGAAGGGTATTGGCGCCGAGAGACTCAATTACCATATATAGAGATTGCCCTTCCTTCCCGATTTCATATATGGCGGCGATATTGGGGTGCTGCAAATCGGCGATGGGCCGGCATTCACGAAAAAAAAGCTCCTCTGCTTTTGCATCCCATTTGCCGCCGTCCCGCAGAATGCGGACCACGACAGGGCGGCCAAGTTCAGGATCAAAACCTCGGTAGACCGGTCCCAGTGAACCTTCCCCCAATTTCTCAGCCAGCGAATATTTGCCGAGATTCCGGACGGGCTCGCTCGATGGAGATACCTCCATATTATTATTTCTCCTTTGTGTTCTATTGCACCTCTTTAATTTTTCGACCGGTATGGAGATTTTGATTAGTGTCGGCCGTCACTTCTCTGAAATATAGCCTTGACCCCGTTTTTCTTGCAGGCTTTCTACTGCCGCGGAGCCGGGCATGTGCGCTGCGGAGCGCCCTACCGGACTCCCCGGCATAACCTGTGAGGAGACGAGAATTGGCGATGCATCGGATCAAACAGGAGTTAATTTTTGCGGGCGAACCGGATGATAAAAAGCGCCGCCAGACCCACAAGCAGCAGGCCAAGCGTTCCAGGCTCGGGAATAATATGGCCGGATGGAGATACGACAAAAAGCGGGCGGTAGTAATAGGGCAAAATCCTCGGCGGCGGGGCCGGGAAATAGGGCGTAATAGGAGAGAACTCCCTTAGTTCCAAGCGCGATTCGGGCAAAGTCTCCAGATTGGGCGGCTCCATCCTCGCGAGCATTGGGATATCGAAATCTTCGGGTTCCGGCTCTTCTTCAGATACCGGCGCTTGAGGCAAAACCGAAATTCTGTTTCCACAGCGGGCGCGCGCGTAATCGCGTCCGTCCGTAACCAAAGCCTCGCCCTCCGGGATTTTGATTGCTTTGGCGGTCCAAAAAACCGCGTCTCGAATACGATAGGAGACATAGACGTTTTTTGTTACCTCCATCTTTACCATACGCGCCCGACTTACCGCGAAATCGGCAAAGTGAGCGGCAACAACCTGGTCATTGCCCATGTTGGCGGCAAGTTCCTCGCGGCTTCGCACTCCTCCCGGAATAACCGAATACGGGTAGACGATCCGTTCATATTTCTGCGGCTGGATCCTGGGAATCAATTCGGTCGCGCTGGACGGAGCAGGCGGTCTGAAAACCATCGTAGGGGCCGCATTTCGAAAGACACTCGCGAAAAGGAAGGAGAGCAGGCAGGCTCCCGCACAGACCAGAAAAAGCACAAGCACTTTGTGCTTTTGGAAAAAATTGCGCCTTCTTCCGATCCTCTTCCTGATATATACCAATCAGATCACCTCCCTTGAGGAGGTTTGGATCCTCTTGTCCAGCGCTTCAGCAGAGCAGCGTAAGGACCAAAAAACATACATTTTATCATAACTAATAAATATCGGCACCTGTACTCGATTATTTTAGTTATTTCGCTCCCAATCATATTCCCGCAATGCGCCGAAATTTCCGCCTTTAATCCATCGAATTTGTTGAAGCTTCCCGCCATACCGGCCGATAAGAACCGCTAAAGCAGCGAAATCGAGGATTTGTGCATGAAACAAGGGCATTTTTTCATGCTGTTGCCGAAATTACTCCTTGCCGCAGGCCTATTATTTTCCGGAGCTTTGAAATTTTCTCTTGTGCCGGAGTGCCGCGGCGAAGAGCAGGCAAATCCTTCGCCCTCACTCAATCCCGCCGCCCATCAGGATCTGGAACGCGAACTGCTGGCGCTCACCAATCAATACAGAATCAGGCAGGGACTCCGGGCGCTGAAACAGGATGATGCGCTTGTACAAATAGCTCGAGAGCATTCCGCGGGAATGGCAGCACAAGGATACATTAGTCATCAGCTCCCCGCGGGCGATCTAAAGGCAAGGATGAACCGCGCCGGCTACCGGTATGAAATTGCCCGGGAAAACGTAGCCAGGGCCCCTTCGGTGCTTGAAGCGCAGAATGCTTTGGTGGCCAGTCCGGGCCATGCGAGCAACATTCTCGCAAACGATGTCACTCGCGTGGGCATCGGAGTTGTCCGGCGCTTGCCGCCCCACGACAGGGAACTGTACATAACAGAGATTTTTGCCAGCCCGCAGGAGGAATTTCTCCCGGCCGCCGTACGCGATATGTATATAAGTCAAGTCACTGAACTTGCCTATCAAGCCGGCACCGGGGTTGCGCTTCCGGATCCAGCGCTGGAAAAATTAGCATCGCGCTCCGTGCTTTCCTTGGATATGCCTTTGAAAAAAGAGCAGCTTCAGCGTTTGCTGGCGGACTCTTCCATTGAATTGCAAAATGAAAAAATGCCGCTCCTTGCGCGCATCGGTTTGGATGTTCAACTGCTCTATAATCCCAAAAACCTCAGAATTCCCCAGCAGGTGCGCGAGGGTCAGGCCCGGATCTTCGGCACCGCCGTGCGCCGTGTTGCCAACGGAGTAAACCAACCCGCATACCTCATCCTGACCTTGATTGGGTACACAAACAACTGACATCATGTTCATCCCGCATTTTTCACAAGATTTCTATTGCGGCGGCATATCCGGGCATGCTTACTTCGTTGCGCTCTTGTGGGCACCTCGACGTACTTGTGAGGACGCCTCTCCAAGGATTTCCTCTGAATGGGCAATAAAGCAGGATATATTCTGTGGACTGTGTTAACAGGCACTGTCGTATGCAACTTAATAAAAAGAATGATTTATGGTGGCCGCCATGGAAATTATTAAGAAATCAGTAGAGCTTCTCTTCTCGCCGGTGGGAATCCTAAGCATCTCGACGGCTTGCGGTCTTGTGCTTGCCGCGTCGAGGAGACACCGGCGCGCCGGTTGCCGATGGCTGGTTTGCGGCGGCCTGCTGTTTATGATTTTTCTTTTCACTCCGCTGGCCGAGTACTTGGTGCTGAGATTGGAAAGGCCCTATCCGCCCATGCTTGCACCGCCGGAATCCCCAAAGGTCGGCCGAATCGTGGTGCTCGCAGGATACGCCGAGGACCATCCGGGATTCCCGATAACCAGCAATGTTTCCGCCCAAACGATATGCACCATGACGGAGGGGCTCCGCCTATACCGCCTCCTCCCGGGCACAAAGCTGATTCTGTCCGGAGGAATAATCCGCATTGGGGACAGGCCGGTTTCCGCGATGATGGCGGATTTTCTTCAGCAGGTGGGCGTGCCGGCCGATGAAATTATCGTGGAAGGCAATTCGCAAAACACTTACGAGAATCTGCTCGAGGTCAAAAAATTTGTGGGCTCAGATCCTTTTATTCTGGTCGCGGCGGGGTGTGATTTGAGACGCGCCACCGCGGTGGCGCGAAAACTTCAAATGGCCGCGATTCCCGCTCCAGCCTGCATCTGGGCATCGCAGCATCATCCAGAAAAGGCAAGCGCCGGCGAAAAGATCGCTGCCTTCCTCAGGAGATTTGGCCCTTCAGTGGAAAATCTATCTCGGCTTCAGTGGGCTTATCATGAATATCTCGGATATGTCTGGTACCGCCTGTTGGGCTACATTTAACACCAACCCCCTCCGGTTTTGCACCGCCATTGCTTGTCGATTTCCATCACGGCAGCTGCAATAGGAAAGCACTGCTCCCATGGCGATTTCAATCCCGCTGAATTTCGTCTTGGCTGCTCCGACGGAGATGCCAGCCGATATTTTTACAATTCTTGACGATCTATTGACATTGGCAGCAAGATTTTATGCTATAGAAGAGGATGATCCGCACCCCGGAATGACGCTGGTGAGGGAATCCTTAATTTAAAACAAAAAAGGATGCGTCTATTCCGGGGCGGATCAACAATGCCTGCTTCACATAACGACTCCAGCGATATCCGGATCAATAACTTCACACCCTTTACCTGCATTCCTTCACGAGCACGGGCTTGTCACAACCCTCGCCTGGGGAGTGGTGCGTCACCGGCGCCTTGATCCTGTTTTAATGAAACCGCCGGCCATAAAAATGGACTGCCCGGCATAATATCCCGGCTGCCTTACAAAGCCTGGGGGCTTGGTCAAAAAACCGGTTTCGCGACAGTCCTCCATGCGCCGGGGCGCACCCAAGCGGATG